>JAGVLW010000093.1 GCA_020054105.1 Alphaproteobacteria bacterium | reverse complement strand
CTTTAGGGACGGTCGCTTTTTTGAAATGGCTGCGTCATAAGGCTTGCCCGTAGCGTAAACTATGGGCGGCGCCTTCTTCCTAGCCATTTCAAAAAATCGTTTCGTCGCAGTCATATCAATATTCAGTTAACAGTGCCTATAAAAAAGAGGCTATTAAACCAGCATGAATTGTAGAACTTTACTACTTAATATAGCGTTAAATTCTATTGCACAAAAGCCTCACCCGCGAGTCTAGTAATTCGCACCGATTATAAATATATTTTAATTAAAAATACTTCACGATTTCCGGAAAGATCGCCGTTTTTTAGGCGATGGAGCAATCGCTAATCGTCGAAAAATCCGACGCCGAAAACGCTGCCGAAATCGAAGTCGGGCAGCTCAAGCGACGGCAAGGACGGAGAGCTCGCCTCCAAGTTCGGAAAGTCAAAGGACGGCAACTCCAGCCCGTCCGAAAAATCGAAATCGAACGGATTATCGAACCCGGCAAAGGGGTTGGGGAGGTCAAAACTTGAAAAATTTAGTAAATTGCTAATTCCTGGAAAGTCATCGAGAACGCTCCCTGGTGGCAAGTTAGCTGCAACGCTAAAACCAGCAGCATCCATTACCGAAGCGACTACGGAGTTACTATTTTGTGCGTCTAAATACATTGCATAAGGTATATTGCTTTTATTAATGGCGTCAGCACGCGCAATCATAGTATCCCATACTGCATAAGGATCTTGACCTTGCAAATCGAGCTCTGCTCTCGAAATCGCTATAGCCAATCCTGAAGCATCAAGAGGACTATCTCTTGTATCAAGCGGATTCACATTTGCTTGAGTTCTGATTCTACCAAATGCAAAGGGATTGTCGTACTCAGGTCCGCCGCGTATGATAAGCTCATCGCCATAACCATATTGGAAAATAAGAAATAAATGCCTGGCATCAATTATAGGTATGAGTACTCCGAACTCATTTCCTATGTCACCGGCTATGACTCTTGATGCTACAAAAATTCTCGGCATAACTAGTCTCTATCTAAAAAATAATAGTTTCACCCAATACGCTATCGTAAGCCCTACCAAAAGCCAGAGTGGGCTTAGAAGTATTTGCAGGGTCATTACCGCGCAAAATAGAAGCCATAATTTTTTCAGGGACGCTCCTTTACGGGAGTAAAAAAAATCCAGCGCAATCCATATTGCAAACACGATGGGTGTTGCAAAAAAAAGGCCTAAAGAAAATAGCGGCGCACCGACATCGCTGATAGCGTGGTAATAATATTTGGTACTTGCTAATAGAAACACATACCATACTGCAAAAAACATCAGTATGCGTCCGAAAAACCATAGGGTTCGGCACAGCCTTCCCCGTTTAATGTTATTTATATTCATAAAAACCATATATCATCACTTGCCATGTCCCGTAAGGCCTATATGAAAAATTTCCTTTTATCTTTTCTGCGTGGCAAAGCCCCGTTTTACCAAGCAATCCTTTTTCCCGGAGTGATTGGTTCTTGCCTATGGTTTGGGGGCTATCGTTATGTCATGCCTAAATGCTGCTCCGAGTGGAGTCATATCATTACGGAATCACTTCAAAACGATGTGGATTTTCGCTGGTTGTATTACTCCGCTTTGCAAATCGGCATCTTATTTTCATATGCGTTCTTCGCCTTATTCTGCTTATGGCAATGCTCGCGCAGCCTCCCACGCAAAAACCATATTTTTTTGGCCCGACTGTTCATCATATTATTAGCTCTTCTTCTTGTCATTTTTGCCATAATGATGGTTGCAAGCGTTGCCGTTTTTGGGTCTTAACCATGAGAGCTATTTATATCAAGGCGCGGGCGTGAAGGTGATCGGGCCGGAGGATGCGAGCGACAGGCTATAGACCTCGATATTGCCGTTGGCGCCGCCGCGCTGATAGGACATGATCTGGAATTTCCCGGACAGCACGTCGCCATTGCCAAACGTGATCCGGTAGTTCCTGATCGAGGCATTCATGGCGTTGGCGCGCACGGCCTCTTCCGCCGCCGAATCGGTGAACCTGCCGGAGCCGGAAATGGACACCGTTCTCATGCCAGCGCCTTCGAGCAGCTCATGCCATGCGCCGGAATCGAGGGTAGTGGCGTCAATGCCCTCGTTGCGATGGATAAAGCTGGTGAGCACCAGCCCGCCGACGGGCGTGAAGGTTTCTGGCGCGCCGCCATCGCCGACTTTGAGCAGCACGAGGGAACCGGGTTGAGAAGTCATGGGTTTTCCTTTCCTAGGTTATTATGAAAAGGAAAACACGATTTTTCGTTGTCCCGGAAGGGGGAGTTTCAGGACATTGGGCTTCTTGCGCTGTACAGATTGCGGCGTTTACGTTAGACTATTGCAATGATTCGCCAATACGAACTAGTTGAAAAAATTAAATCTTACGACCCTGACGCGGATGAGGACATGATCAACCGCGCCTATGTCTTCGCCATGAAAGCGCATGGCGCGCAAAAGCGCGCCTCGGGCGACCCGTATTTTTCCCACCCGGTCGAAGTCGCTTATAAACTAACGCAATTCAAGCTCGACACCGCCTCGATCGTCACCGCCCTGCTCCACGACGTCGTCGAAGATACTGAGGTCAGCCTCGACGATATCGAGGCGAGTTTCGGCAGAGAAATTCGCGGGCTGGTCGACGGCGTCACCAAGCTGTCGCGGCTGGAAGGCAAATCGGAAAACCTCAAACAGGCGGAAAATTTCCGCAAGCTGCTCATCGCCATGTCGGAAGATTTGCGCGTGCTGCTCGTCAAGCTCGCCGACCGGCTGCACAACATGGAAACGCTGGGGCACATCAAAAGCCCGGAAAAGCGCCAGCGTATCGCCCGCGAAACCGTCGAGATCTACGCGGCGCTGGCCGAGCGCATCGGCATGCGCCATGTCAAAGAGGAATTGCAGGAGCTGGCCTTCAAGGAGCTTTACCCCGAGGCCCGCGAATCCATCATCAAGCGCCTCGATTATTTGCGCGAGCAAGGCGCCGCCGAGTTGGAAAAAACCAAGGCCATCATCGAAGAAAAACTGCATGAGGCCGGGCTCGCCAACGCTCAAATCATCGGCCGCGAGAAAAAACCTTTTTCCATCTGGAAAAAAATGGAAGGCAAAAACACCAGCTTCGAACAGCTGACCGACATCGTCGCTTTCCGCATCGTCGTAGGCGACATCGCCGAATGCTACCAGGCGCTGGGCGCCATCCACGCACAGTGGCACACGATTCCCGGCCGCTTCAAAGACTATATCTCGACGCCCAAATCCAACGGCTACCAATCGCTGCATACCGCCATCCTGGGCCCCGGCCAGCAGCGCATCGAAATCCAGATACGCACGGAAGCCATGGACGAAATCGCCGAATACGGCCTGGCGGCGCATTGGGCCTATAAGCAGAGCGGGCATCCGCTCAAGGACGGCAAGCAGTTCCGCTGGATACGCGAGCTGCTGGAAATTTTGGATAAATCGTCAAACCCGGAAGAGTTCCTCGAAAACACCAAGCTCGAAATGTACCAGGACCAGGTGTTCTGCTTCACGCCCAAAGGCGATATTCTCGCGTTTCCGCGCGGCGCCACGCCGGTCGATTTCGCCTACGGCGTCCATTCCGGCGTCGGCGATACCTGCGTCGGCGCCAAGATCAACGGCCGCATCGTGCCTTTGCGCACCAAGCTGAAAAACGGCGACCAGGTGGAAATCATCACCAGCAAGACGCAAACCCCCTCGCCGACCTGGGAGCGGTTCGTCGTCACCGGCAAGGCGCGCTCGGAGATACGCAAATATGTGCGCACGCAGCAGCGCACCGAATATATCGCGCTGGGCCGCGCCATCCTCACCAAAACCTTCAAGCAGGAAAACGAAGATTTCAGCGAGAAAATGATCGAGCCGCATCTGCCGCATTTCGGCAAGAAGGAAGTCGACGATCTGCTCGCCGATGTCGGCGAAGGGCTGCTGTCGCGCCAGCAAGTGACCGACGTCGTGATCGGGCAGAAAAAGCCGCAAAACAACAGCGGCGTCGGCTCGGTGATCTCAAACTTCACCAATCCGTTCCGCAAGAAAAAATCGGCGGCGGGCGCGCCGATGCCGATCAAGGGCCTGATTCCCGGCATGGCGCTGTATTTCGCCGGCTGCTGCCATCCGATCCCCGGCGACCGCATCGTCGGCATCGTCACCACCGGCAAGGGCGTGACCATCCACACGATGGAGTGCGAGACGCTGGAAAATTACGCCGACGCGCCGGAACGCTGGATCGACGTCGCCTGGGAGCGCGACCACATGGAAGGCGGCCACATCGCGCGGCTGCGCGCGCATGTCAGCCACGAGCCGGCGGCGCTGGCCACCGTCACCAACGTCATCGCCAAGGAAAACGGCAATATCAGCAACCTCAAGATCATCAACCGCTCGACCGATTTTTTCGAGATATTGCTCGACATCGAAGTGCGCGACCTGCGCCATCTCGGCAACATCATCGCCGGCCTGCGCTCCAAGGAAGTCGTCCAAAACGTCGAGCGCTATCAGACGTAAATGACCAATAAGGAAATCATACCCCCACTCGATGGCCTGCGAGGCATGGCGTGCTTGATGGTCATATATGCGCATTCTGCTGGAATGGGATGGTTGCCACCTCTCAACCCTCAAATAGGTGGCTTAGGTGTCGTATTGTTTTTTACCTTAAGCGGCTTTCTGATGGCCTATCTCTATACGCCGCTGCAATTTTCGTTACGCTACTGGAAGGGTTTTCTCATTCGACGCTTCTTTCGTATTTATCCGTTATTTCTTTTTTTAACTTTGATAGCCTGGCATCTCTCGACCGTGATCGATATTTCGATAGCGAGCCACTTGCTTCGACCTCGAACCAGAGAGCTGCCAGGATATGATTTTACACAGCAGCTATTACTAAACGACGCTTGGGCGCATTTCTGGACGATTCCGATTGAGATTCGCTTTTATCTTATTTTTCCCATCTATGCCTCCGTGCTGCTTTTGCTGCCGCTGCAGACAAAATATAAAGCTGTTCTATCCGTGTTGTTCTGGGAAATATTGTTGTGCCTTGTACCCATTCCACCTACCAAAGCCCCCCATCATCCCTGGCAATATATGAGTATTTTTATGGGCGGCGCCTCGGCAGGATATATATATTTTTCATTCTCAAAAGAGCTCTCGCGGATGAAATATATGTGGAATATTATTGTTCCCGTATGTCTCATCGCAATAGCCCTCTACGCCTGGCCAGGCCCAAAACAAGTCATCGGTGTGAACATTAGGCCCTATACGTTTTTACCTTCGCATATCTTCGCGTTGATGATTCTTGCTTGCGTTCTGGCAGGGCGAAAATGGGTTTATGTTTTTGCAAATCCTATATCCCGCTTCCTGGGGAGAATCAGCTATAGCCTGTATCTTATACATGGAATTATCTTCGTGTTATTCGATGCGTATTGGCACAACGCGACCCCCATTATTCCCCTGGGTTGTACTCTACTGGCAGCCAGTATAACATACTACACTATCGAGAAACCTTTTATACGCCTTGGTCACCGCACTAGCAACGCAGCGTTACATCCATGACTCAAAATTCTATGATCCGCCTGGGCATCAATATCGACCATGTCGCCACGCTGCGCAATGCGCGCGGGGGCGAGCATCCCTGCCCGATCCGCGCGGCGCGCATCGCGATGGAAGCGGGCGCCGACAGCATCACCGTGCATCTGCGCGAAGACCGCCGCCATATACGCGACGGCGACGTCGCCAAGCTCAAGGCCGAGATTGCCCTGCCGCTCAATCTGGAGATGGCGGCGACCGGCGAGATGCAGGCCATCGCCTTGCATGTGAAGCCGCACGCCGTGTGCCTGGTGCCGGAAGACCGCCGCGAGCTGACCACCGAAGGCGGCCTCAATGCCGTTGCCATGGAAAAAGAACTCGCAGCCTATGTCGAGCCGCTGCAAAATGCCGGCATCCGCGTGTCGCTGTTCATTGACCCGGACACGGCGCAAGTCGAGGCGGCCAAACGCATCGGCGCTAAAGCGGTGGAACTGCATACGGGTTGCTACGCACAGGCAACAGGAAACGGAAAACAGGCTACTGATCTGTTACCCGTTATCCGTGACCTGTCTTCCGCTGCGCAGCTTGCTGCGCAGCTCGGCCTCGAGGTCCATGCGGGCCACGGGCTGAATTACGATAATGTCGCGCCGATTGCGGCGATTCCTGAAATTATCGAGCTCAATATCGGCCATTTCCTGATGGGCGAGGCGATGTTCGTGGGCATGAAAGAGGCAATCCAAAAAATGAAACGCCTCCTTGGCGAGGTGCGGCCATGATACTGGGGCTGGGCAACGACCTCACCGACATACGCCGCATCGAAAAGGCGCTGGCGCGTTTCGGCGCGCGTTTCGAGCGGCGCGTATTTACGAAAGGCGAGCGCGAAAAAGCGCGCGGCGTCGCCACCACCGCCGCCAGCTACGCCAAGCGCTTCGCCGCCAAGGAAGCCTGCCTCAAGGCGCTGGGAACCGGCTTTGCCGCCGGCATTTCCTGGCAGGATATGGAAGTGGCGAACCTCGAAAGCGGCGCGGCCTTCCTGCGCCTGCACGGCGCGGCGCTGCAAAGGCTGGAACATATGACGCCCGCCGGCATGACGGCGAAATTATGGCTGACGTTAAGCGACGAATATCCGCTGGCGCAGGCGATCGTGATTATCGAGGCGAAACCTTGAGCACTGCCTCGTAACGCGCCAGCTCGGCTTTGATTTGTGCAAAGGCTTCCCGGCGCGACGCGGCATTCTCCAGCTTTTCCGCATCCTGGCACAAGGCGATCATGCTTTCGGCGTAAATGTTCGCCGCAGCACCTTTAAGCGCATGCACGATGCCCGGCCACTGGTTATGCGCGTCATGCTCCACGAGCGGCGCCAGCTGGTCGATGCAGTCCTGCGCCGTCTCCATGAACATCGTCACGAATTGTTTTTCGATCTCGCGGTCGCCGTCGGTCAGCCGCCGCAATCCGTCCATATTGAGAAATTTTTGCCAGGGCATATTTCGTTCCGAGCGGTTTATGCTTGTCACATAAAATTTGCTTGGCATAGTAGCAAAAAAAACCGCCCCAGCAACAGCAATGTCGCAACGCACCATCATCGTCACACGGCCGCAACAGGAAGAGGAAGGCCTGACCCAGGCGCTGCATGCGCTGGGCCATCTCGTCATCAATGAGCCGCTGACGGAAATTTTTTTAAACCATACGGTGCGCCAGCCATTGCACCAGGCGCTCATGGCCGACCCGGACGCCGTCATCGTCACCAGCAAGAACGGCGCGCGCGCGCTGGCGGCGCTTAGCGAGCTGCGCGACGCGATGATACTGTGCGTCGGGCAGAGCACGGCGGATACCGCGCAATCGCTGGGCTTCGTGCGCGTATGCATGTGCGGCGAGAATGTGCAGGCATTGGTGAATCATATCGCCGACGCTTATGACGACACGGCGCGCTTCGTCTATGTCTGTGCGCAGCATGTGCGCATCGACCTGCCGGAAACGCTCGCCGGATTCAGCATGAAGACCCAGCCGATCGTCGCCTATGGCGCCCTCGCCTCGCCGCAGCTTTCCGATACGCTGGTCGAGCAGATCAGGCGCGGCAAAGTCGATGCGTTTACATTCATGTCACAGCGCAGCGCACAGATTTTCATGCAGCTGCTCGCCAAGGCGGAAATCATGGATCATGTTTCGTCGCTGGATGTGTTTTGCCTGAGCGAGGCAGTCGCCGAGCCGCTGCGCGGCCAGGCCTGGCGGCATATTGCGGTGGCCGATAACGCAACCCTTGCATCTCTCATTCACTGCGTAGATAATGCCTACTGACATAAAGGAAACTTCCATGCCAGATGAATTGCCCGCCGACACGCCGCCACCGAATTACGCTTTGCAAACCACGCTGCGCAAGCTGGGCTTCACGCTTGGCGTATTGCTCGCCGCCTGGCTGCTGGTGACGCAGGCCGCGCCCTATTATTTTTTCCCAAAAGCCAGCGCGCCGGTTGTGAACCAAACACCTTCCGCGCCGCCGGTTCCCGATGAAACGCCGCCATCCGAAGATAGGCTCGCGCAGCTCGATGCCCGGATCGAAAGCCTGGAAAATAAATTGAAACTGCTCGAGGAATCTACACCTATCCAGGCGGCGCCCGCCGATCAGACGCGTATGGAAACGCTGGAAGCCACGATTGCCGGCCTCAAAGAGCAAGTCGCGGCGCAATCGCACCTGGCCGGCGACCTCACCGCCGTCACCGCTTTTTCGCAGCTCAAGGACGCCATCGCGCGCGGCGACGGTTTTGCGCTGCCGCTGGAACGGCTCGAGGACGCATTTGCCGACGTTCCGGAAAAGCGCGCCTTGTTCGCGCCGCTGGCGCCGTTTGCCGAAACCGGCCTGCCGACGCTGGCTGTACTGCAAAAAAGCTTTGAAAAAACCATCCCCGCCCTCTTATACAAAGAAGAGCCCGGCAGCGTGTTTTCGCTTATCCGCATCCGCAAGGTCGGCGAGCAGCAGCAAGGCGCCAGCGACGAAGCCGTCATCGCCCGCGCCGAGGCGAAACTGAAAAGCGGCAATGTCGGAAATTGTCTCAAGGAACTGGAAGCATTGTCGCCCGCCGCCGCTGCCGACGCCGAAACCTGGATGAAAAACGCGGCAGATTACCTGGCAGCGCAAGAAGCATTGCAGGCGATTGAGCGGGCCTTGATCGATTCACCGGCGGCGGCACGCGAATGATCAACCTGCTGCTCCTTCTCGTATTGTTGTGTTGCGTGGGCATCGCGGCGGCATGGGTCGCCGAGAATCCCGGTGACGTGACCATGACCTGGTTCGATTACCGCATCGATACCAGCCTCGCGTTTTTATTGCTGCTGGCTATCGCAGCCGCCTTCGTGCTCGCCTATGCGATCATCTTCCTGCGCGCTTTCATCCTGGCGCCGGGGCGTTTTTCCCTGCGGCGCAGCGAGCGGCATTACCGCAAGGGCCTCGCCGAAATCACCTACAGCGTCGCCGCGCTCGCCGCCAGCGACATCGCCACCGCCGAGGCGCATACGCGCAAGGCGCAAAAACTCCTGGGCACGACGCCGCTGACGCTGCTGCTTTCGGCGCAAATCGCGCGCAGCCAGGGCGACGACGTGAAAACGCAGGAGCTGCTGGGCAAGATGCTCGACTACAAGGAGACCGAATATCTCGCCGCGCGCTCGCTAAGCGACAGCGCCAGCAAGCAGCAGCTTTTCTCCAAGGCGCTGCACCTGGCGCAGCGCGCCCAGCGCATCAATCCCAAAGAGGCCGCCAGCGCCAATGCCGTCATCAGCCTGCATATGCGCATGGGCGGCTGGCAGGAAGCACTCGCCGCCATCGACAAATCGGCGCGCAAAGGCCGCTGGCACCGCGCCAGGGCCAACCGCACGCGCGCGCTGGTGCATCTGGCGCAGGGGCAGCAATTGCTGGAATCCGGCCACGGCGACATGGCGCTGGCGCACGCGAAGCTCTGCCTAAAATGGTTGCCTAATTTCGTGCCCGCCACGCTGTTTGCCGCGCGGGTATTCGCCGCCAACGGCATGCCGGAAAAGGCGATCAAGCTGATCCTGCAAAACTGGAAAGTCACCCCGCATCCGCAGCTTGCCGAGCAGCTTCGCCTGCTCATCGCTAGGGAGCCCAAAGACAAGCAGATCAAATGGGTCAAGAAACTCGCGGGCCAGCGGCCCGAGCATCCGCAAAGTGGGCTGGCGCTGGCGGAAACCGCCATCAAACTGCAGGAATGGGAGATGGCGCGCGGTGCGCTCAAGAAAGTGTTGGAAAACGAGGAAAGCGTGCAGGCCTGCAAATTAATGGCCTATCTGGAACAGGGCGAGTTTTCCGATTTCGACGCCGCCGGGCGCTGGCTGGCGCGCAGCGCCGAGGCTGTGCATGGCGCGCATTGGCAATGCACCAGTTGCAGCACGGTCAGCGAAAACTGGGACGCGCATTGCCCGGCCTGCAACGCCTACGACAGTATGGAATGGAAAGTCCCCGGCCCGGTTTTTGCGGGGTAGAGCGTTTTCGCTTTAGTCGCGCACTAGGCAGCCGAGGCGAGGAGCAATCCAGCGTACACTATAGTACGTGATTGCGACGAGTCCGAAGGATAACGACGTGCGCGGCTAAATGGGAAATGCTCTAAAGCTGCGGTGACAATACCGGATCGGGCAGCGGATCGGTCGACGCGTCAACCGTCGAGGGCTGCGTCGGATCTTTCGGCGCTTCTTTCGCATCGGGCGGTAATTGGACAAAAACCGGCTTGGCCGCCGCCAGGCGGTTCACCGCCAGCTTGCTCGAATCGAGCGTGCGGACAGGTAAAAGCTGCATGGTCGCCGGCGCCGGCGGTTGCGCGCCCGTCCCCTGATAGCCGGCAAGGCGGTGCTCCCAGCCCGGCATCGGCTGGCGATAGCAAAGCACATCCTGCTGCACGCGGTAACAATAGGAGGGAGCCAGGGGGAGCGGATCGGTGCTGGGAAGCGGCGTCAGCCACCATTCTTCCACTTTTTGGCTGGTCAGCTTAACATTATCGCGAAACTGGTTGGCGAACCCTTTCATCGTGCGCTCACCTTTAGGAGGAAGCGGTTCTACGCCCTCTTTTTGCAGCTCGCTGCCGACGACGAGCGCCGTCGCCCCGCCCAACGCTTCCACCGCCGAGATGCCGCAGCCGCTGAGCAAAAATGCCAGGGGCGACAGCCATAACAATCGTTTTATCGTGGCATCCATCATGGATTATTCCCGGTTACTATGTCTCGGGCAACGTTATAGCAAACCTCATGCCAGATTAACCTTTTTCGGCAAGCGCGGCCAGCAATTCCTCAACGCGGTCGCTTTGCAGTAAGGTAATGAGTGGCGCAATCGCTTCCCTATCGCGCTCCCACCAGGCGGTATCCAGCAGCCGCGCAATCACCGCATCGGAAAAACGCTTACGGATCTCGCGCGCGGGGTTGCCCGCTACGATCGCATAGGGCGCGACGTCGCGCGTCACCACGGCATTGGCGCCGATGATCGCACCGTGGCCGATGGCAACACCCGAGAGGATCGTCGCCTGGCTGCCGATCCATACGTCCGAGCCGATCGTCACATCGCCGCGCGAACTGCTCATGCCTGCGGTTTTCGGCGCCTCGGGCCAGAGCGACGGCAGGTTGGAAAACGGGTAGGTCGTAACCCAGTCGCTGCGATGGTTGCCGCCGAGAAAAATGCGCACTCCGTCGGCAAACGAGCAGTAGCGGCCGATGGAAAGCGTCACCTTCTCGCCCCACCAGCGAATGGCGGGCGCGCCGTAGGAATAATCGCCGACGCTAAACCCGTGACGGTCGATAGAATCTTTCAGGTGAATGCGCGTCAAATTATGCGGGTTGAAGCAGGCGCGGAAACGTTTTTTGAGCCAGCGCATAGTCAGGCGTTTAATTTTTTCTTCAGCAGCTCGTTGACCGCCGCCGGGTTGGCTTTGCCGCCGCTGGCCTTCATTACCTGGCCGATGAAGAATGCGAACAGCTTGTCCTTGCCGCCGCGATATTGCGCGACCTTATCGGGATTGGCCGCCATCACCTCGTCGATGACTTTTTCGATGGCGCCGGTATCGGTCACCTGCTTCATGCCTTTTTCCTCGACGATGGCGGCGGCGTCCTTGCCGGTTTCAAACATGAGGTCGAGCACGTCCTTGGCGATTTTGCCGGAGATGGTGTTATCGGACATCAGCGCCAGTAATCCGGCGAATTTTTCAGCGGAAATCGGCGAATTCTCAATATCGACGCCGAGCTTGTTTAAGCGACCGAACAGCTCGCCGGTCATCCAGCTTACCGCGAGCTTCGGCTCCGCCTTGGTGACGAGTTTTTCGAAATACACCGCATATTCCTGCTCGGCGACGATGACGCCCGCGTCATAGGCCGACAGGCCGAATTTCTCCATGTAGCGCTGCTTTTTCTGGTCGGGCAGCTCCGGCAACGTGGCGCGGATGGCGTCGATATAGGCCTGGTCGAATTCCAGCGGCAGCAAATCGGGATCGGGGAAATAGCGGTAATCCATCGCGTCTTCTTTCGAGCGCATGGTGCGCGTCTCGCCCTTGTCGGAATCGAACAGCCGCGTTTCCTGGTGGATGACGCCGCCGGATTCCAGGATTTCCACCTGGCGCATGGCCTCGAACTCGATGGCCTTGTGCAAAAAGCGGATAGAATTTACGTTCTTGATTTCGCAGCGCGTGCCGAGTGGATCTCCGGGCTTGCGCACCGATACGTTGGCGTCGCAGCGCATGTTGCCTTTTTCCATGTCGCCGTCGCAGGCGCCGATATAGCGCACGATGGCGCGCAGTTTTTTGAGATACGCCGCCGCCTCGTCGGCCGAGCGCATGTCGGGCTCGGAGACGATTTCCATCAGCGCCACGCCGGCACGGTTGAGGTCGATATAGGTGTATTTCGGGTTATATTCGTGCAGCGATTTCCCGGCATCCTGCTCGATATGAATGCGCGTGACGCCGACTTTTTTCACGCCGTCCTTCATGTCGAGCAGCACCTCGCCCTTGCCCACGATGGGATCGAGGAACTGCGAAATCTGGTAGCCCTGCGGCAAATCGGGGTAGAAATAATTCTTGCGGTCGAACACGGATTTTTTATTGATCTGCGCGTTAATGGCAAGCCCGGTGCGCACCGCCTGTTCGATGGCTTTCTCATTGATGACCGGTAGCATGCCCGGCATGCCCGCATCGACGAATGACACATTCGCGTTGGGCTCGGCGCCAAACGCCGTCGGCGCGCCGGAGAAAAGTTTGCTCTCGGTGGTAAGCTGCGCATGCACCTCAAGCCCGATGATAACTTCCCACTCACCGGTGTTGCCTGTGATCATATTGGTTTTAGTCATGCTCATGCTCAAAATGGTGAGATTGGTTTTATGTCCCTGCCATTATGCCGTATCCGGCTGACAAATAATTCCTGCGAATCGCCAATGGTAAAACCGACAGGCGACGAGGGTTTTGCGCCTTTCAGCCGACGATCAATCTCTCGGAAAAGATCGTATTGACGGCGGTACATGAACTGGTTGGGCGACATCTTTGCAATCTCTTCCAGCGGGAGAAATTTTACCCCAAGCGTTTCGCCCTCCGATTTTTCTTTGACTTGCTCGCGAAAAGTCTGATCGCTGAACTTAGCGGCATATTGCTTGAGGGCACGCACTACGTGCTCATCAAGTTCATAGGCATAGCCGGTATATTGCACCGGCAGCGCCGGCGGTTTTCTATCGAAATCCTTGCCTTCCTGCACGAACGCATATTTCGCAATATCGGGGCTAATCACCGGCTTGCCGTCGGAGCCGCACACCTCCTCCAGCGATTCGCGCAGCACTCCGTTAAAAGACTGTTCCGGCTTTACCGTATAGCCGCCTATCGCACCCAGTTTCGGCTTGCCATTTTTTTCATGCTCTTTGCGCACATGCAGCAAAGCCATTATTTTTCCGGTATCGGGATCCTTCCCCCAATAGACGCAAAAAGTGCCGGCATTAAACACCGTGCCGCGGCCTATTCGCAAGCCGCCCGCTTCCTTGCACCAGGAAGGAATCGTTTCCCGCAAAACTTCCGGCAGAATATCACGGATCAGAATTCTTTCCACCTGTTCGGGCTCGTTAGTATCCAACAACTTGCCAAACAGTTCTTTGATTTTGTCAATAATACCCCGCCTCTCCACTGATTGATTTTGGATAGCCCCTAGAATGCGATCCAGCATATCTGGAGATCCCCAAGAGGATTTACCTTTTTCTGCTGTCATGCCGCGATCCTTTCGGCCTTGGCGTTAAAGCCGATAGCCTGTTCGAGCGCGTAGGCGGTATTGAGCACGGTTACTTCGTCGAACGCCTTGCCGATGAGCTGCAAACCGAGCGGCAAGCCGTCTTTATTCAGCGCGCCGGGGATGGAAATGCCGGGAAGGCCGGCCAGCGACGACGGCACGGTGAATACGTCGTTTAAATACATCTCCACTGGGTCGCTGGGTTTGTAGTCGAAGCCGAAGGCGGCCGACGGCGCGGTAGGCGTGAGTATGGCGTCGACCTTCTCGAAGGCCTTGCGGAAATCCTCGGCGATCAGCCAGCGCACGCGCTGGGCTTTTTTGTAGTAAGCGTCGTAATAACCCGCCGAGAGCACATAAGTGCCGATCATGATGCGGCGCTTGACCTCGGCGCCGAAACCGGCGGCGCGCGTTTTTTCGTACATCTCGTTTAGCGCACCCGACTCCGGCGTCACGCGCAGGCCGAACCGCACCCCGTCGTAACGCGCGAGATTGCTCGAACATTCCGCCGGCGCAATGACATAATAAGTCGCCAGCGCATATTTGGTGTGCGGCAGCGAGATGTCGATAATCTCGGCGCCCGCCCCGCGCAGCAGCTTGATGCCCCGGTCCCACATGGCGAGAATTTCCGCGGCCATGCCGTCCGGGCGGCATTCTTTGGGAATGCCGATTTTCTTGCCTTTGATATTGCCGGTCAGCACCGCCTCGAAATCCGGCACTTGCATGTTCACCGAGGTCGAATCTTTCGCGTCGTGCCCGCACATGGCCGACAGCATGATCGCGCTGTCGCGCACGCTGCGCGTGATCGGCCCGGCCTGGTCGAGCGAGCTGGCAAAAGCGATGATGCCGAAGCGCGAGCAGCGCCCGTAGGTCGGCTTGATGCCGACAATGCCGCTAAACGACGCCGGCTGGCGGATCGACCCGCCCGTATCGGTGCCCAGCGCCACCGGGCATAAATCGGCGGCTACCGCCGCGGCGGAACCGCCGCTGCTGCCGCCGGGAACCAAGTTAGGTGACGGGTGGCAGGTGGCAGGTGTCGGATTAGAAATACCGGCTGTTTCCGACACCCGACACCCGACACCCGTCACCTTTCGCCACGGCGAAACCACCGGCCCGTAATAGCTGCTCAGATTCGACGAGCCCATGGCGAATTCGTCGAGGTTGAGCTTGCCGAGCATGACGCCGCCCGCATCCCAAAGCTTCTGCGTGACCGTCGATTCATATTGCGGCTTGAAGCCGTCGAGGATATGCGATGCGGCGGTGGTCAGCACGTCTTTGGTGCAGAATAAATCCTTCACGCCGACGGGAATGCCTTCGATGGCGCGGCCCTCGCCCTTGGCAAGGCGCGCATCCGACGCTTTGGCCATGTCCAGCGCCTTATCGCCGGTGATAGTGATGAAAGCATTCAGCTCGGGATTAGCTTTTTCAATGGCGGCCAGATGCGCGTTGGCCAGCTCGACCGCCGAAAACTTTTTGGCCTTCAAACCATCGCGCATGTCGGCGAGGGAGAGTGTGCGAAGATCGGTCATATCACTCCATCACCTTGGGCACGACGAAACAGCCATAGTCGGATTGCGGCGCGTTTTTGACGATGGCTTCCGGCTGGCCGCCGTCGGTCACCGCGTCTTTGCGCCAGGGCAGGCGCATATCGGCGACGCTGACCATCTGCGGCACACCCTCGGTATTGACTTCGTTTAGCTGCTCGATCCATTTCAGGATGCCGGAAATCTCTTTGGCGTAATGCGCGCGGTCGGCATCGCTCACCTCGATGCGGGCGAGACGCGCGATTTTGGCTACATCTTTGCTTTCCAACATGATTTGTCCCTTGCATTACAGTGGCCACTGGTTTTAATGGCAATGCCTTTGAAACACAAGTTGATATTGCATGCTGATCGAATCAAAAACCGCCTTCGCCGCCGCCCTGCCCCAAAATGCCCGCCTGCTCGGACTGGATGTGGGGGAAACCACCATCGGCCTGGCGCTTTCCGATGGGCGGCGCGCCATCGCCTCGCCGCTTTCGACCATCAATCGCGGTAAATTCAGCAAGGATATTGAAATCCTTAAAACAATCATCGCCGAACATACCGTCGGCGGGCTGGTAATCGGCTACCCGGTGAATATGGACGGAAGCCTCGGCCCGCGCACGCAATCGACGCGCACCTTTGTGGCAAACCTGGGCAAGCATATCGCCCTGCCCATGCTGCTGTGGGACGAGCGCATGAGCACGATGGCGGTGGAGCGCATGATGGTCGACGAGGCCGACATGTCGCGCAAACGCCGCGGCGAACTGGTAGACAAACTGGCGGCAAGTTATATGCTGCAGGGATGCTTGGACAGTATCAAATGACGTTGCTAACCGCCCTCACCCTCGCCTATTTCCTCGGCTCCGTCCCCTTCGGCCTGCTGCTCGTGCGCATGGCGGGCCTGGGCGACATACGCGAGAGCGGCTCGGGCAATATCGGCGCTACAAACGTCATGCGCTCCGGCAATAAAAAGCTGGGCATTGCCACCTTGCTGCTCGATATGGGCAAAGGCGTGCTGGCGGTCGTCATCGCCCGTCATATCGGGCTGGAGCAGCCCTGGCTGTATGTCGCGACTTTCGCCGCCGTGCTTGGCCATGTGTTTCCGCTCTGGCTGAAATTCAAAGGCGGCAAAGGCGTGGCGACGGCGTTTGGCGTGTTATGGGCGCTGAGCCCGTTATCGGGCATGGTTTTTTCGATTGGCTGGTTGATCGATTTCGCATTCGTTCGCATCGTCTCGGTCGCTTCGATCACTGCAATATGGCTGGTGGTGCCTTTCAACCTCAATCATTTGCATGATCTGGCATTTCACCTGGCGCTTGCCCTGCTCATCACCTGGACGCACCGCGGCAATCTTGCGCGCCTGCGCGCCGGCACCGAACCCTCTCTTAGAAAAAAACAGCCATGATGATGCAATATTCCTCGCTTGCGAATGAAAAACCGCTCGACGTGCTGCGGCTGATACGCACGCAAAATGTCGGGCCGGTCACGTTCTTTAATCTGGTGGCGTTTTACGGATCGGCCAGCGCCGCGCTGGAAAAACTGCCCGAACTGGCGCGCCGCGGCGGCCGCAAGCAGCCGCTTATCGCCTACGACAAAAACGCCGCGCAAAAAGAAATCGACGCGACCGAAAAATTCGGCGCGCGCATGATCCTCTACGGCGCGCCGGACTACCCGAAATTGCTGCTCGCCCTGCCCGACGCGCCGCCGCTCATCACCGTTATCGGGCATGCGCATCTGTGGCGGCAAAAGCCGGTAATCGCGCTGGTCGGCGCGCGCAATGCCTCGGCCAATGGCTGCCAGTTCGCGCAGAAGCTGGCGCGCGATTTGGGCGAAGCGGGCTTTACGGTCGTATCGGGCCTGGCGCGCGGCATCGACACGTTCGCGCATAAAGGCTCGCTTGCCGGCGGCACGGTCGGCGTCATCGCCGGCGGCATCGATAATATCTACCCGCCGGAAAACGCCATCTTGTTCGGGCAACTCAAGGAAACCGGCGCCATCGTCAGCGAGCAACCCTTCGGCGCAATCCCGTTTGCCGGGGCCTTCCCCGGCCGCAACCGCATCATCGCCGGCATGTCGATGGGAACCGTCATCGTCGAGGCCGCGCCCAAATCCGGCTCGCTGATTACCGCGCGCCTCGCTGGTGAATATAACCGCGAAGTGTTCGCCGTGCCCGGCTCACCGCTCGACCCGCGCTCCAAAGGCTGCAACCAGCTCCTCAAGGACGGCGCGCATATGGCGGAATCGGCGGCGGATATTATTCAAGGCATCGCGCATCTGCGCAGCAGCGCCATGGAAGAAAATCCCCCGGCGACCTATACGCCGCAACCGCCGCCCGGCGCGATCGACGATGCGCAGCTCGACGGCGCCCGCGCATTGGTGCTGGAAAAACTCGGCTATGCGGCGGTATCGGTCGATGAGCTGATCGCCCAGTGCAACTGCCCCGCCGGCATCGTGCTTACGATATTATTGGAGCTGGAACTCGCCGGCCGCGTGCGCAGAAGCGCCGGGAATAAAGTGGCGCTCGCTTCCGATTCCGGCGAAGAAGTAGCATGATATTCTTCCCTCCCCTATAGGGGAGGGAAATCCGGGGGTTATGATCTAGGGCTTGACGGGCAGGGGCATTATGTGTCATCCCCCTTGGCTCATTATATATATACCCATATATGGTAGCTCATGAACGTCGTCGTCGTCGAATCGCCTTCCAAAGCCAAGACCATCAATAAATACCTGGGCAAGGATTACCAGGTTTTCGCCTCGTTCGGCCATGTGCGCGACCTGCCGGCAAAAGACGGCTCGGTGCGCCCCGACGAGGATTTCGCCATGACCTACGAGGTCGATGACGACGCCAAGAAGCATCTCTCCGTCATCGCCAAGGCCGCCAAGGAAGCCGACGCGCTGTACCTGGCGACCGACCCCGACCGCGAAGGCGAGGCGATTTCCTGGCATGTACTGGAAGCGTTAAAACTCTCCAAAGCCATCCATAAAAACTTGAA
The DNA here is from genome assembly GCA_020054105.1 of Alphaproteobacteria bacterium. Lineage (GTDB taxonomy): Bacteria > Pseudomonadota > Alphaproteobacteria > Rickettsiales > SXRF01 > JAGVLW01. The sequence goes on along the minus strand of JAGVLW010000093.1, from coordinate 10,559 downwards.
AGTCTACCGCGTCACGTTCGACGAGATCACCAAAAAAGCCATCGTCGCGGCCTTCGAGCAGCCGCGCGACATCGACATGGCGATGGTCAACGCCCAGCAGGCTAGGCGCGCGCTCGACTATCTCGTCGGCTTCACCTTGTCGCCGGTGCTGTGGCGCAAGCTGCCCGGCAGCAAGTCGGCCGGGCGCGTGCAATCGGTGGCGCTGCGGCTCATCTGCGAGCGCGACGAGGAGATCGAGCAATTTATTTCGCAGGAATATTGGGACGTGAAGGCGCAGCTGCTTTCCGAATCGAATGCGCCCATCAATGCCCGGCTGATCGAATATAAAGGCGAGAAGCTGGAGAAATTCTCGATCATCGACGCTGCTAAAGCGAACGCCGTCGCCGACGACGTGCGCGGCAAAACGTTCAAAGTCGCAAGCCTCGAAGAAAAACAGGTCAAGCGCCATCCCGCGCCGCCTTTTTCCACATCGACCCTGCAGCAGGAAGCCTCGCGCAAATGCGGCTTCGGCGCCAAGAGAACCATGCAGATCGCGCAGAAACTGTATGAGGACGGGCTCATCACCTACATGCGCACCGACGGCATCACCGTTTCGCAAGACGCCATTGCCGAAGCGCGCGCCTTCATCGGCAAAAGCTACGGCAATAACTATATGCCCGCCACGTCGCGCCAATATAAAACCAAATCGAAAAACGCGCAGGAAGCGCATGAGGCCATCCGCCCCACCGACGTCACCCGCATTCCGGCAAGCGCCGGCCTCGACGGCGAGCAGTTCCGCCTCTACGAGCTGATCTGGAAACGCATGGTGGCAAGCCAGATGGAATCGGCATTGTACGACCAGCTCATCGTCGATATTATTTCCGCCGACAAGCAGGCGGTGCTGCGTACTTCCGGCTCGGTCATCAAGTTCGACGGCTTCATGAAGCTCTACCAGGAAGGGCGCGACGACGAGGAAGAAGAAGGCGAAGCCAAGCTGCCCGTACTCAAAAAAGACGAGAAGATGGGCGTGGAAAACGTCACGCCCGAGCAGCATTTCACCGAGCCGCCGCCGCGCTATTCGGAAGCGAGCCTGGTCAAGAAACTCGAAGAGCTCGGCATCGGCCGGCCTTCGACTTATGCGTCGATCATTTCGGTATTGCAGGATCGCGGCTATGTGACGCTCGATAAAAAACGCTTCATCGCCCAGTCGCTCGGGCGGCTGGTCAACGCGTTTCTCGTCAGCTTTTTTACCAAATATGTCGAGTATGATTTCACCGCCGATTTGGAAGCGCAGCTCAACGACGTCTCGGCGGGCGAGCGCGAATGGAAAGCGGTACTGCGCGATTTCTGGAAAGATTTCATCGCCAAGATCGACGAAAGCAAAGAGCTCAAAGTCTCCGACGTGCTCGAAGCACTCGACACGCTGCTTGCCGCCTATGCGTTCGGCGCACCCAAAGAGGGCAAGGATCCGCGCGTCTGCCCGGCCTGCAAGACCGGCCGCCTAGGCCTGAAAATCGGCCGCTTCGGACCGTATATCGCCTGCTCGGCCTATCCCGAATGCAACCATAAGGCGCAGCTCGGCGAAGCTTCCGTGCCGGTGATGGTCGATAGCGAAGGCATCGAATTCAAGCTGCCGAAAACGCTGGGCAAATCGCCCGAAGGCGAAGAGGTGAGCATGCGCAAAGGCCCGTATGGCGTCTATGTGCAGCTCGGCGAGGGCCAATCTTCAAAAGATAAGGTGGCGCCCAAGCGCGCCAGCCTGTTTAAAACCATGCGGCCGGAAAATATCACGCTGGAAATCGCGCTGTCGCTGCTGTCGCTGCCGCGCGAACTCGGGCTGCATCCCGACACGAAAAAACCGATCGTCGTCAATAACGGCAAATTCGGCCCCTACCTGCTGCATGACGGTAAATTCACCACCCTGCCCGCAAGCGAAGACCCGCTTTCCATCGGCATCAACCGCGCGGTGGAAGTGCTCGCCAGCGCGCCCAAAAAAGGCGAGCGCGCCGGGGCGACGCCGCTTCGCATCCTCGGCAAGCATCCCGGCGACGGCGGCGACGTCGCGCTGTATAAAGGCCAGTACGGCCCCTATGTGAAGCACGCAAAAATCAACGCCACACTCCCCAAAGGCGCCGATATCGACGCTTTCACCCTCGAGGAAGCCATCCCCTTACTCGCCGCCCGCGCCGACGCGCCGAAGAAGAAATTCTCAAAGAAATCAGGCGCTAAGGCGAAGAAGGCCGGTTGAGCAAAGCTGTCATAAAACTGTCATTCGACAGGCCTGCCCTCGCCCTGTAGTATTTATTAATGACCGAACAATTCGAAACCAATCCCGTCATCGGCATCAGCGGCAGCGACCCGGCCTCGCCTTACGTCCGCCAGATGGTAGCGATGGTGCGCGCGATGGGCGCGGTGCCGCTGGTGCTCAGCAACTTCGCCAACCGCAACGCCGAAAAAGACATCGGCAAGATCGACGCGCTGATCGTGATGGGCAATAATCTCGACGTCGATCCGGCGCGCTACGATCAAAAGCAGGATCCACATACCAAGAACGAATCGGACACGCCGGAAGGACAAGCCCGCGCCGATTACGAGTATCACCTGATGATGGAAGCACTGAAAAGTAAAATGCCCGTGATGGGCATCTGCGGCGGAATGCAGCGACTGAACGTGCTGCTGGGCGGCGATTTGCACCAGGACATTCCCGAGCTTATCGGCCATAGCGAACACGCACAGCAGGAACTCAACATCGCACCGTTCATCCCCGTGCAACCCGTGCTTATCGACCCGGCGAGCATGCTGGGTAAGATTGCCGAGGGCGTTGCCGCCGTCTATACGCCTGCACACGGCGCCAACGGCGCCAATATGGAAGTTATCAACGAAAATAGCATGCACCACCAGGCGGTAAAAACCGTCGGCCAGGGCTTGCGTCCGGCCGCCTATGCCGCCGATCCGCTCCCCGAGGGCGGCCTGCTCATTGAAGGCATCGAAGCCGATCCCGCGAAAATGGGCGACCAGTTTATTCTCGGCCTGCAATGGCATCCGGAATTTGGCGCCAGCCCCCTCGGGCCTAAGATCGCGTTGCGTCTGACGCAGGAAGCCGCAAAATTCGCGGAAAAGGGCCGCCGCGTGCATCCGCCCGGCGAAGCCCAGGCGGAGAACATCCAAAGCGCCCTGCCCACGATAACGTCGCCGCAAATTCGCCTGGGCAGCATGACCGATTTGATCCTCAGGCAACGCGCCGCGCCGACGGCAGGCATGACCCGTTAGCCTCCCAAAGCCTATGCGAAATAAAAAGCCGGTCATTCTTATCTGCGCCGATCCCAATAACGTAAGCTCAGCGTTGGAGATGCGAGCAAAAATCGAGACCGCCGGCGGCGGCGTGCGTATGCTCTCCGATTACGGGCAATGCATGTTCGGCCTGCAGCAGCAAGGCGACCGCGTCGTTCCCGACTTGATGCAGAAAATCTCAGCACTGGTGGTGATGGGAAACGATAAGGCCGATATTGCTCCCGAATATTATAACCATCGTTACACGCCTGGCGACCCACGACGCGACGGCGTACATCCCGCCACCGTGTCGGAAATGGATTTTTCCGAGAACACGCGCAGCCGGGCGCAATTCGAACCGCTGCTGGTCAGGGAAGCGTTACGTCGGAAAATACCGCTGCTGGGCATTTGCGGCGGAATGCAGCGCATCAACATCGAATGCGGCGAGGAAGAACGGGAAGGAAGCGGTAAAGGTACGCTGATCCAACATCTGCCCGATCATGTCGGCGATGATCGCCACTCCCAGGAAACATTGGGGTTCTCCGCCCGGGCAGCCACACAGGAAGTAATCGTCAGGCAAGGCACCAAGCTTGCGGGGATGTTGGCTCATGGCGACACATTCCATGCTGCCGACCATTCGGATTCCGCGCCCGGCACCACCATCAAGGTAAGCACCCGCCATCACCAGGCAGCGGAGCATCTGGCGGAAGGGCTGATCGCATCGGCCTGTACGCAGGAAACACATGCCGCTACCGCCGCACCGCTTTCCCTCATCAAGGCCATCGAGGCCGATCCCAAAGGCAAATACCGCGATCAATTCATCGTCGGCGTGCAGTTTCATCCCGAACTCGTCAGGGAACATCATCTCGGGCAGACGCTGGCCAAGCGGGTTGTAAAGGAAGCCCGCGCCTATGGCGTAAAGCACCGCGAAACCAGCAGTGGCTGGCGCGAGCGAACCGGACAAAAAATAACGGCTCCCGCTGTTTCCCGCTAATTATCTTGCCTCGGATGCGGCGCTCTGTAGAGTAAGGCATGGCAAACAAACATCCATCGCACGGTGCCAAGCGCAAAAAACGCAGCCCCCTAAAAAACACGGCAGCACACTCGCCACATATCCCGGAAACCTGCGTGCTGGTCATACGCAGCATCAGCAAAGACGGCGAGCTGCTGGGCGAGCCGCTGAAATGGGATGCGCGCAAAAAGCCCCCGCATATCGTCGTCACCGAATCGGGACGCTCGCGCGCGGCGGCGGTCGGCGACAAGGTGCTGGCTAAATTGCGCAAGCTGAAACCGCATCTCTATCACGCGCTGGTCATCAAGATCCTTCCCGGCGACGAGCCGCGGGCGGTGCTCGGCGTATTCGTCGCCACCGCCGACGGCGGCATCGTCGAGCCGGTATCGCGCAAAATGAAAGAGAGCTTCATGGTCGCGCACGGCGATACGAACGGCGCGCTGCATGGCGAGCTGGTGTCGGGCATTACCCTGCCCGGCATGCCGTCGCTGGGCATGACCTTCGCCAAAATCAACGAGCGGCTGGGGCGGCTCGATTCGCCGAAAGCGGCAAGCTTAATTGCCGCCAACATGCACGATCTGCCGCAGGTATTTTCCGCCGAGGTGCTGGCGGAAGCCGAGGCCGCCTTGCCGCCGGTAATGTCGCCGGGACGCGCCGATTTGCGCAATATTCCGCTGGTGACCATCGACGGCGAGGATGCGCGCGATTTCGACGACGCGGTATTTGCCGCACCCGACGACGACCCGAAAAACAAGGGCGGCTTCCACCTGATGGTCGCCATCGCCGACGTCGCCTATTATGTGCCAGAAGGCGGCGCGCTGGATGCGAGCGCATTCGAGCGCGGCAACTCGGTCTATTTCCCCGACCGCGTCATCCCGATGCTGCCCGAGCGCCTGTCCAACGGCCTGTGCTCGCTTGCCCCCAACGAAGACCGCTACTGCCTCGCCGTGCATATCTGGATTAATTCCGCTGGCGAAATGAAACGCTACGAGTTCGTGCGCGGGTTGATGCGTTCGGTAGCGAGGCTGACTTATGAAGGGGTAGAGGGTTACAGGTTTCAGGATACAGGACACAGAAAAGAGGATATTTCTTCCGTTACCCGTAACCCGTTATCTGTAACCTTGGTCGCCAATCTCTACGCCGCCTATGCGCTGCTCGCCTTAGAGCGCGACCGCCGCGGCGCGCTCGACCTCAACCTGCCGGAATATAAAATCCTCTTCGACGCGGTGGGCAATGTCGAGGCGATTGCGCCGCGTGCGCGGCTGGAAGCGCACCGGCTGATCGAGGCGTTCATGATCGCCGCCAACGTCGCGGCCGCCGATTTCCTGCTGAAAAAACATGCGCCGGCCATCTACCGCGTGCACGAGCCGCCGGCGGAGGAAAAGCTCGAGGATTTGCGCCAGTTTCTCGGCCTGTCCGGCTACGGGCTGGCCAAGGGCTCGGTGACGGCGTCGCACATGAACCGCGTGCTCAAAGCCAGCGAGGGCAAGCCGGAAATGCCGATCATCCATACCGCCGTCCTGCGCAGCCAGATGCAGGCCTATTACAGCCACGAGAATCTCGGCCATTTCGGCCTGAGCTTGCAAAAATATTGCCATTTCACCTCGCCCATCCGCCGCTATAGCGATTTGGTGGTGCATCGGGCGCTGGTAAACCAGATGTCAGAAAGCAAGCATAAGCATCATCCGACATCTGACACCAGACATCTGACATCTGTTGCGCTGCACATCTCCGAAACCGAGCGCAAGGCGATGATGGCCGAGCGCGACGCGGCGGACCGCTACAAAGTATCTTTCATGTCGCGCCATATCGGCAACGTTTTCGCCGGAACGATCAACTCGCTCAACGAATATGGATTGTTCGTCATGCTCGCCGGCAATGGCGTGACCGGCTTCGTGCCGGTGCGCAATCTGGGCGGCGATTTTTTCCATTACGATAAGCGCCATGCCTGCTTCAAAGGCGCGCGCAGCAAACATATCTTTCGCATCGGCGACCCGATTTTTGTGCGCGTCGCCGAGGCCAACGCCATGACCGGCAGCCTGATTTTCGAGATCGAGCGCGAGGTGCAAGAACCGCCGCCGCTTCGTCCGCTAACCAGCAAAAAACAATTCCGCAAGGAGCGCGAGGCGCGCCAGAAATCCCGGCGAAGACACTAAATCGATTGTTTTTTTTCGGCGCTGTGGTTATATAAATCCATGATCAAAGCGCGCATTTACCAGCCCGATAAAAACGCCATGCAGTCCGGCATGGCCAAAACCCAGCGATGGAGGCTGGAATTCGTGCCGGAGAAGCCGTACTTCGTCGACCCGCTGATGGGCTGGACGGGCATGACCGACATGCCGCAGGAAATTCATCTTGGTTTCCCCACCCGCGATGCCGCCGAAAACTACGCCAAGCGCGAGGGCATCCCCTACGAAGTATTCCTGCCCAAGCCGCGCCGCCAGGTGCGCAAGACTTATGCGGACAATTTCAAGTTCGGAAAAGTGCAGTAAGGACACAGGAAACGGGTAACAGGACACGGAAGTTACTGTTATGGCCTGTTTTTTCATTGTTCTGTTACCCGTAACCCGTTTCCCGTCACCGCACGCTACACCGTCACAAATCGGTAACATGACTTTTTGGGGCCAAGCTGTTATTATGATGTTGAAATATGAGGCATTATGAAGCGTTTTACCGTTCCTTGCGATTTTAACGGCACGAAATACCCGTTCCATGTCTATGTCGGCGAGCCGCACCCGCAGCGCCATCCGCTGCAGCATCAGGCCTGGTGGCTGTCGACCATCCGTGGCGGCACGATTCCGCAGGAAGTGATGGACAGTTTCGAGCGGCTGCACAAGATCGCGCTGGAAAACAACGTGTCGTTCGAGGATTTATGCGTTTACGCGCTCGGCACGGCGGCGGCGGAAGAAGGCCAGCAAATCAAGATTCAGCAGGCATGATCGGATAGCTATGGCGCGCGGCGACAGAAGCGGGTTTGGATGGTATAGCGGCGGCGGCAACTCCGCCGACCAGAACCGCGACGGCGTCGCCGACGACATTGACCGCCGGCCCGGCAACCAAAGCGAGAGCGCCGAATATTCGCAACGATACGACCGGCGCAGCGAAACGGAATTCACCAACCTGCCCGAAACCGCGCGGCAATTGCGCTTCATCCTGCAAGACGAAGAATTGCAGGAGCAGGCGCGAATTACCAAAAATGCGTTGCGCGCCGCGCAGAGTAATGTGCATTTCTTTCCCAGCGTCGGCAAGTTCATCATCCCCGAGGGTGAGGCGAAAGATACCTGGCTGGGACATGCCGACCTGGTCAAGGACCGCAGCACCAATCTCTATTTCCGCCCGGAAAAATACGTCTATTTCGATAAGATCGTCGCCGAGCAATTCGGCAATCGCGCGCTGTACGACGAGAAACATCCCGATTATGCGAAATACGAAGGACTGCGCACCAATATCGCGGTGCTGCGCAACGACATCGTCGGCAACTATCTCAAGGATGGCGGCTTCGATCCGGGCGACGAAAAATACATCCCGCTGATTGCCGGCGTCGCAACCGCCATCGGCAAGGCGCTGTCGCACGATAAATGGTATTTGCGCCCGTTCACCCGCTCGCTCTCCGTCGACGTCGCCAATGTCGAAGGCGTCGGCGCCCGCGAAATATATAAATTCCTGCTCGAGGAGCAAACCTCGCCCGGTCCGATCCCGATGTTCCATCGCGCCTTCATGAATGCCATCGGCGCCGCGCAGACCGCGTGGGAGCTGGTGCCGCTGGAAAAAACGCCATTCAGCGATGCCGCGCTTTCGGCGCCGCCGCCCAGCCGCAAGCTCAAACTGACCGCCGCCGAATTGGTGCAGGCCGCCGCCAGCCCGCAACTGCGCGCCCGCGTGACGGCGCTGCTGACGGCCACCGGCGAACGCATGGCCATGACCGGCGAAATTATGCTCAAGCAACTGCACGAACTGCGCACCGTCGATGCGATGGAAGCGCCTTCGCGCGAAGCCTCGGTCGAAGAGGCGCGCACCATCTTGCGCCGCCTGCGCAATATGGAGCTGACCGATGAATCGATCGAAGCCTGGCTCGATCACGGCACGCCCGACCAGCAAGTCGGCAAGACCGAAGATCTGGCGCGGCTGGTGGATATTTACACGGCACTGGCGCAGCAGCGCAAAAAACAAACCTACCCGGCGCGCTACGAAGATGCCTGGGTGGATGACGGCGCCGATGCCGCCGCCGCGGCCGCCATCGCCGTCGCCGAACACGGGATGAGCCTCTCCATTCCTACCGACGGCAAGCTGCTCGGCTCCATCGACAGCCTGATCGAAGGCCTGCCGCCGCAGGGCGAACAGCGCCTGACGCAATCGTTCGAGCAATTGCTCGACACGATGGAAACCGGTATTGAACGTGCTTCCGGCAAGAAGGTCGGCGATGTGTCGCCGGCCGACACGCTGCTCAATGTCAGCAACCGGCTGGCATCGTCGGCCTATAAGGTGCGTGCGATCGAATTGCTGGAGCCGCCGGCGCGCAGCGAATCGGTCGAGCTGGCGCGCGAGATTCTGCGCAAGCTGAAAAATCTCAGCTTCAGCCGCCAGTCGGTCGGCGAAATGGTCAATAGCGGCAGGCCGGAAGATAAGGCCGCGCTGGCCAAAAAAATCCACGAGGCGGTCGACATTTACGAGAACCTTCTCGAGGAAGCGGCGCAAATCAACCCCAACATTCTTAGCGACCCGCGCATCAAGGAAGCCAACGACGCCGTCGGCAGCTTCTCCCACGCCATCAAGCTGATGGCCGCCAAGGAAATCCCCAACAGCGTCGCCACCGCCCAGCAGATTTCCGCCGACGTCACGCGCATGCCTGAAGAATGGAAAAAGCTGCATGACCGCACGGTGGACCGCCTCATCACCAGCATGGAAGGTGGTTTGGAGAAAGCCGTCGGCGACATCGAGTCGCAGCAGCACGAGCAGCAGCAACAGCAGGACGAAGAGTTGGCGCAGCAGGTGGCCGACCAGTCGATACATAACATAAGCAGCCGCAAGCGTCGCCGCAAGCGCTCCGGCAGCCGCCAGCCCGCCGCGCTGACCAAATCGGCCAAGCGCCGCAACGCCGGCGACCTCAACGGCGACGGCGTGCTCGACAAATTCCAGGGCCTCGATCTCGGCGGCCAGCAGATCAATTTAAGCGACAAGGATTTAGCGGCTATCCGCTCGCTGGGAGGAAATTTACGCTCCATCGGCGATCAGGCCGCCGAGCTGGCGCCGCCTAGCACCGCCGCCAGCGACAAGATCGTTCCCGACGATAAAGGTTTTGCCGAGCAAAAGACGCTGCGCGACGAGCAACAGCGCAACGGCAACCGCAACAATCGGCCGCGGACTTAAACGCTCATATCCTCGTAGAGGCGCTTGTCGAACGTTCCTTCGGACTTATCGACCAGCACGGTGATAACCGAATCACCGGTGATGTTGACGGTGGTGCGCAGCATGTCGAGGACGCGGTCAACGCCGGCGATCAGCGCGATGCCTTCGAGCGGCAGGCCGACCGAGGTGAACACCATCCCCATCATAAACAGCGAGCCGCTGGGAATGCCGGCGGCGCCGATCGAGCCGAGCGTGGCGGTCAGCACCAGGATGAAATAATGGTGCAGGTCGAGCGGAATGTCATAGGCCTGCGCGAAAAACAGCGCGGTGATGCCCAGGTAAATCGCCGTGCCGTCCATGTTGATGGACGCGCCCAGCGGCAGCACGAACGAGGTCGAGCTTTTGGAGACGCCGATCTTCTCGTTGACCACGCGCATGGCGGTCGAAAGCGTCGCCTTGCTCGAGCTGGTGGAAAAGGCGAGCAGCTGCGGCTCGAGCATCTTGCGGTAGAACGGCAAAGGCGACATGCGGCCGAACACCACCACCATGACGCCAAATAGCAGATACTGCGTCAAGAGCGCACCAACTACGACGCAGACCAGCTTAAGCAGCGCGATGAGGATGTCCATCCCTTGCGTCCCCACCATCCAGGAGGTGAGCGCGAAGACGCCGTAGGGCGAGAACTGGATCACCATCTCGATCAGGCGGAACACCAGCGCCGCCACCGATTTGCAGAAATCGATGAGATTTTGCACCTTGTCGCCGAGCCGGTTGAGGGTGATGCCGATGAAAATCGCGAATACCACCACCTGCAGAATATTATCCTCGGCCATCGCCTTGAACACGTTGGGCGGAATGGTGCCCACCAAAATCTGGATGATGCTGATATCTTTGGGAATGGCGGGCGCGCTCGCCGCCGCGCCGCCGGCGACCGTCGCCAGCGCGCTTAGAT
>JAGVLW010000091.1 GCA_020054105.1 Alphaproteobacteria bacterium | reverse complement strand
GCCGGCATCCGCTTCGTTAAGGCGCTGGCAGGTAGTATTGGCTACCCGCCCAGCGCCTTGCCTGTCGGCTGCTCGGCCAAAACAGCAACGCAGTCGCATAAATATTCAGCTAACAGCGCCTAAGGAGCCGTCATGCCCAAGCAACGCACTTTTTCCATCATCAAACCGGACGCCACCGCCCGCAGCATCACCGGCAAGATCAACAGCAAGTTCGAGGAGCAGGGGCTGCGCGTCGTCGCCCAGAAGCGCCTGCGCATGTCGCGCCTGCAGGCCCGCGAGTTTTACATCATCCACAAGGACCGCCCGTTTTACGAGGAGCTGGTCGAATATATGGTCTCCGGCCCGGTCGTCGTGCAGGTGCTCGAAGGCGAGAACGCCGTCGCCAAGAACCGCGAGATCATGGGCGCAACCGACCCGGCCAAAGCCGATGCCGGCACCATCCGCCGCGAATTCGGCGAGAATATCGAGCGCAATTCCGTGCATGGCTCCGACTCGCCGGAAAATGCCGAGGCCGAAATCCGCTTTTTCTTCAGCGGCACCGAAATCGTCGGATAGATGAAAAAACCCATCCCTCATCTGAACCTGTCGCGTGATGAGGAAGCGGCGCTGCGCGAGCATGTCCGCACGGATTTAGTAAATGAATTGCCGCATCGGGCCAGCACCCACCCCGTATTGCAAGGCAAAACCGCCGATTCCCCGGATATGCTGACCATCCTTGCGATAGCCAACCGCTACCTTAGCTACCGCATTGGCCAGGATCAGGGGCAGGAAAAGCTCGATACCGCTTTAATGAATGAATTAGAGCAAAAATTTTTGCTGCCAGGAAAACAGGCGCAGCATTTTTTTGGGCTTCTTGTCAAACTGGTGGATGGTACCATTAGAAATTATAGCATCACCCATCCCGCCTTGCGGGAAGGCGCGCAGCGCGGCTAAGCGCCCTGCACCAGCTTTAACGCCAGCATCTTAAGCGCCTGCGGGTAAATCCGGTGCTCCTGCGCATGGATGCGCTGATGGAGCGATTCCTCGCTATCGCCGGGCAGGATCGGCACTTTCGCCTGTAGCAATACTTCGCCCGCATCCATCTCGTCGGTCACGACATGCACGCTGCAGCCGGTCTCGCGCAGGCCGGCATTCAGCGCGTCGCGCACGGCGCTGGCGCCTTTGAAGGCGGGCAGCAGCGACGGGTGGATATTGAGCATGCGCCCCTGCCACTGCGCCACGAACCACGGCGACAGCATCCGCATGAAGCCGGCGAGACAGACAATGCGCGCGCAATGATGCAGCAACTGCTCGTGCATCGCCTTGTCGAACGCCTCGCGCGTGGCATAGTTACCGTGCTTGATGACGTGGCAGGGAATGCCCGCCTCGCTGGCGCGGTTGAGACCGTAGGCTTCTTCCTTGTTGGAAATGACCGCCGTGATCTCGACGGGAAAATCCGGCTGCTTGCAGGCGTCGATCAGCGCCTGCAAATTGCTGCCATTGCCGGAAATGAGCACCGCGGCTTTCTGCTTATTCACGCGAGCACCACCGCCTCTTCGTCGCGCGGCGCCAGCGCGCCGAGGCGATACACGGTCTCGCCGTGCGACGTAAGCGTGGCGCTTACCGCGTCGGCGGATTCTGGGGCTACGATCACCACCATGCCGATGCCGCAATTGAAAGTGCGCCGGAAATCATCGTCGGGCACGTTGCCGGCCTGTTGCAACCAACCAAACAGCGCCGGCATTTGCCAGGATTTGCCATCGATGACGGCCGCCAACGAAGACGGCAGCACGCGCGGCAAATTTTCCGGCAGGCCGCCGCCGGTGATGTGGGCAAAACCCTTGACCTCGCCGCGATGCGCGCGCAGTGCCGCCAGGCAGCTTTTGACATAGATGCGCGTGGGCGTAAGCAGCGCCTCGCCGAGCGTTTTGCCAGCATCGAACGGCGCCGGCGCATCGTAGCCCAATTTTTGCTGATCGACGATGTAGCGCACCAGCGAAAACCCGTTGGAATGCGCGCCGCTGGAAGCCAGCCCGAGCAGCACGTCGCCTTCGCGCATGGTCGCAAGCGGCAGCAGATGCGCGCGCTCGACGGCGCCGACGGTGAAGCCCGCCAGATCGTATTCGCCGTCTGCATACATGCCGGGCATTTCCGCCGTCTCGCCGCCGACAAGCGCGCAGCCCGCCTGCTTGCAGCCTTCGGCGATGCCGGCTACCACCTGCGCGGCGACGTCCACCGAGAGCTTTCCGGTAGCGAAATAATCGAGGAAGAAGAGCGGCTCGGCGCCCTGCACCACCAGATCGTTGACGCACATGGCAACCAGATCGATGCCGATCGTGTCGTGCCTGCCCGATCCTTGCGCGATTTTAAGCTTGGTGCCGACGCCGTCGGTGGAAGACACTAACAGCGGGTCGAGATAGCCCGCCGCCTTCACGTCGAACAGCGCGCCAAAGCCGCCGAGATCGTCCATCGAGCCGGCGCGGCGCGTGGCTTTGGCCAGCGGCTTGATCCGCGCGACCAGCGCGTTGCCGCTATCGATGTCGACGCCCGCCAAGCTGTAAGTCGCGCTGCCCGTGCCCATGCTTGTTCCCGTTCTATAAGCCTTGCGAATTGCTGATTTTCTGGGTAGAAGGTATGCCAGACTATCCATCGGTTTCAAGCACTATTATGCAGGCTGTTTTCACCGCGTTACTATTTGTTTTCCTGGCGTTTTGTCCCGCATGGGCCGGCGACGTGCTGGTCAAAAGCGAGGCCAATGTCGATGTCACCGGCAAGGACGCCGCCGACGCCCGCACCCAGGCCATGGCCAAGGGCCAGGTCGATGCGCTGATCGAACTGCTCGCCAAGCTTACCCCGCCCGGCCAGGCGCAAGACATCGTGGCAACACTCGACGGCAAGAAAATCGCCGCGCTGGTGCACGGCACCGAAGTGCTGGAAGAAAAAATGAGCAAGGACCGCTACCGCGCCAAGCTTTCCGTCAGCTTCGACGCCGACGAGGTTAGCGCGCTCATCAGCAGGTTCAATGCCGGCGTCGCCCGCGAGGAATTGACGATCACCACCGGATCGTTCCTGATTATCCCCACCTACGAGGACGATGGCGGAGCCATACTGTGGGACGAGAAAAACCCGTGGTTCGCCAGCTGGAAAACCATCGGGCTCGAGATCACCTCGGGCGACATCATCGTGCCTTACGGCGATTCCAGGGATGCCTCCATGACCGACGTCAAATCCATCGGTTCCGCCACCTACAACTCGCTGGCGGCGATGCTGCAGCGTTACGGCGTCAGCGACGTCGTCGTGCTCCAGGCGAAATTCACCACCACGCCCGATTCCGTGCTGACCGTGGTTCGCCGCCGTCTCAACCGCACGGTCAACGAGATCAACGCGCTGACCTACCGCGCCGATCCACAGGAAACGCGCGATGCGCTGCTGCTGCGCGCCGCCCGCGACATCGTCTACGGCCTGCAAAACAAAAAGGCCGAGGAGCTGTCCAAAGTGCAGGACGTGCGCGGCGGCGACCGTAGCAAGATCATGGCGCTGGCGAGCATCACCACGCTGGGTTCGTGGACGCAGATCCGCAGCAAACTGTCGACCCTGCCGATGATCGACCGGCTGGAGCTGGTGGCACTGTCGCCGCAGCAGGTGGATATGGTGATTCATTACCGCGGCAGCGCCGAGTCGCTGGCCGACGGCATTGCCGCGCAGAAACTGCGCTTGCTGCAAAACAAACATTACTGGGTAATCTCGAATGATTAGTAAGCGACTCATATTCTGGCTGTCCGTCAGCCTGCTGTTTTTCATATTTTTATACCTGATACGCGGCGTGCTGCTGCCGTTCGTGCTTGGCATATTCATCGCCTATCTGCTCGACCCGCCCACCGACCGGATGGAAAAATTGGGCCTGTCGCGCACGCCGGCGACGCTTGCGATTCTGGCAATGTTTTTCATCATGGTCATGCTGCTGTCGCTGCTCATCGTCCCGATCATCGCCGGCCAGCTTTCCGGGCTGGTCGTTTCGCTGCCGGAATATATCGCGGCGTTCAACAGTGAATATATCCCGCGCCTCGAGCGCCTGGCCGGCATGCTGCCCTACGCGCAGATGGAAAGCGTGAAATCGGCGCTCGCCGACGTCTCGGGCGTGATGGCGCGGATGGTCGGCGAATTCATCAGCGAAATGCTGCGCTCGGGCGTAGCGTTCATCAACATCTTGTCGCTGATGCTGATTACGCCGATCGTGGCGTTTTACCTGCTGCGCGACTGGGACGTGATGGTGGCGCGGCTCGACCGGCTGCTGCCGCGCCCGCATCTTTCGGTTATCCGCGAGCAGCTGCACATCATCGACATGACGCTGGCGGGATTCTTGCGCGGGCAGCTCAATGTCTGCCTGCTGCTCGGCACGTTTTACGCGATCGGCCTGTCGCTGGTCGGGCTTAAATTCGCTATCGTCATCGGCCTGGGCACCGGGCTGCTGGTGATTTTCCCCTATGTCGGCCTGCTGCTTGGCATGAGCATCGGCCTGGGCGTGGCGTTTTTCCAGTTCGACAGCTACGAGCCGGTGCTGGCGGTGCTGGCGGTGTTCGTCATCGGCCAGATCATCGAAGGCAGTTTCGTCACCCCAAAACTCGTCGGCGACAAAGTCGGTCTGCATCCGGTCTGGATTATTTTCGGCATGCTGGCCGGCGGCGCGCTGTTCGGCTTTGTGGGCGTGTTGATCGCCGTGCCGGTTACCGCCGTGATCGGCGTGCTGATCCGCTTCGCCTTGGCGCGCTATCTCGAAAGCGGCTATTACCGCGGGGAAGCCGATGCCGCCAGATTGAAGAAAAAATAAGGCGCGCAATGTCGCAATATCCGCTTACGCTGCATTTGCCGCCGGTATTTTCCGAGGATAATTTCTTCGTCTCCAGCTGCAACGAAACCGCTTACCAATGGGTCGCGCGCTGGCCGGACTGGCCGGATTACGCGCTGGTGCTCTACGGCGCCGGCGGCAGCGGCAAAAGCCACCTGAGCGCCATCTGGGCGCAAAAATCCGGCGCGGCGGAAGTAGCGGCCGGGAATTTAGGCGCCGCGTCATTGCTGCCCGCCCATACGCCTATCTATATAGAGAACATCGAAACGCTGCGCGACGAGGTCGCTTTTTTCCACCTGCTCAATAGCGGCAAGGCCGACCGGCGCGCCCTGCTGCTCACCAGCGCGGTCGCACCCGGTCAATGTGGATTCATGCTTCCCGACCTGATTTCACGGCTGCTCGCCCTGCCCAGCGCCGAGATTTCCCCGCCCGACGACGCGGCGCTCGCCGCCTGCCTGCGCAAACAATTCGCCGATAAACAACTCATGGTTGAAGATGAGGTGATATTATTTCTTATTACGCGCATGGAACGGTCCTATGAGCAAGCGAAACAGCTGGTGGAAGTGCTTGATAAACAAGCCTTGATGGAGAAAAAAACCATTACAATTCCGTTTGTTAGAAAAATACTGGCCAACTAGCTAAAATTTTAACTAATCTGTTAATAAATTTTAAATTAATTTCCGTTACATTATTAATATTAATTAAGCAGCCACTCGTAACGGAAATCTATGCTCGCTCAGTTTCTACAGGAATCTCCGCAAAGCCCGCTTGGCAAAGCCTCGCTATTCACCCAGGAAAAACCGCTCAAGAAACTGAGCATCCTGATCGTCGAATCCGATCATAAGCTGGCGCTGGTCATCAAAAACATCCTGTTCGGCCTGGGCTGCCAAAACGCGACGATCGCCCATGACGGCATCGACGCGCTGGCCCTGTTGCAAGAAGAAACGTTCGACATCGTCATCGCCGATTGGCACTTAAAGCAAATGGGCGGCCTCGATCTGGTCAGCTATTTGCGCAACGCCGACAATTCTCCCAACCGCCTGATGCCGGTGGTGGTAATGAGCTCGCTGGCCGGCCGCGAGCATGTGGAGAAGGCCCGCGACACCGGCGCCGACGAATATCTGCTCAAGCCCTTCGCCGCTAAATCGTTGCTTGCGCGCCTGTTCAACCTGATCGAGCAGCCGCGCGGCTTCGTCGTCGCCAAGAACTATATCGGCCCCGACCGCCGCCGCACGCGGCCGGCGCACAGCAACGACAATGCCGCCATCGCGCTGGAGCGCGGCCGCCCGTTCGTCGATCGCAAGCCGGCGAAAATCGTCACCAATAAAGAAGAAGTGCATGCCACCATGCTGAGCGACATGCCGCGCATG
Source organism: Alphaproteobacteria bacterium (assembly GCA_020054105.1). Classification (GTDB taxonomy): domain Bacteria; phylum Pseudomonadota; class Alphaproteobacteria; order Rickettsiales; family SXRF01; genus JAGVLW01. Next base: position 18,492 of record JAGVLW010000091.1, on the reverse strand, counting down.
CTGATGCCGGATTTCTCGCTCAAAAAGAAGCTCGGCTTGGCGGTCAACGAGGATTCGCCGCTTACGGATCCCAGTACGCCGATCAAAACGCCTGCCGACACGGCGGTGAAATGGCTGCTGCGCGAAACGCAGGAGCTGAAAAACATTTACCGCATCCTCGAGGCGCACCCCGATAAACCGGAGCGTTTCGTCGAGCATATCGAGAAAATCTCGCAGATGATCGCCACTCACGCCGCCGATTTCGGCTATGCGCGTGGCTTCCAGATCGCGACGCTTCTGGCCGATTTCTGCAAGCATTATTACGACGGCGGCAACCGCCAGCATTTGAAAATCATCTACGGCTATATCGACGCGCTGATGACGCTTTTTACCCGCAACATCAAGGGCAATGGCGGCAAGATCGGCGAATCGCTGTACAACAACCTAAGCGACCTCATGCAGTGCTACCGCCAAGGCAGCCATTAATCAACCATAGGAGCAATTATGAAAAAACTACCCCTCGCCGCTTTGCTTGTCGCCAGCAGTTTCGTGACGGCGAATGCGCATGCCATCATCGATTGCGGCCTGAGCATCGATGTCGCGCAGGCACCCACACCAGGACAGGTGACGATTAGCCGTGTGACGTTTAACTACGGTTTTAACGGCGGTGGCTATTCGCCCAATGTAACGCTTCCCGTCAGTGAAGCGCGCCGGTTCGTAAAGAACGAAGTGTATGGCATGTGTAATGTCTGCCAGGGCGTCCGCATCACCACCCAACCCTATGCTTTGCTGGAAGGCGGCAATAGCCGGGATCAATTGTGCTTTAATCCGGCATTTCCCCATCTGCCGGCCAACGCAGCACTGACTACCATAGAATCCTTTAGATGATACGCTAACCGCCGATCGCCTCGCCGAGCTTTTCCTCGATCTGGCGGATTTTCGCGGCGTGGATGATTTTCATCCCGAACGCATCCTTGACGTAAAACACGTCGGACACTTGCGTGCCGTAGGTGGAGATGTGCGCGGTAACGACTGACAGGCCGAGATCGGCGATGGCGCGGGTGACGCTGTAGAGGAAGCCGCTGCGATCCTGCCCGGCAATCTCGATGACGGTGTGCAGGTTGCTGGCGTCGTTATGCACGAAGACCTGGCCGGACGCGCTCTGCGCCGCCCCCGCCGCCCGCAATTTCGCGCGCTGGCGTTTATGGAACGCCTCGGAAAGCGTGATCGCGCCCGAGAGCACCTGCTCGATATAGACCGACATTTTAGCGAGCTTATCGGTGCGGTCGAACACCTCGCCGGCGACGTCTTGCACCTGGAACACGTCCACCGCCATGGCGTTTTTGAGCGTAAAAATCTTCGCGCCGACGATGTTGGCCCCCGCCAGCGCCAGCGCCCCGGCGAGGTTGGAAAACAGCCCGGACTGGTCGAAGGCGCAGACCGTCACCGTGGTGATGGAATGCTCGTAATCGTGCTGCGTGTCGATGAGCAGCGGCCAGGCCATCGTCTCGGCCTGGCGCAGCATGCGGGCGATGGCGGCGTGGCTCGCCTCGTCGAGGCTGGCCCAGAAAGAGGCGTTGCCCAAGGCGAGGTAGCCATCGATGTCGCGCTCGTCCCATTCCGGCAGGGCTTTGGATAAATAGGCTTTAAGCTGCGTGGCGCCGCGCGCGCTCATATCGTCTTCGCCCTCGCCCATCTCCCGTTCGGCGCGGCGGTAGAGGTCGCGCATCAGCGCGCCTTTCCAGGCGTTCCACACGCCGGGGCGCACCGCGCTCATATCGGCGACCGTCAGCACCAGCAGTAATTTCAACCGCTCGGGCGTTGCCACTTCGGCGACGAAATCGGCGATGGTTTTCGGGTCGTCGAGGTCGCGCTTGAACGCCGTGTCGTTAAACAGCAAATGCTCGCGCACCAGCCAGGCGACCGTATCTATCTGCGCCCGCGAAAACCCGAAACGCGCCGAGAGCTTCTCGGCGATTTTCTCGCCGAGCGCCGAATGGTCGCCGCCGCGGCCCTTGGCGATGTCGTGGCACAGCAGCGCGACATAGAGCACGCGCTTGTCTTGAATGCGGTGGATCACTTCGCTGGCCAGCGGCACCGTGTCGCGCAGGCGCCCCGAGGCGATCATGTGCAGATAGCCCAGCGCCACCAGCGTATGCTCGTCGACCGTATAGACATGGTACATGTTGAATTGCGTCTGGCCGATGACGCGCCCGAAATCGGGGATGAACCGCCCGAGCAGCCCGGCGTCGCTCATGCGCCGCAGCGTCGTCTCCGGCCCCAGCGGCGAAAGCAGTATGTCGAGGAACAGGGCGTTGGCCTTCGGGTTGCGCCGCATCGCCTCGTCCACGCGGTCCAAATTCCGGGCAATGAGCTGCAAGGCGCCGGGATGGATGTCGAGCCCGTGCATCTGCGCGGTTTTGAAGAGTTCCAGCATCAAAAGCGGGTTGCGGGCGATGGCGCCGGGATAGCGTATATGCAGCCGCTCGCCTTCGAGGCGGAAATTTCCCAGCAGCCAGGAGATTTTTTTCAGCCAGCCGAACGGCTTTTGCGGCTTGCGTTTTTTCTCTTCCTCGAGCAGCGCGCAAAATACGCGCGTGATGCTGCCGATGGTGCGCACGGCGACGAAATAGCGGCGCATGAAGCGGGCGATGGCGCGGTTGGCCGACGGGTGCGGATAGCCCATCGCTTGCGCCAGCGCATATTGGCGGTCGAAGGTCAGTCGGTCTTCGGCGCGCCCCGCCAGGTGATGCAGATGGATGCGCACGCGGCACAGGAACCGCCGCGCCTGGTCGAACGTGCGGTATTCCTCGGCGCCGAGCAGTTTTTTCCGGGCGAAATCCGCCAGCGTCGCCACCGGCTGGCTGTAGCGCGCCAACCACCACAGCGTGTGAATGTCGCGCAAGCCGCCCTTGCCTTCCTTGACGTGGGGCTCGAGCATGTAGCGCGAATCGCCGAAGCGCAAATGGCGCGCATCGCGCTCGACCAGCTTCGCCTCGACGAATTCGACCACGCTGCCGCGCATGATTTCGGCTTCGAAACGTTTTTGGAATTGCTTGAAAAGCGCCTGCTTGCCGACGACGAGGCGCGCATCGAGCAGGTTGGTGCAAACGGTGATGTCGCTTTTGGCCAGCGCCAGCGTTTCTTCCAGGCTGCGATAGGCCTGGCCGACGGCAAGGCCCATATCCCACAGGCGGTACAGCATGAAGCGCACAGCGTCGGCGGCCGCCTCGCTCTGGCCTTCGTCATGAAGGAAAAACACATCGATGTCGGAATAAGGGTAAAGCTCGCTGCGACCATAACCGCCGACTGCAATCACCGCGAACGAGTCCTGCGGGTCGCCCGGGCATAGCGCAAAGAGTGCTCCGACCAGCCGGTCGATCGCCTGCGCATGGCGCTGTAAAAACAGGTCGGGATCCTGATGCGTCTCGAATTCCTGCCGCAGCTCTTGCCGCTGCTTGGCAAGCCAGTCGCGCGCGCGCACGGCAATCGCCTCATCGGTAAGCGGCGGCGCAAGTTCCATTATGGGATCGGGTGCGGTCATCGACAAACGATTGTAATGAAGATATTTCCATTGCGCGATGAGTAATTATGGGAGAGGTAAGTAAGATGCAGTCTAAACCTCTCCAGGCCGTCGGATTGATGCTGGCCAGCATGTTTGCGTTTGCGACCATGAGCGCGACCGTGCGCCTGCTATCGGCCGGGCTTCCCTCCACCGAAATAGTGTTTTTGCGCAATGCCTGGAGCGTCCTGCTCATTGTTTTATGGACATGGGCGTTGCAACGCCGCCGCCCGGATTTTAGCACCTTGCGGCTGCGCAGCCATTTCTGGCGGGCGGGCGTCGGGTTTTTGTCGATGCAGCTATGGTTTTACGCCCTGTCGGTCATGCCGCTCAACCTGGCGACCGCCCTGTCCTTCACGACGCCGATTTTCGCGACTATTTTTGCCATCGTATTTTTGCGCGAGAAAGCCGGTGTCCGCCGCTGGAGCGCCATTGCCATCGGCTTTACCGGCATGCTGGTCATGCTGCATCCCGGCGACCAGGGCCTGCCGGTAAGCGCGCTGATCGTGCTCGCCTCATCGGCGCTGATGGCGTGGGCGGGCATCCTCGTCAAGTCGCTGACCCATACGGAAGCGCCGGAAACCATCGTGTTTTACATGTCGTTTTTCATGCTCATCCTGTCGGTTCCGCCGGCGATGATGCATTGGCAGCCGGTCGATAGTTATCAGCTCTGGCTGGCTTTCCTGATCGCGCTTTTCTCGACCATCGCGCATCTGCTGCTGACCCGCGCTTACGTGCGCGCCGAGATGGTGATGCTGATGCCGTTCGATTTCACGCGGCTGATTTTCGCCGCCATCTACGCGCATGTCCTGTTCAATGAAACGCTCGATGCGCACACGCTGGCCGGCGGATTCATCATCGTCGCCAGCACCGTCTATATCGCCCACCGCGAAGCCAAGCTGCGCAAAGCCGCCCGCGCCATTCCGACGGGTTCTTAGTACTCGCTACTCGCTACTTGTTGCTTACTTATCGCCCCAAGTCTTGCGGGTGAAATTGTGGTGCGCCTCGATCATGCGCACCGTGCCGGTTTTGCTGCGCATGACGATGGAATGGGTGATCGCCCCGCCAGGAAAACGGCGCACGCCGCGCAGCATCGAGCCGTCGGTGACGCCGGTGGCGGCGAACATCACGTCGCCCTTGGCGAGTTCCTCGAGCCGGTACTTCTTGTTTAAATCGACGATGCCCATGCGCTTGGCACGGGTTTTTTCTTCCTGCCTGGAAAAGAGCAGGCGGCCTTGCATCTGGCCGCCGATCGAGCGCAGCGCCGCCGCCGCCAGCACGCCTTCCGGCGCACCGCCGATGCCGACATACATATCGACGCCGGTCTCAAACCGCGAGGTGGCGATCACCCCGGCAACGTCGCCGTCGAGTATGAGCTGGATGCGCGCGCCGGCCTGGCGCACTTTGGCGATCAGCTCCTTATGGCGGTCGCGTTCTAAAATGCACACGACGAGGTCGGAGACGGCGCATTTTTTGGCCTTGGCGAGATTTTTGAGATTGGTCGCCGGGCTGTCGTCGAGATCGACCACCCCGTCGGGCAGGCCGCCGCCGACGGCGATCTTGTTCATATACACGTCGGGCGCATGCAGGAAGCCGCCCTTTTCCGCCATGGCGATCACCGCCAGCGCATTGGCGCCGCCCTTGGCGCAGATGGTGGTGCCTTCGAGCGGGTCGAGCGCGATGTCGATAGCCGGGCCGCTGCCGACGCCGGAGCCGACTTTCTCGCCGATATAAAGCATCGGCGCCTTGTCGCGCTCGCCCTCGCCGATCACCACCGTGCCTTCGATAGATAACCCGCTTAGCGCCTCGCGCATCGCGGTCACCGCCGCCTGGTCGGCTTCTTTTTCGAGCCCGCGGCCCATGAGCCTGGAAGCCGCCAGCGCCGCCGCCTCGGTGACGCGCGCCGCCTCCAGCGCCAGGTTGCGGTCGGACCAGAAAGCGGTTTTCACCGCCGGTTTTTTCTTCGTCATTGCCATTTTCATAATGCTTCTATCCTTATCATGAAGGGTTTTTCCCGCACGCTGTGCGAACGTTCGATCGCGCGCATCGCCGAAACCATCGCCGCTTCCTGGGTTTCGTGGGTGGTCAGCACCAGCTGCACCACCTCGCCGGGCTTGTGCGAATGCTGCACGACGGCGCGCAGCGAGATATTCTCAGCTTTAAAAATATTGGTAATCTCGGCGAGCACGCCGGGGCGGTCGACCACGCCCAGGCGCAGATAATAAGAGCAATGCAGCTGCGCCATGTCGGCGAAGGACGGAATTTTCAGCGCGCTTACCGGCAGCGTAAACGGCTTGTAGAGCGCGCCGCGGGCGATGTCCATGAGGTCGGCGACGATGGAAGAGGCCGTCGGCCCCGCCCCCGCCCCGCGCCCTTCGAACAGCACCGTGCCCACCGCGTCGCCCTGCGCGAGGATGGCGTTATAGACGCCGTGCACGCTCGCCAGCTGCGAGGATTTTTCGACCAGGCACGGATGCACGCGCTGCTCCAGCCCGTGCTCGGTCAGCGCCGCAATACCCAGCAGTTTAATGACATAGCCGAGCTCGTCGGCGAATTCCATGTCGCGCAGCGTGATGGCGCGGATGCCCTCGACATGCACTTTGTCGATGGCAGGCGCAATGCCGTAAGCCAGGCTGGCGAGGATGGCGGTCTTGTGGGCGGTGTCGATGCCGTCAACGTCGAAGCTCGGCTCAACTTCGGCGTAACCGAGCGCCTGCGCTTCCGCCAGCACCTCGTCGAAGCCGCGCTTGCGCACCCACATGTCGGTGAGAATGTAGTTGCAGGTGCCGTTTAAAATACCGGCGATGCGCACGAAGCGGTTGGCCGCCAGCCCGTCGCGCATGGCTTTGATGATGGGGATGCCGCCGGCCACCGCCGCCTCGAAGGCCAGCACGGCGCCGCTTTTTTCGGCAAGCGCCGCCAGACCAATGCCGTGATGGGCGATCAGCGCCTTATTGGCCGTCACCACCGATTTTCCATTGGTCAGCGCCGCCTCGACCAGCGCGCGCGCCTGCCCTTCCGAGCCGCCGATCGTCTCGACGATGACGTCGATCTGCGCATCGCTTGCCAGCGCCATCGGGTCGTCGACCCAGCGCAGGCCTTGCGTGTCGGCGCTGCGTTTCTTATCGCGGTCGCGCGCGCAGACGGCGGTGATTTCCAGTGCCCGGCCGCAACGCTCGGCGAGCATCGGCGCATGTTCGCGAAGAATCTTCAGCGTACCGCCGCCCACCGTGCCAAGCCCGGCCAGGCCGATGCGAAGGGGAGGGTTCATACGGTTTTCTCCAATGCCAATGCGGCGATTTGTTTTTTCGGATCCTCGGCGAGGAATTGCTTGATGTTGCGCACGGCCTGGCGGATGCGGTGCTTGTTTTCCACCAGCGCCAGGCGTACATAGCCTTCGCCGCCGGGGCCGAAGCCGATGCCGGGCGCGACCGCCACGTCGGCGTGTTTGAGCAGCAGCTTCGAAAATTCCATGCAGCCGACATGCGCGTATTTTTTCGGTAGCGGCGCCCAGATAAACATCGAGGCATTGGGCACCACGATATTGTCCCAGCCGGCATCGATCAAGCCGTCGGCCAGCACGTCGCGGCGGTCTTTATAGAGCTTGCGCAATTTCTCGACATAGTCTTGCGGGCCGTTGATCGCGGCAGCGGCGGCGACCTGCACCGGCAGGAACGTGCCGTAATCGAGATAGGATTTTATTTTGGTCAGCGCCGCCACCAGCGTTTTATTGCCGACGCAAAAACCGATGCGCCAGCCCGCCATCGAATAGGTTTTGCTCATGGTGGTGAACTCGACCGCGATGTCTTTGGCGCCCTTGACCTGCAAAATAGACGGCGGCGGCTTGCCATCGAAATAGAGTTCGTTATAGGCGAGGTCGGAGATGGCGTAAATTTTGTGATGGCGGCAGAGGTCGATCACCTGCTCGTAAAAACCGAGCTCGACCGATTCCGCCGTCGGGTTGCACGGATAATTCACCACCAGCGCCACCGGCTTGCGCTGGGCGGTTTCCAGGGTTTTTTTGAGCGACTCGAAAAAGACCGGGTCGTGCGGCTTATTGGGAATGGTATGCACATTCGCGCCGGAAATCACGAAGCCCCACATATGAATCGGATAGCACGGATCGGGCACGACCAGACTGTCGCCGGGGCCGGTGATCGCCTGCGCCAAATTGGCCAGCCCCTCTTTCGAGCCGATGGTCACCACCACCTCGGAATCAGGGTCGAGATCGACGTCGAAGCGGCGCTTGTAATAACCGGCCTGCGCCTTGCGCAAGCCGTGAATGCCGCGCGAGAGCGAGTAGCGGTGGGCTTTCGGGTCTTTGAGCGTTTCGGTAAGCTTGTCGACGACGTGCTTGGGCGGCAGTGAATCGGGATTGCCCATGCCGAAATCGATGATGTCGTGGCCGGCGGCGCGCGCGGCGGCTTTCATTTTATTGACTTCGGCGAATACATAAGGCGGCAACCGCCCGATACGGTAAAATTCTTCTTGCATGGCGATACTATAATTTGGCGAGATTAGTTGGACTGCGTAGCTTTGATTCGCGTCTCATAGCGCGAAGCGGGCAGCATTTTGATAGTCTGGAGGAGTTGCGGAGAGGGGAGCCCCCCAGGGGCCGATGCCGCCGCAACCGGCGCAGCAGCCGCTTCGACCGGCGCATCCTGAGCCACTACCGGCGCGACCGGCGCATCGGCAGTACGCAGGCTTGGCAGCAATTCGCCCGAGGCGCTGCGCAGCAATAAAGGCTGCGGCGAATCTTGCGGCAACGGCTCGCTCGCCTGCTCGACCGGCGCCAGCGATTGTTGCGGCGCCAGAACCGGCAGGGCTTGTTGTTCTTCAGGCTGCGGCTCGGAAATAGCCCGCGCCGCTTCAGCCTTATTTTCCGGCGCGGGTTTCTTGAAGAGCGGAATTTGTTCCCACCACGGTGCCTTGGCTTGCGCGGGCTCGGACGTAGCAACGGGCATTTCTTCCGCCGCTTGCATTTCGGGCGCGGCCTGTTCAGACGGCACTGGCAACACGACAGCTACGGGCGGCGGCTCTACCGGCGTCGGCTGGGCGGCATGGCCAAGCAGCACCGGTTCCGGCGAGGCGGCTTGCGCAGCAGGCGCGACCGGCGGCAAAATTTCGGCAGGCGGCGCGGGCGGAACGATAGGTTGCGGTGGCGCAATCTCTACCGGCGACGCGGCAAGCTGCGACGGCTCGCTATCGAGTTCTTGTTTTTCATGCTGCGCGAGCAGATGGTCGCCTTGCAGATTCTCGATTTTTTCCTGTTTTTCCTGCTTCACCGCCTGCAGCCGCTCGGGCGTTTCCGGCACGCTCGCCAGCGCCGGGTACGGCGCATTGGCATCTTCGGCGGGAATCATCGACGGTTTGGCCGCGGCCTCTTCCTTGGCAAAGGGCTGCTTCAAATTTTCGCCAAGACGGTCAAAAAAACCGCCTGAAGCAACCGCCGGTTCAGCAGGCGCGGAGGGTTCCTCGGCGACCGCTTGCGGCGCCGGCGGCGCTTTTTCAACGGGCTGGATTTGCGCAACCGGCGCTTCCGGCTCGGCGGGCGCTACCTGGCTTTGCGGACCGGGCGGCAGCGGAGCGATTTCCTGCGTGTCTTTGGAATAGCGCGGATTGCCCGAAAGCGGCTTGCGCTCCTGGGTAGAGACGGCGGCAGCGGGCGCAGCGAGTTGCGCCGGCGGCGGCGATTTTTCGATCATGCGATTGAAGAAATCGCTGGAAAGTTCGCCGGAACCCGCCTCATCGGCATTATCCCACGCCGCGGAGGACGGCGCCGGGGCAATTTCGTTGCCCGCGTTATCGTAGCGGTCGAAGGCATTGTCATAGGCCATGTTGGCGGGCGGGCGGGCGGCGAGAACGGGGTTTTGCACCGGCGTGGGGGCTTGCGGATTGAGCATCGGCGCGCGGCGCGCGCCCATTGCCATTTGATCGCGCGGCCGCTCGCCGGTGATTTTTTGCTTGATGTCGGAACAAGCGCCAAGCGCCAGCGTCACGGCAATGAGCGCGCTGCTATAAAATAACTTTTGCCTGATTTGTTGCATAAAAACATCTAACCAATTTAGGTGAAAACATATATCGTACCCGCAACTATTTCGCAATTGGCTATTTTACATCACATGAGCGCCCAGGCAAAAAAACCTACCGATTCCGCCGAATTCGCCAAAAACATGGCCATCGTCGCCGAGCAGAGCCAGCGCGTCTGGCAGGAGTTCATGGCACGGCAATCGCAGGATTATGCGGGGAAATCCCTCGATCCGCTCAATATCGGCGAGGCGTTCGGCGAGCTGTTTTCCAAGCTGATGCGCGATCCCGTCGGGCTGTGGGAGAAGCAATTCGCCCTGTGGCAGGATTATGTGCAGCTGTGGCAAAACGAAACCCAGAAGATGCTGGGCGAAGAAGAAAAGCCGGTGATCGAACCGGAAGCCAAGGACCGCCGCTTCAAGGACAAGGCTTGGCAGGAAAACGCTTTGTTCGATTTTCTCAAGCAATCCTACCTGCTTACCGCGCGGGCCATCCAGCAGACGGTAGGCGAGGTGTCGGGCCTCGACCCCAAGGACGCCCGCAAGATCGATTTCTATACCCGCCAGTTCGTCGATGCGATGAGCCCAAGCAACTTCCTGATGACCAACCCGGAAGTGCTCAAGGCGACGCTCGAAAGCAAGGGCGAGAATCTGGTGAAGGGCCTGTCCAACCTGCTCGAGGACATCGAGCGCGGCGGCGGCAGCCTGCGCATCAGCATGACCGATTACACGGCGTTCAAGCCCGGCAAGAACCTCGCCATCACGCCGGGTAAAGTAATCTACCGCAACGATTTGATCGAGCTAATCCAATATGAGCCGGCCACCAAAAACGTGTTTAAAACGCCGCTACTGGTGATTCCCGCCTGGATCAACAAATACTATATCCTCGATTTGCAGCCGGAGAATTCGCTGGTGAAATGGCTGATCGAGCAGGGCCATACGGTATTCGCCATTTCCTGGGTCAATCCCGACGCGCGCCTGAGCAAAAAATCCTTCGACGATTACATGGCGCTGGGGCCGCTTGCCGCGCTCGACGCCATCGAACTTGCCACCGGCGAGCGCGAAGTCTCGATCGGCGCTTACTGCCTGGGCGGCACGCTGACCGCCATTACGCTCGCCTGGCTCAAAGCCAAGGGCGAAGCCAAGCGCGTCAAATCGGTCACTTACCTTACCACCATGATCGATTTTTCCGAGGCGGGCGATCTGTCGGTATTCATCGACGAGGAGCAGCTCAAGCTGATGGAAGCCAAAATGTCGGAAACCGGCTATCTCGAAGGCAGCGACATGGCGATGACGTTCAACATGCTGCGCGCCAACGACCTCATCTGGTCATTCGTAGTCAATAACTACCTGCTGGGCAAAGACCCCTTCCCCTTCGACCTGCTATACTGGAACTCCGACGCCACGCGCATGCCCGCTACCATGCACAGCTATTACCTGCGCAACCTGTACCAGAAAAACCTGCTGATAAAGCCGGGCAGCTTGACCATCGGCGGCATGCCCATCGATCTGCGCACGATCGACACGCCTACCTATATTCTTTCCACCCGCGAAGACCATATCGCGCCGTGGAAATCGACCTATGCCGCGACCCAAACCTATAACGGCGACATACGGTTCGTGCTCGGCGGCTCCGGCCACATCGCCGGCATCATCAACCCGCCCGCCAAAAACAAATACAGCCATTGGATCAACGAGCCCGCCCACCACAAGCCGGAAGGCGCCAAAAGCAAGGACGCTTTCCCCGCCACGCCCGAAGCCTGGCTCAAAGGCGCCACCGAATATCCCGGCTCCTGGTGGCCGGACTGGCAGACATGGCAGGAAAAACACGCCGGCCCGAAAGTCCCCGCCCGCAAGCCCGGCGACGGCGAGCTGAAGCCCCTGGAAGCCGCCCCCGGCAGCTATGTGAAGGTGATGGTGTGAGCACAATTATTCCCTCCCCCGCTTGCGGGGGAGGGTTGCGCAGTCTTAGGAGCGAAGCGACTTAGACGGAGCTGGGTGAGGGTGATCTTTCTTACCTTAATCTAACTACACCGCCCTACACCCCCACCCGATATTTCTAAGACTTGCCGTTGGCAAGCCTAAGAAATATCTCCCTCCCCCGCAAGCGGGAGAGGGGAAAATTGAGTTATCCCACATTGTCACAAATAATTCCCCGAATTGTCATCAAACTGTCACAAACTTATGTTAACTTTTATCCATCGGCGGAAATTCCCAGGCCGCCATATGTAATGAAGACATTTTTGGGATAGGTGGCAGTAAAAATACAATGCCATTAACATAAACAAACGGAGGTTTTATGAATAAATTCAAACTATTACTGGCTGGCACCGTACTGACCATCTGTTCGGCCAGCGCCCTGACTATCGTATTGTCCAGCGACGCCCAGGCGCGCCGGTTCAATATGGATGAATTTGCATTTGCAAACTGCGAGGGCAGCGTCGCTATTGGCAACCCTGAAGATCAGATTTTCGGTGGCGGTAACTGCGGCGGTGGCCCTGGCCCGGTTGCAGGCACGCATCCTACTTATATCCCCTTAACTCCCGCTGACAATCCGATACCCAGCACTGGGAACCCCCCATACCCGAATCCTACCCACCACTATACTGTTCCCAACACAATGCCGGCTAGTCCGGGTGCTCCCCCCGATGATAATTTCTATTGGAGACGTGAAAACGACCATACAGTTCCCATACCGTACAACGATGGCAATAAGGGCACTCCGACCAATCCGGTGAAATATAAGTGCACGAACCCTGCCCCTGCGCCAGGCAGCACTTGCGCTACAAATCCGAACCAGTACTATATTACCGATCCGGCTTGTTCGCGCCCCGGCGCTCCATCGGATTGCCCGCGTTTGAAAAAATGCGAGCCAACCGATGAGTGCGTAACGAACTAATAGGCAGTATCGAAGCCTCCGCCCCCGCCGGCCCTCCGGCGGGGGTTTTCTTTTGAGCACTATTTTCCTAGGAACTCAAGCTCATCTTGCGCATAACGCGTCGCGCTCATGATGACGGTTCGGCTGCCGGGCTTGATGGAGTTTCTGGCCTCGGGCTTTTGGTTGCCGGCTTGTGCGGCCTTGTCGAATATGCGCAGCTCCCACACCTTGTTGCCTAAGCGATTGACTTCAAAAATACGCGAGGTAAGCGAGTCAGCGACCAACACATTGCCATTGGGCAGGCCTTGCGCGCGGCCATAGACAAAGCTGTAAAATTGGTTCTCGTTATTGCCGACATAGCTCCAGGCGATTCCCAGCGTCTGCGGATTGATTTCCAGCACGCGCGACCATTCCTTCCCGTTTTCGTAATGGCCGGTATTATCGAACAGCATGATATTCCCGCTCTCTTGGAACGACGCCGAATGCTGCGTCTGCCAAAGCCCGGCGGTGGCCCACGCGATTTTTTTCGAGAGCGGGTCGATGACGGCAATGGCGTTTAAGTTGCGGAAAGACACCAGCAGGCTGCCGGGCTTGAACATGGGGAATTTAGGCGCCAGGTGGTCTTCGAGAGCAACGATGGAGTTGGTATGCGTCCAGTCCCATTTTTTGCCGTCCCATTTCGGCGAGTAGTGATAGAGGTAAAGCGCATAGGGCGTATCGATAAAGCTATCGAGTATCGAAAAACGTTCCAGCTCTTTCCCGTCCGGAGAAAGTCGCACGATGTAATCCACCAATGCCGGATATTGCAGCCCTTCCCATCCGCTGGGCGCGCGCTGCAAGAACTGGTGAAGAATCGTCCAGATTTCACCCGTCTTGGGATCGACATAAAAATCGTGGTGGGCATTTTGGGCGTAGGTCCAAAGCACATTGGAATCTTTGTCGATCTTCACCATGCCATAGCCGTACGGCGTATCGCCTATGGAAATATAAATAGCAAGCAAGTCGCCGTTGGGAAAGACGTGGGCCTTGGCGAAATAAGCTCTGAAATTAAATTTCGTGTTTACATGCTTGGGAGAAGGAAATGCTTTTCTAAACGGCATGCGCCACCGGTGTATTTCTTTTCCGTGCCGGTCGACCAGGCTGGCCGCCGGCGAAGAACGCATGGTGATGAGCGTGTAATCGCCGCCATCGGCATATTTTTCATCGCCGAACACTTCCTTATCGAACGTCGCATAACTAACGCCGGCATCGTCATCTTCTCCAGGCAACGAAACGGAATGGCTGGTACGGTCTCTCCATATTTCTTCCACCGATTCCGCCGCCACCAGCGCATTTTCAATAAGGCTCGTCGGCGACACCCGATAATACATCGCCACCGCGCCCGCGATGAATGTCAAGATCGCCAGCCCTAATAAACATAGGGAAAAATAGAGTCTCTGCATGGTGGTTTAGCCTTTGTCCTGTTTTAGCATCGATCGCTACCGCACCTCGACGAACGTCTCGCGCCTAAGGTTGCGCAGATATTTCTGGGCTTCGAGCTGCATTTTTTGGTTCATCAGCAAAGAGTAGACGCGCTCGCGGTCGACGGCGCCGGCGGGAACGTCTTGCTTGGCGCAGAGCATGTAGAGCTTGATGCCGTCCCTGCTGGCAAACGGCGGCGAGATGTCGCCGACTGCCAGGTTGGAGGCGATGGCGCGCAGGGCGGCGGGCAATTCGGACAGGCGGCCTTTGAGCTGGTTGACCTCGATGGCGAAATCCTCGGGCGCGGTAATGCCGGCGACGCCTTTTTCGTCGCATGTGCCGGGGTTTTTCGCGACCTCTTCGCCGATGGCCAGCAGCACGTTCGCTTCCTTATGGCTGGCATCCGCTTTAAGCCGCAGTAAGATCTCCTTGAGCGTGACCTCGACCGCCTGCTCCTCGGGTTTTTCGAGCTCGCGCGTCGTGTAAACCTTGATGATGGTAAAGCCGTCCTTGCCGTGCAGCGGCTCGGTGATGTCGCCGGCCTTGGCGTTTGCCAATGCTCTTGCGATAACCGGATCGAGCTGCTGCGGCCGCACCCAGAAACGCTCCACCTTACCTGCGCTGCCGCTGGAGAATTGCCGCGCTACTTCCTCGAAGCTGGCCTTGGCACGCATCTCGCCGACCAACTTATCGCCCAGGCGCTTTATCTCGGCTTCGCGGCCGGGCTTGTCGATGGGCAGTACGATGAGCGCGATCTCCAGCTCCTGCAGTAATTTCGGCACCGCCAGCTTCTGGCCGGAAAGCGCGATTTCCTCGTCGCTCACTCGCAGCTGCGGGCGCACCTTCTTGTTCAGCAGCTTGCCCCAGGCCAACTGCGCGCGTATCTGCTGCGTATAGGTGTCCTTAGGAATGTTATGCTGCGAAAGCAGCCGCTCGATCGCCCCTGCCGGCATGCCGCGCTGCTGCTCGATGGAGGCGGTCGCCTTGTCGATGTCGGACGGCGCGATCTCGACATTGTATTTCGCCGCTTCCTGCAATTGCAGCCGCTCGTCGATGAGTGCGCGGATGACCTGCGGGCGAATGCGCTCGAGCACTTCCGGCGTGTTGGATAATTGCGTGCTGACGATGACGAAACGGACGCGGCTTTCGACGTCGTAGGAGGAAATCGCCTCCTCGCCAACTACGGCGGCGATCGCCATGCCGGCAGGCTTAACGTCAGCGGCATGGGCCGGCGCGGCAAGGCTTGCAATCATCACTCCGATCAGAAATTGTCGCATGGCTATTCTAAATTCTTCAATGATATCGTAAAGATCACGCTCGTCGACGGTTTTATATCACGGTCGCGCGTAAATGTCCGCCCAATCTGCGTGTTGATGCTCGCGCATTCGTTCTGGAACATCAGTCCCACGCTGCTGGAGCTGGTCAGGTCGAGCTCGAGGTCGCGCCGGCCGGCGACGTTAAACGTCCAATATTCCGTAAGTTTAAGCGCCGCATTGCCGACTATTTCCTCTTTCGTATCCAGGATCGGATCGTTTTGCAGCGACAGGTAGGACGCCCCCACGCTCAAATACCCGTAAGTATAGACCGTATCCACCTCCTGGCGCTTGGGGGATAAGGTGTCTTTATCAAACCGGAAACGATAGGCGAAAATGAACGGGTCGCTGGTGACGCCGACCTTGCCGACATAATCGGAAAAATGGCTGGTCAGGTCGTTGGTGAAGGGGAAATTGCGGTCGGGGTTGACGCGGTAATGCTGCCCGATCAGCCAGTCGACGGTATTGTAGTAGTAAAATTGCGCCTGGCCGCGCAGGCCGTAGCTGGCCCTCGGGCCGGTCTCGATGCGATCGAAGCCGCTATAACGGTTAGTGCTGAACAGGTTGGTATCGGTGAATTCCGGTATCAAGCTGTCCTCGTTGGGAATCTTTTCGGTATTGCCGCCGCCGGGGCTGAGCGCCAGCTCCACGATCGGCTCCAGCAGCAGGCTCGAATCCGCCCGCTGGCTGATGAAAGGAAAGCGCCAGCTCAGCGAGGCTTCCGGCACCATCCGGCCGGTCGTGCCGTCGAACATGCGGCCGTCGGACAGCAAGACGTTGCTGACCTCGTAGACATCGCTGCGCAGCTGCGTGGTGAATTCGATCACCTGGCCGTCATCGGAAATATAGGGCAGCGTCCAGCCCAGGCGACTGGAAAGGCGGCGGCTGTCGGTGCCCTCCTCGCGCGTGAGCAGCAGCGCGTTGCCGTCGGCGCTGAAGCGCGAATTATGCCAGCCCGGCCGCGACTCGTAATTCACGTCGGCCAGCGGCAGGGCGACCGGCGTTATTTTGCTGCGGTCCTGCGCGGTGAGCCCCTGGAACGACACGCCCTGGAGGCGGGCGAAGGAACGCTCGTTATCATCGACGAAGCGCGTCGTCTCGCCGTAGATTTTCGAGGTCAGCAGCGTATCCTCGCCGAAGCCGTAGCGGCGCAGATAGGTGTCGTCGGTCGCGCGATGCACGTCGAATCCCCACAGGCTTTTATCGTCGACCAGGAATTCGCCGGTGGCGTTGATATGGCCGCGAATCTCGTTGCCCGCCGCCTCGTTGCCGAGATTGTCGCGGTCTTGCGGGCAGGTGATGCTGCCATCGGCGAAATACTGCCCGAAATCGTATTTCTGACGGTACTCGCCGGCCATGACGATGCCCTCATTGCCGGTGAAAATCGGCGTGACGACGACGTCCCTGTCCTGCCCGATCACGTAATAATACGGTACGCTTACGACCGTGCCGATATTGTTGGAATAGCGGTATTGCGGGATGAGAAAGCCGCTTTCATTTTCGGCGCCGGGCAGCGAATGCGCGAAATAGGGCGTATAAAGTATCGGCACGCCGAATACTTCGAAGTAGGTATCGTCGTAGACGGCGCGGTGCTCCTCCTGGTCGATGACGGCGTGATCGGTGGCGATTTGCCACATCGGGCTGTCGGTGCTGCCATCCTTGTCGCACGCCACCTTGCACGGCGAATAAACCGCGCGCGTAAGCTCGATGGTGTTTTCATCCACCCGCGCGGCGGCGCTGGCGGCAAAGAGCGAATCATCCGACAGGCGCGCGCTAAACTGCCTGATCACGCCGGTTTTTAAATTGTCGCTAAGCTCGATGCGGTCGGCAAAATAGACGCTGCCCGAAGGCTCGAGCATGCTGATATTGCCTTCGGCCACCACCTTGTTATTCGCCTGGTCGTAAATCAGCCGGTCGGCGAGCATGATGGTTTCGCCCTGGGCGATTTCGACATTGCCATAGGCGGTGACGATGTCGTTTTCCTGGTCGTAATCGAGGTGGCTGGCCTCGAGGAAGACCGGCTCGCCGGGAGTAATCGGCGATTGCGTGCTGATGCTGGGCTTGCCGAAAGCGTTGCCCTGCTGGGCGCTAAAGGTGGCGGGCGCCGCCTGGGCGGAAAACGCAAATGCCGGTGCGCAAAGTGCGGCTAGAAAAAAACGGTAGGGTTTTGCACGGTTCACAACCCACGGCTCAATGCAATTTTTTCCAGAGGTTCCTTTTTGCGATATACATAAAGGCGGTAAATACGGCGAGGTAGATAAGCACGGTGATACCAAGCTGCTTGCGCGATTCCATTTCAGGCTCGGCCGTCCATTGCAGGAAATTCACCACGTCGTGCGCCATCTGGTCGAGGCTGGCCTGGGTGCCGTCCTCATAGGTCACTTGCCCGTCCGACAGCGGCGGCGCCATCGCGATGTGCCCGCCCGGCATGTAGGGATTATAATACTGGCCGTCACCCATCGCCATGCCGTCGGGCGCTTCTTTATAGCCGGTCAGCAGCGAATAGACGTAATTGGCGCCGTCGGGGCGCGCCTTGACGATGAGGCTTAAATCGGGCGGCAATGCGCCGTTATGGGTGGCGCGCGCCTGGTTGTCGTTGGCGTAAGGCGACGGGAAATAGTCCGACGCGATGCCGGGACGGTCGAACATGTCGCCGTCGTCATTGGGACCGTCCTTGACCTGGTAGGTAGCGGCGAGCGCCTTTATCTCCGCTTCGGAAAAACCGATATCGGCCAGCGAACGGAAGGCGATGCGCTTGAGCCCGTGGCAGGCGGCGCAGACTTCCTTATAGACCTGCATCCCGCGCTGCACCGACGGCTTGTCGACCTTACCGAACATGCCGTCGAACGACCATTCCACCTGGCGCGGCGGCTTGGTGTCGCCGGAGGCAGCGGCATAACCGGCAACGCCTGTAGCAATCAGGGCGGCAAGAAGCAGGGTATTCGTTTTTTTCATGGGGCGTCCTGTCAGTGATGGGCGGTAGCGTTTTTGGCGAGCACGGCCTGGCTGATGCTTTGCGGCAGCTTCAGGGTTTTTTCGTTCTTGCTGATAAGCCATAGCGCGACGAAATAACCGAAATAAATGCTGGTGCAGATGCGGCCGATGATGATGTAGATGCCCTCCGCCGGCTGCGAGCCGATATAGCCAAGCACGATGGCGTTGGCGATAAACAGCCAGAATAGCGGCTTGAAACGCGGGCGGAAATCGCCGCTGCGCACCTTGCAGCGATCGATCCACGGCAGCAGGAACATGATCAGGATCGAGCCGAACATC
>JAGVLW010000087.1 GCA_020054105.1 Alphaproteobacteria bacterium | reverse complement strand
GCGCCTGCTCGTGCAGGATGCGCGGCTGATTTTGCTCGACGAGCCGTTTTCGGCCATCGACGAGGACACTACCTTGCGGCTGATGGGCCTGATACGCGGCTGGCACGCGCAGGGGCGCACGGTGATCTGCGTGCTGCACGACATGGAGCAGGTGCGCCGCTATTTCCCGAGTTGCCTGCTGCTGGCGCGCGAATGCGTCGCCTGGTGCGACACCGCGCAGGCGCTGTGCGCGGAAAACCAGCAGCGCACGCGCCGGTTCAGCGGTGCCTGGGCCGAGCACGCGCCTTTATGCGAGAGCGCATGACCATGCTCTACGATTTGCTGTTTCATCCTTTCGTCGATTACGGTTTCATGCGCCGGGCGCTGGCGGCGTGCTTCGCGCTCAGCCTCGGCTGCGGGCCGGTGGGCGTGTTCTTGATGCTGCGGCGCATGAGCCTGATGGGCGATGCGATGTCGCATGCGATTCTGCCGGGTGCGGCGGTGGCGTTCATGCTGTTCGGCCTGTCGCTATGGCCGATGACGCTGGGCGGTTTCATAGCCGGGCTGCTGGTGGCGCTGCTGGCCGGGCTGCTGTCGCGCGCGACGCTGCTCAAGGAAGATGCGAGCTTCGCCGCGCTGTACCTGATCTCGCTGGCGGCAGGCGTGTTGCTCATCTCGCTGCATGGCAGCACCATCGACCTCATGCATGTGCTGTTTGGCAATATACTGGCGGCGGGCGGCGAGGCGCTGGTCATGGTGGCGTCAATTGCCAGCCTGACTTTGCTGCTGCTGGCGCTCATCTACCGGCCGCTCATCATGGAATGTTTCGATCCTGGATTCTTGCGCTCGGTCGGTGGTAGGGGCGCGTGGTGGCATATGCTGTTCGTGGCGCTGGTGGTGCTCAACCTGGTGGCGGGCTTCCAGGCGCTGGGAACGCTGATGGCGCTCGGGCTGATGATTTTGCCGGCGGCGGCGGCGAATTTCTGGAGCCGCCATATCGATTTATCCATCGCGCTTTCGATAGGCATCGCTTTTGCCTCGGGCTGGATCGGGCTGCTGATTTCCTACCATGCGAACGTACCGTCGGGACCGGCCATCGTGTTGACCGCCGGAGCGTTTTATATTTTGTCGGTGATTATCGGTTCGCATAACAGCCTGCGCGCCAAGCTGATGCGCCATCAGCATTTGAAAGCGTAGAAGATGTATTTTGTAAGAAGCTTAGGTTTGCTGGTTGCGTTATGTTTTGCCGCCAGCGCGCAGGCGGCGGAGAAAATCCGCATCGTCGCCAGTTTCAGCATCTTGGGCGATATGGTCAAAAACATCGCCGGCGATGCAGCCGAGCTTATCGTGCTGGTCGGGCCCAACGCCGACACGCATGTCTATTCGCCGACGCCGCAGGACGTGAAAACCATCGCCGCCGCCGACCTGGTGATCGTAAGCGGCATCGGTTTCGAAGGCTGGATGGAGCGGCTGGTCGCCGCCTCGGGCTATAAGGGAAAACTCGTAGTCGCTACGCAGGGCATCGCGCTTGCAGGCGAACAGGAAAGCGATCCGCATGCCTGGCAGAATGTCGCCAACGGCATGGCCTATGTCGCTAATATTCGCGATGCGCTGATGGCGGCCGACCCGGACCATGCCGATAACTACCGCAAGAACGCCGACGCCTATACGCGCAAGCTGCAAAAGCTCGATGCCTGGGTAAAAGCTGAGATCGCGAAAGTGCCGGCGGATAAGCGCCAGGTCATCACTTCGCACGACGCGTTCGGCCATTTCGCCAAGGCTTACGGTGTCGAATTCCTGGCGCCGCAGGGCGTCAGCACCGAAAGCGACGCCGCCGCCGGCGACATCGCCCGGCTGATCGACCAAATCCGTGTGGGCAGGGTCAAGGCGCTGTTCATGGAAAATATCAGCGATAAGCGCTTTATCGAGCAGCTGGCGGGCGACGGCGGCGCTTATATCGGCGGCAGCCTCTATTCGGATGCGTTGTCGCCGCTGGGCGGCCCGGCCGATAGCTACCTGAAAATGTTCGATAATAACGTGAAGCTGCTCGTCGCCGGGATGCTGCATAACCGGTAAAAGCCGCTCAATGCCTCTATTTCCCTTGACTTCCAGCCCAAGGAAGGGTAAATATCCCCCTCGAGTCTAGTACTAAGTACTCTTTGCATTCTTCACCATCACGCCCAAGGCGATGATGGCTGCACCTAAAAGGTGCAGGATTGATCTTCCTTTAAGGGCGTTTCTTTCCTGACGTTGGCCGAGAGTTTGGGGCCATGACCGTTGGGTTTTTCCAATGTTTCTGGCTTATACGAAGCTCTTCGCATGGGCGGCATGGTGCCGTTTATGTCAATAAAACGCCATCCTAAGGAGATCTTTCATGGCTACTGGTATAGTAAAATGGTTCAATCCCACTAAAGGCTTCGGCTTCATCCAACCCGATCAGGGCGGTTCCGATGTGTTCGTTCACATCAGCGCGCTGGAGCGTGCCGGCCTGTCTACCCTCAACGAAGGTCAAAAAGTTTCGTATGAACTTGCGACCAACAAGGGCAAGACTTCGGCTGCCAACCTGAAGCTGGTTGCTGCCTAGTTAGTATAGGTAACAGGTAACGGGTTACAGGCAGCAGATTGAATCTGTTACCTGTTATCTGTTACCCGTTTCCCGAATCGCGGTAGGTGTTTTGCAGTTTTTCTGCCTTTGGGCTTTGCCCGTAAGTTACGTCGGACCGCACAAGTTTCCCCGGATGTCCGGGCTACTTGAAGTAGCGTCTTGAATGCGTTCTCCGCAATTGCGTTGAGAGTAATAGCAGACGTAACGTTCTTTCGGTCACAGTATTCAACCGGGAACATAGTATTTAAGGAATTACCATGACTACATTCGAATCGTTTGGGTTGCCTCCGGCACTCACGGCTGCGCTTGCGCGCATGAACTACACGACGCCGACGCCGATCCAGGCGCAGGCTATCCCGCTGGCGATGGCCGGTAAAGACGTGCTGGGCACCGCCCAGACCGGCACCGGCAAGACCGCCGCGTTTGCCATTCCGATGATTACCCGCCTGCTGGCCTCGCCACGCGGCGGCGCGCTTGTCCTGTCGCCCACCCGCGAGCTGGCAACGCAGATTCTCGACGTTGTCCAGCAGTTACTGGGCACGCGCAGCACCCTTCAGGCAGTCCTGCTTATCGGCGGCGACTCGATGCCTAAGCAGATCGCGCAGCTGCGCGGCCGCCCGCGCATCATCGTCGGCACGCCGGGACGCATCAACGACCATCTGGAACGCGGCACGCTGATGCTTGGCGACACCAGCTTCCTGGTGCTCGATGAGACCGACCGCATGCTCGACATGGGCTTTGGCATCCAGATCGACCGCATCCTGAAATTCCTGCCGCAGACCCGCCAGACGCTTATGTTCTCGGCGACGCTGCCTAAGGAAATCCTTGCCATGTCGTCGCGCTACCTGGTGAAGCCGGAGCGCGTTGCGGTTGGCGAAGTCAACAAGGTCGCGGTGAAAATCCAGCAGGACATCGTTCATGTGACCGACGGCAGCAAATATGACGAGCTGACCAAACAGCTCAAGGCGCGCACCGGCTCGATCGTCATCTTCGTCAAAACCAAGCGTTCCGCCGACCGCATCTGCATCCGCCTGAGCAAGGACGGCTTCAAGGCCGACACCATCCACGGCGATTTGCACCAGCGCAAGCGCGAGCGCGTGATCCAGGGGTTCCGCGACCAGAAATTCCGCATCCTGGTGGCTACCGACGTCGCCTCGCGCGGCCTCGACATCCCGCATATCGAGCACGTCATCAATTACGACCTGCCGCAGGTTCCGGAAGATTATATCCATCGCATCGGCCGCACCGCGCGCGCCGGCGCCGAAGGATCGGCCCTGTGCCTGATCTCGCCGGACGACAGCCTGAAATGGCGCGACATCCACAAACTGCTCTACCCGAACGAACCGGCCCCGCCGGTTCAGCGCGGCGGCGGCAATAGCTCCGGCGGCAAATCCCGTTTCGGCGGCGGCGGATATAAAAAATCCGGCGGCGGCAATAGCAGCCATGGCGGCGGTGGCGGCGGCCAGCGCAGCTTCAAACCGCGCGGCCGGCGTTTCGGCGGCGGTTCGAGCCAGGCGGCCTAAATAAAAAAACCCGGGTGGAAACGCCCGGGTTTTTTATTAACCAGTGGAGACAGGTTATTTCGTCAGGAGGTGGCGCTGGCGCCTTGCTGCCCAAGCACGATCAGGTAGCGTTGCATCTCTTCCTTGAGGATCAGATTCTGCTTCTTCAAGTTGGTAATCAGCACGAAGTCGGCGGCGGGGCTGGCGGACTCGCGTGCAATCATTTCTTTGATCTGGGAGCGTTTCTGGGCGAGGGAGTCAATATGCGCTTGGATAGACATGGATCGATCCTTTCAAGGGTGCTAGTGACAAAAGAGCAACGGATGATAAATTTTCAATTCGGCTCAGGACTCCAGTATAAAAAAAACTTGACCCAACTTTCAATATAAAAGACCGTCAAGCTTTTTTTATTTCCAAACGTGGATTTTGCCGTTGACAGGCGGGTTTGCGGCCACCAGCGACGCCGCGATCATTTTGCGACACAAATTAACCGTTTTTTCGCCTGCCTGTTTAACCCTCCCTTAAAATATCTGTTTTAGATTGAGAAGGTATGGGTTTCACTCTGTCAAAGGGTTGGTTATGGCTGTCGATAAAGGGATGAGCATCCTGGTGGTGGACGATCACAACACGATGCGGCGCATCGTGCGCAACCTGCTCAAGCAGTTGGGTTTCGAGAATATCGATGAGGCGGCGGACGGCGGCGAGGCCTTTATAAAATTACAGGAAAAGCCTTACGGGCTGGTGGTGTCGGACTGGAACATGGAGCCGGTCACCGGCATGGATTTGCTCAAGCAGGTGCGCGCCGATGCAAAGCTCAAAAACCTGCCTTTCATCATGATAACGGCCGAAAGCAAGCCCGAAAACATGATTGCCGCCAAGCAGGCGGGAGTCAGCAACTATATTGTAAAGCCCCTCAATGCGGAAACGCTCAAGTCCAAGATGTCGAGCGTCGTCGGCGAATTTTAGAGCATTTCCCATTTAACCGTGCGCGTCGTTATCCATCGGACTCGGCGTGCTCATGTACTTAAGTGTACGCCGCGCGCGCCTCGCCTCGGCTGCCTAGCGCACAATTAAAGCGGAAACGCTCTAGGGTCTGTGGGATAGCATGGCAAAATAGGCGATACGCCGCCGCGTTTTTATCTTTCGTTCCGTCCCGGCATAAAATAAACTATGGCCCTTGCATGAAAATTGCAGTGCGTAAGGGCATATGGGCAAACATACCGGCATTTTAAAATATGTGGCGCTTTTGCTGCTGGTACTGAGTGGTACGGCGGCGCTTTCGCCGTCCTCCTCGGCCAAGCAGGCAAGCACCAACCCGGTCGCGCATGGCAGCGTCATCCGCGATTACGCTCGCATCACGTTCGAGTGGCCGCAGACGGTCTATTTCACCGCCACCGCCAAAGGCAAGGTGGTGACGCTGCGTTTCGAGCGCAAGGCCAATCCCAACCTGGCGGCGGTGGTTGCCCAGCTCTCGCCCTATGTCGTCAGCGCCAGGATGCAAGGCGATGGCAGAACCGCCGTGCTTACCCTTAATAAGCCCTATAAAATCCGCACTTTCGTGAGCGACCGCATCGGCGGCATCGATCTGCTCGACATCGATACCAGCCAGCATCACCCGATAGATGTGGCGGCCGTCGCCGCGCAACCAGAGCCTGTGCAGCCTCGCAAGCCGGTCGCGAAACCCGCGCCCGCAGGAAAGAAAGAGGTCGTTACCTACGCCGCCGGCGAGTTCGCTGCGCTGACGCCGGCAGCGGGCGAAACGAAAACGCCGCCGCCGGCTCCCGCCGCTGCCCCAACTCCCGCGCCTACCGAAGCTGCCCCAACTCCGGCTGTTGCTCCGCTTGGCGACGCCGAGGCGCTGGCCAAGGGCATAAAAATGTCCGCCAATCCGAATATAATCAAGGTCGGGCTGTCGGCAGCAGAAGACAGCGCCGTGCTACGCTTTCCATTTAGCGAGCGGGTGGCGATGGCGGTGTTCAAGCGGTCGCGCGCCTTGTGGGTGATTATCAGCAAGCCCATGCAGATCGACCTCTCCGATTTCGAGCCGATGCCGCAAACCGTCATCGGCAAGGCCGAGTTGATCGCATCGCCAGGCGCGGTGGTGCTGCGCATGAGCATCGATGACGGTGCTTATATCAATGTCGTCAAGGAAGAGGACGGGCTGGGCTGGGCGGTGCTGATGACGCCCAATAAAAAGCCGCTGACGGCGTCGTTGAAAGCCAACATCAATACCGATCCGCCCGCCTTGCCGCACATATTCGTGCCGGCGCGCGAGATGGCCAAGCCGGTGACTCTGCGCGATCCGCAGATCGGCGACGAGATCGCGGTGGTGCCGCTATTCAATCCGGGTGAGGGGATGCCGGCAATGCGGGATTTCGTCGAATTCACCGTGCTGGAAACGGCACAAGGCGTGGCCATCGCCAAAAAGTCGGACGATACGGCCCTGGTGCAGCTTCGCAACGGCATGCGCATCGCCCTGCCGCAAGGCGCGACGCTGACCCCCGGCCTGCCGGAAGTCGACCCGAAGATCGGCAACGAATCGCTGACGGTGACGACGCTGTTTCCCTATGAGTTCTGGAAACCGGAAACGATGGGCGTGCCCTATAAAGTGCGCCAGCAGATTCGCGATTTGTCCCAGCGCATCGTCGACAGCGATAATCCGCTGGAGGCTAACGAGGCGCGCCTGCGGCTCGCGCAGATGTATCTCAGCATGAACCTGGCGCCCGAGGCGATGGCGATGATGGACGGCATCAACCGCACCAACCCGTCCTTCTACCGCAGCAACAAGGTCAACGCGCTGCGCGGCGCCGCTAACTTCCTGATGTACCGCTTCGTCGAGGCCGCGAAGGATTTTTCCGCCTCGGAGCTCAATAACAACAAGGAGATGGATTATTGGCGGGCGATGCTTGGCGATCTGCTCGGCAACACCGACCAACGCTACGATTACCTGGCGCTCAACGACGACTATATCATTAAATACCCGCCGCTTTTCCGCCAGCGTCTGGCGATCGTTTCGGCCGACAGAGCCATCGCCAGCAAGGATTACAACACCGCCCTGCAAATTTTCGATACGCTGAGCCAGGACAAGCTGCTCGACCCGATCCAGCATTACGTCAATTTCCTTATGGCGAAAATCTCGCTCGATACCGGGCAGCAGGAAGACGCGCTGAAAATGTGGGATACGCTGGCGGAGGATTACGAGCATCCGTTCGTGCAGGCGCGCGCGGAGTTTTCGCGCATCGTCTGGGGCATGGATAACAATCATGTCAAAAAAGACGAGGCGATCGACCGGCTGGAGCGGTTGCGCCTAGGCTGGCACGGCGACAGCCTCGAGGTCAACGTGTTGACCTTGCTCGGCGACCTGTATTTCGAGCGCAAGGATTACGTCAACGCCATGCGCATCTGGAACGGCGGCGTCATCTCCTTTCCCAACTCGGCGGCGGCGGTCGAGATGGGGCGCAAAATGCAGGAAACCTTCATCACCATGTTCAATGAAGGCGTCGCCGACAGTTTAAGCCCGCTGGAAGCGCTGGCGCTGTATTACGAATACCGCAACTACACGCCCACCGGCAATACCGGCAACGAGATCACCGAGCGGCTGGCCGACAGGCTGGTGGCGGTCGATTTGCTCGACCAGGCGGCGCTGCTGCTCGACCACCATATGCGCTCGCAAGTCGAAAAACAGCAGCGCAGCCGCGTCGGCGCCAAGCTTGCCACCATCTATATTCTCAATCACCAACCGCAAAAGGCGCTGGCCGCGCTGCAAGAATCGGTCTATGGCGAAAACCCATTGCTGCTGCGGTTGGCGCGTAACCGCGTCACCGCCGAGGCTATGGCTGAGCTCGGGCAATTGGATAAGTCGCTGGAGACGCTCGGCGGCGATAACAGCGCCGACGCGCAGCGCATCCGCATCGAGATTTACTGGAAGCAGAGAAACTGGGAGGAGCTGTCGAAGCATGTCGAGGCGCGGCTCAAGGAACGTTCCGAAAACACCAAGACGGTCACGCTGGAAGAGAGCGAATATCTGATCAAGCTGGCGCTGGCCTACGTCTTCCAGAACAATAGCGCGCAATTGCAATATCTCAGCGATTATTTCGGGCCGCTCATGGCCGACAACCCCAACAAGCCGATGTTCGATTTCGTCACCGGCGGCGATATCGCGCTGACCACCACCAACTTCGACGACGTCGTGGCCAAGCTGAGCACGACGCGCTCCTTCCTCGAAGAATATAAGGCGCGCGTGCAAACGGCGGAGCCGGCGCCGACCCCGCCGGCGCCTTCCTCATGAGCCGGAGATAACGATGCGCTGGCTCGACATACAAGAGATCGCCATACGGCTGGAGGAACTGCATCCCGACGCCGATAACATGAACCTGCGCTATACCGATTTGCGCGAATGGGTGCTGGCGCTTCCCGAATTCAACGACCAGCCCAATGGCTGCAATGAAAAAATCCTCGAGGCCATCCAGATGGCCTGGATCGATGAGCGTTCCTAACGTGTTCGACTGCACGCTCGCATTAGAGATTTCCAACAGCGACCGTACGCATGCGCTTGCCGGCGTCATCGCCGGCCTTTGCAATGCGGGCGACTGCCTGTTGCTGCGCGGCGATCTGGGCGTCGGCAAAACCAGCTTCGCGCGCGGCTTTATCGGCGCATTGTGCGATCATGCCGGCGAGGTGGTCAGCCCGACTTTCACGCTGGTGCAAACCTACCGTGCCCGCGATGGGCGCGACATCGCGCATTTTGATCTCTACCGGTTGGAAAAGCCACAGGAAATCGTTGAAATCGGCCTGGAAGACGCGCTGCAAAACGGCATCTGCCTGATCGAATGGCCGCAGCTGATCGAGGCCTGCTGGCCGCCAAACGCCCTGCTCATCGACATGGAATATGGCCCAAAAGAGCAGGCGCGGGCGTGGGTGCTGTGCGGCAAAAAAGAATTCTGGCAAGCGCGGCTTGAAAAAATTAAGATGGCAACCGCATGAACCCGATGAACGCCCCAACACCGCGCCAGCGCCAGATCCAGCAATTCGTGGCCAGCCATTGCCCGGCCGGCGCGCAGCTTTCGCCGCTTATGGGCGACGCGTCGTTTCGCCGCTACATACGCATTCATCTGCCGGATGGCGGCAGCCTGATGCTGATGGATGCGCCGCCGGAAAAGGAAAATGTCGCAAGCTATCTCGCCGTCGCGCGGCATCTGCACAAGCAGGGCTACAGCGCCCCGGCGATTATGGCGCAAGACGAGGCCGAGGGCCTGCTGCTGCTGGAAGACCTGGGCGACGATACGTTCACCCGCCTGCTCAAGGATGCGCCGGCGCGCGAGGAAACGTTTTACGCCGCCGCCATCGACATGCTCGCGCAGTGGCATGGCGATAAAAAACTGGTCGATGCGTCGGCGTTGCCGCTGCCGCTTTACGATACTGCGTTGCTCATGAAAGAGGCGGCGCTTTTTGCCGATTGGTATTTGCCGCAGATTGTCGGCGTCGCCCGCGCCGCGCAGCTGGCGCCGGAATATCTCGAGCTTTGGCGCTCGCTGCTGAACGGGCATGGGCTTGGCGTTTCCTGTTTCGTGCACCGCGATTACCACGCCGATAATTTGATGTGGCTGGTGCCGCGCCAAGACACCGCCCGGGTCGGGTTGCTCGATTTCCAAGACGCGGTCTATGGCGACGCGGCCTACGACCTGGCGTCGCTGCTCGAAGATGCCCGGCGCGACATTGCACCAGCGCTGGCGCAGGCGATGATCGAGCGCTATGTGCAGGCCGCCTCAATCCCGCGCGAGGAATTCCTGCGCGCTTACGCCTTATTGGCGGCGCAGCGCAACAGCAAGATCATCGGGATTTTCACCCGGCTTGCCGCCCGCGACGAGAAACATCATTACCTGCATTACCTGCCGCGCGTATGGCGGCATTTGGAGCACGACGTGACGCACCCGATGCTGCTGCCGCTGAAGGCGTGGCTCGACAAGCATATCGCCGCGCAGCATCGCGGCGTCATCGCCATCACCCATGGCGCCGACACGCTCATGCTAAGCGCATGAGCGCCAGCGCCAAAGGGATGCTGCTTGCCGCCGGTCTGGGCACGCGCATGCGCCCGCTCACCGACGCGCTGCCCAAGCCGCTCATTGCCGTCGCCGGGAAAACGCTGCTCGACCGCGCGCTCGATTGGTTCCTGGCGTCGGGCGTTGGCGAGGTGGCGGTCAACACCCATTATAAATCCGAGATGATCGAAGCGCATGTCGCTTCGCGCACAGCGCCTAGGTTGCATATGGTCTATGAGCCGATGCTGCTCGAAACCGGCGGCGGCATCAAAAACGCCCTGCCCTGGCTGGGCGGCGCGCCGTTTTTTTGCGCCAACAGCGATGCGATCTGCATCGACGGAGAAACGCCGGCATTGCAGCGCATGCGTGAATATTGGGACGATGCGGCGATGGATGCGCTGCTGCTGGTGGTGCCGCTGGAAAAAGCCATCGGCTATGAAGGCGCCGGGGATTTTTTCGTGGATGCGCCGGGCGGCATCAAAAGGCGCGACGCGCAGTCGAGCGCCCCTTACGTGTTTACCGGCATACAGCTTGTGCATCCACGGCTGTTCGACGCCGCGCCCGCAGGCCCGTTTTCGATGAACCTTCTTTATAACCGCGACATCGCGCCGGGCGGCACGCTGGCGCGCATCCGCGCGGTGGTGCATGACGGCACCTGGCTGCATGTCGGCGATCCGCGGGGGTTGCAGCTTGCACAAGAATTTTTGGCAAACTCTCCATATTATAGTCATTCCGAATAATATTTCGTCTATATTCTGTCATGGTCGGGCCTGACCCGACCATCCATCTTTTTAATTAAGAGGATGGATCCTCGGGTCAAGCCCGAGGATGACAAAGAGAACGTTATTGCGGATTATTCGGGAAATCGTCCGGATCCGGGTCGAGCGTGCGGTCTTTCTCGGGGAAGAATTTCCGCTCGCCGGGTTTGGCGGTGCTGCAATCTTTCCATTTCGGCCCGCACAAGGTCGTGTCGGTATAGGCGCCGGTCTGCGCCCCGAAATATTGCGCGGCGAAATGGCCCGGCGGATCGTAGCCGGAGTTGACGCACCATGCCCACAGGTCGGTGTTGATCTTCTGGGTGTCGCCCTGGTAAATGACGCTGAGCCGGGTGACGGTCGGCTTAGTCGGGTCGGCGATCTGTGAGATGTCGTATGTATCGACCAAGCTAAAATTAGATCCTTGCGGGTAGGTGATGATACCGTTCTTGCAAAGATCGCGGATGTCTTTCTTCGGCCGGTAGATTTTGGCGGTGTTCCAGTCATCGATGCCGTTTGGTAGCACGCAAGCGCTGTAATCCGGATCGGCGCAGGAGGGCTGGCAGCGGAAACTGTTGCAATCGGCCGTCGTCAATTCGCAGTAGGCTGAGTTGCCAAACTCATCGAGGCATTGGCCGCTTATCAGCGCCATCTTATCTCGGCAATCCTCTGCCTGGGTTTCATCCGCCCCGATGGGCGTATAATCGGTCAGCGCGCGGATGGTTTTATTGCAGATTTCCATGCGGTAATTTTCCGGGACGAAATATTTATAGATCGTCCTTTCCGGCCCGTAGCCCCAATAGAGGCTGCTGCCGGTGCTGGTGGGGAATTTGCCCTGATCCCAGCTTTCCACGAAGATGCGGTCGGGGAGCAATATTTCTCCGTTCAGTTTATATTTGTTGATCGTGTAGTCGAATTCCGCGCCGCTGCGGACCGGGTCGATCGGCCAGCCTAGCTTGGTGACATAGGCGATCTGCTGCAGCCCGTTGATGCGGTAGATGATGATGTCGCCTTCCATGGCGTTATCCAATCCCTTGCCGCCGCCATTGGCCGGGTTATTCTCGCTGGTGTCGATGAGCCCGTCGGCGGGACTGCCGCCGCCGAACATGGGGAAGACGGTGGTGGGGTTGGTGTCGGTGACATAGCCGCGCCAGCCCAGTGACCACGGCCATTGCTTGCTGACCCGGCTGGTATAGCCCGCCCCCGATTTGGCCAGGGCGAAATTCTCCGGCCCGCCGGGCTTGAACAGTTTCTCATAGCGGCCGACACAGAATAAATTGTTGCGACGGATGCCCCACATCTGATGCGCCTTGAGCTCCGACCAGCCGCCGACGCGGCCCATTTCCGTGCGTTGGAGAGTGCCCAGCCGCTCCTTCAGCCCGTCGATCAACTCCCATTCATCAGCGCCGTAGCCGCCGCCCGGCCCCGGTCCCGGCCCATAACCCCCGTTATGCTCTTCCTCCAGTTTTTCAATTCTTTCCTTAAGCATCTTGGCCGTCGTTTCGTCGCGCTCTTCGCGGCCGACGCCGATGAAGGTATCGAACCCGCCCAGCGTGTTGACGAAACTGCCGCCCCGGCGCGGGTTGCCCGCCGAAACCCCGGTATCCCACCAGCGCATGTAAGGCATGCGCAGGCCGACAAACGTGTTGGCCTCGGGCGGCGGCGGCTGGTCATTGGGCGGTGGCCCGCCATTGTGCGGCTTGACGCTCGGATAGGGGCTGCGGAACTCTTGCGGGAAATTCTTATTGAACTGGTAATGGTCGAAACGGTAAGCGTTCGGCTCGGTTTCATTGCAGCGCAGGCGGTTGAGGGCGAGATTGGCCCGCCATGCTAGGTTGGTTTTCCAAAGATTGCCATAACCGCCGGCAAATTCGAGAATGCCATCGCCATTGGCGTCGAAGCTGTCATTGGTGACATGGGTGAATTTTAGCAGCGTCACTATGTCCGGGGCACCCGGAGGGCTGCCCGGAGTGACGGTAATGCTGTTCGGCGGCACGCCATAAGCTGCCCGGGTAGGGGGCGGTTCCATGTCTTCGGGAAGCGTCAGGCCGAACATGAGGCGCAAGTCCCTTTGGATGTTCTCGTCGTCCGCCTGGAAGATATCAGTACCCGCCCGGTTCTGTTCCAGCCCCTGGCAGGTGCGTAGCTTCAAGAAATTCGCTGGGACCACGTCCTTGACGATGATGCGGCAGCATTGCTGGATGCTCATCTTGACCGGGCAGGTGGCGACGCTGTCGGTTTCCCAGAAATGGGTTTTGCAAGGAGGTTGCCAGCCAGAGCCGGTTTTGGCATTGAAGGGCGGCGGCGCCACGCCGGTATCTTTCCATTGTTTCAGCCAGGCATTGTAGTTGATGGTGATGCGCTGCGAGATGCAGTTATTGAATGCGGCGGAACGGAAACTCAGTATGTCCACCGGCACGATGGCGCATTGCACGACCGGGTAGCGCAACTGGTAGTCGCCGCTTTGCGCGGTGCCGTCCGGCAGGGGCGGTAAATTCGCTTCCGCCTCTATTCTGTCCGGGTCGTTATAATCGGTATAGCCGCGCCGGGCCGGATAGGTTTCATTGCAGGTATTGAGCGGAACCATCATCGACGTATCGAGCGAGTATTCCCGGTCGGTCGTATGCGGGGAGTATGGATTATCGACGTCATTGCGCGGCGAGAAGGGATGGCTCGGCTCGGTGATTTTCTCGACGTTCGGGCAATAGTAAGGACTGGTTGCTCGAAGCGGGTTGTAGAAGTGATCGCCTGGGACTGGGAACTGTGTGAACCCGCAATAATCCGGATAGGCTTCCGGATAGGATTCGGGATAGGCCTCAGGATAGGATTCCGGGTAGGCCTCTGGATAAGATTCAGGATATGGGCAGGGGTTTGACTCTCCTCTTTGCACCAGCGAGCGCAGCGATTCAATCTCGGAGGTGGTGGGAGGCCGACCTGCCGGCGCCTGCGTTTGCGCCGGAGGCGGCCGGAATGTGCCCGCGCTGTTGCCCGGTTTTACGCAAGGCAGCCCGACGATGGTGGCGTTGTTAAACGGGTTAGGTAAGTTGATGCCGTCGGCAAGCTTATAAATAGGCTCGCCGTCCAGGCCTCTGTTGTCCGGATGATTCTGGATATTTATGAAATTTTCATTCCATGCGCTTCGCAAATACGTCCCAAGGAGATATTCATCCTCGTCCATGTCGGCGCGGTTATATCGCAAGACGGTCGCGAAGCCTGATTCTTTTTCTTTTGCCAGTCCCTTCAGGATTTCTTCGCTGTCGGTCAGCCATAACTGCTCTTCGATTTCTTTGGCGGATTTGCCGTTGACCAGCGGCTGGCAGCTGCTGAGGAACGATCTTTCCGGATCCTCGATGGACACGGGGTCGTCGGTGCCGCTGGCGCTTGGGCGCTCTAAGGTGAACCACGGCGTCTTGCTGCGGTTGAGAATGTAAAAGTTGTAACAATTATCCGCGATATAGCGGTAGTAATGCGTGTATTTCGGGATATCCCAGTTCTTGGTATTATCAAAAAACGCATTGTCTATCGGCGTGATGATGTTCGGGCAGCTCAGCGCGCCGCCGACGAAGAAGGTTGTGCCAAGATAGCCGCGCTTTTCATCGTTGAACGGCCTATTATCCGTATTGAGGAAATAGGAAAAAGCCAGGTTTAGGTCGTATTTATAATTTTCTACCGAGGTGATCGGCGTATCTTTGATGGGCATGCATTGGCCGCGCGGCGGCTTCGCGCCGGAGACCTTGCCGGTGAAATGCTCGGTAAATTGCGAGAAGCTTTCGGGAATGCTCTCCGGATAGTAGGAATCGTAAGCGACTTCGGGATAGGATTCGCAATAACCGTAGTAGGAATCGCAAGACGGCACATAGACATAAGGCGGTATGTCGGGTGCTGATTTAACAATCCCAGTTTTATCGTCAAAATCATTTTGCTTCAGATCGGCGCCGGCAATGCACATGTCGCGGTAGCGCGCATCCTGTGGCAGCGATTCCGCAAACGGTAGATCGGGCAACCTTACGACCGGATCCGGGCTTGGCGTGGGGCCGGGGGCGGGGTATGGCTCAGGGTATGGCGCGGGGTAGGGGGCAGGGTATGGCTCTGGCTCAGGCTGTGGTTCAGGTGAAGGCTCAATTTCCGGGCATGGATAGGCTTCGGGATAAGATTCCGCGTAAGAATCCGCATAAGAATCACTGTAGCCAGGCCCATAAGTGGTACCATAACCAGGTCCATAACCAGGTCCGTAGCCAGGTCCGTAGCCAGGTCCGTAACCCGGTCCAGGTCCATAACCAGGTCCCGGCCCAGGTCCCGGCCCAGGTCCCGGTCCATATCCTGGTCCCGGTCCCGGCCCATAACCAGGCCCCGGCCCCGGCCCCGGCCCATAATCTTCATAGCCCGGCCCAGGTCCCGGACCGTAATTATAGCCCGGCCCAGGTCCCGGACCGTAATTATAGCCCGGCCCAGGTCCCGGTCCCGGACCGGGACCGTAATCTTCATATTCCGGCGATGGTTCCGGCCCGGGTCCTGGCCCAGGGCCGGGCCCCGGCCCCGGCCCCGGCCCGGGACCTGGCCCACCGCTATTATTTAGATTTCCCGTATTGCTATTGCCGAAATTCCCGGAATTTTGTGACCCTCCGGAATTGCCATAGCCATAATCATTGCCCGAACCCATCGAAGGAGGGGCGGCCTGAACGTCGATGGAGGGCGTGAAAAACTCGGTAACGGAGAAGAAATTTTGGACGATCTGGTCGATCGAAAGCGTCAGTAATTCGAGCTTGCTTGCCGGCAGCACCGCAGCATCGCGCAGGTCGTTATTCGATTCGGCGGTTTGGGTTTCTGCTGCGTGACCCTTGGCGGGGAGGGTGGATAGGCAGGTGGTCAGGAAAAAAAACGACCATTTATTGACCAGCAGGGCGGCGGGTGTTTTCAGTGTGCGCTTTGTTTTCGTTTTTGTCGCCACCGCGCCGCATTCCTTTGCATAAAAATATACATCGGGCCATCTATGCGATCAGCCCTGAATAATCTAATAGCATCTTGAGCATAACGCAAGATTGTTTCAGATTTATGACAGTATTCGCAAAATCGTCATGGCCGCGATTTCGCTGGGCGTTTTTTGCGAGGCGGGAATCATGCCGGCAAGCGTTGCGCGAATGTCTTCGCGTTGCCTTTGCTGCCACGCCGCATCCGCAAGCAGCAGCTGCGCGCAGCTGGCGATCATCAGCGGGTTGCATTGCTCCTGCAGCAGCTCGGGAACGATCTCCCTGCCGGCCATTATGTTGATGAGGTTGACGTATTTGGTCAGGCTGATGCGCTTGAAGCTCCAGGCCGAAAGCGGGTTGACGCGGTAGGAAACCAGCATGGGCACGCCCGCCATGGCGACTTCGAGCGCGACCGTTCCCGATTTGACGATGGCCAAATTGCAGGCGGCGACGGCATTTTTCTTGTCTTCGTTGTTGCTGGTGATGACGGCGCGGAAAGGGCAGCCGGCGAAATATTCGGTGATGTCCTCGAGCAGGTAAGGCGGCACCGCCACCGCCATCGCTAGGTCGGGATAACGTGACGCGAACAGCGTCACCGCTCGCCCGAAAATGGGCATGTGGCGCTTGATCTCTCCCTTGCGGCTGCCAGGCAGCAGGCAAAAAAGCGGCCGGTCGGGATGGATGTCGTATTTCTCACGAAAGGCGGCGCCGTTTCCGGTTGACGTTTCGGCGACGACCGGATGGCCCACAAAAGTCGTCGCCAGCCCGACTTTTTCGAAATAGGGCGGCTCGAACGGCAGCAACACCAGCATATGGTCGAAAAGCCTGGCGCATAATTCCGCTCGCTGCGGCTTATAGGCCCAGACGGTCGGCGCGACGTAATGCACGAACTTGGCGGGAAACTGCAATTTGCGCAGCCGCTCGACGACGCGCAGCGAAAATCCCGGCACGTCGATGGTGATGACCATGTCGGGTTTCTTGGCGCCGATGTCTTCGACGGCGGCGTTCACGCGCGCGAAGATGTTGAGCACATAAGGCAGTATCTCGAAAAACCCGAACAGCGAAAGCTCCTGGTAATCGAACAGGCTGGTCAGGCCCTCCGCCTGCATGCGCTCGCCGCCGATGCCGTAAAATTGCACTTGCGGCGATTGTGCCTTGAGCGCGCGCATCAGATGTGCGCCCAGCAGGTCGCCGGATGCTTCGCCGGCAATGAGATAGATTTTCAACGGGCGGGCGGACGCGTCATTCATGGGGTATTCCGGCAATGAACAGCCCGAGCGCGTCGGCTTTTTCCACCACCTGCTTCTGGCCTAGTATCAGGCTGCCGCCGGCCTCCAGGGCGATGCCGGCCAGGCCTATCGCATAGGCCTGCTCGACCGTCTGCACGCCGATGGCAGGCAGGTCGGCGCGGTTTTCCTGGCCGGGCTTGCGGGTTTTCACCAGCACGCCGCCGGGCGATTCGCGCTTGAGTACACCGCAGCGGCGGATGAGTTCTTCGGTGCCTTCCGCCGCTTCGATGCCCAGCACATAGCCGTGCTCGACGATCGCTGCCTGGCCGATATCTAGCGCGCCGAGTTTTTTGGCGATGCGCATGCCAAGCTGCATGTCGGACGTCGCCCGTTCGTCGGGCATAATGGTTCCAAGAATGCCACTTGGTGTTAATAAGTTACTTAGTAACTCATGTGCGGCCACCACCTGGAAATGTTCTTCTTCGAGGAACGCGATCACCGTCCGCAACAGCGCATCGTCGCCGGACCAGAGTTTCGTGCCTAGCCGCGCCATCAGTTTGGCGCCCAGCGCATCCGGGCGCAGCGCGCCCAGCGACGGCCGTTTGACGCCGCCCGCCAGCACCAGCTCTTTTACGCCCGCCT
>JAGVLW010000010.1 GCA_020054105.1 Alphaproteobacteria bacterium | reverse complement strand
GTGACATTGTCTTTTCCAGCTTTATCCTGGGCGTTCTCGCGCTCGCTGGTGGATTGGGTCGAGCGCGCGACCTGTCCGTCCGGATCGAATTTCTCGCTGTTGATGACCACGCGGTCGAAATTGATGTCAGCGGTCACATGCACGCGCACCTTGCCCGGGCCGACCACTTTTTCCACCAAATCCTCCAGGGCTTTTTGCGTGCGGGTTTCATAGGCCATGCGATATTCCTGGGCATTGCTGCCGCCCATCGTGTCGCTGCTGCCGTCGCCGCGCGCCAGCAACCTGCCGTGCGTATCGACGATGGTCACGCGCGACGGTTCCAGCGACGGCACTGCCGAGGCGATGAGGTGGGTGATCGCCGTCACTTCGTTCTGCTCCAGGTTTTTGCCACCGCGCATTTTAATCGTCACCGAGGCGCTGGGTTTTTCCTTATCGCGCGAAAATAATTCGCGCTTGGGCACGACCAGCAGCACGCGCGCCGAATCGACGTCCGCCAGCGAGCCGATGGTGCGGGCAAGCTCGCCCTCGAGCGCGCGGACGATGTTGATGTTGAGCACATAGTTGGAGCTGCCCAGCGTATCGACGCGGTCGAAGATTTCATAGCCCACCACCGAGCCGCCGGAAGGCAGCGCCTGTTCCGCCATGCTCATGCGCAGGCGCAATACTTTGTCGGACGGCACCAATATTTGCGTGCCGTTGGCGACAAGTTGGAAAGGTGTGTTGGATTTCTCGAGTTCGGCGACGATTTTTGCGCTGTCATCGAGCGAAAGATTGGTAAAAATTGGCACCAAATTATTCGCGCTCATGCGGAAGCTGACGGTCAGCAGGAATGCGATCAAAACGGTGATTGCCGCCAGCATTCCGATAATTTTTGCTTTGCCCAAACCGTTCAGGCTATTTGCAAATGCTTCCATAGTGCTGGCTCCCTGAGAAAATTAGGCGGCGTTTTTTGAATTTTTTAGGTGGATTTGATGGTGTCGATAAGGCAAGCATAGGATAAAATGATTACTGATCTGTTAACGTCAGGAATTTTTTTCCTACATTGCAACTAAAACCATTCTTTGAAATATATTGCAAGCGATTCGTGAGACAAAAAAATATTTTTTTTGCAACGATGGCGACAATGCAAAGTCAAGCCGATAATTCTTCGTAGAGATGCGACATGGCGGCGGCAAAAATCGGTAAGACGAGTGGCATCGGAACGATAAGCGCGACGCATAAAAGATACAACAATATAAGCAGGCAGGCGGGTGGAAAATAACTGCGGCCGTATTTTTGCATCAGCAGGCGCGATGCATGCATCGCTTCTATCGGCCCATAGCGGCGATCCATCATCAGAAACGGCACGAAACAATAAAGCGTCGCCACCAACAGGCCGGGAACGAACAGCAATATCCAGCCGCCCGCCATCATCGCCGCCAGCATGAGCGACGCAAACACCAATCGTGGCAATGCCGGCGCGAATTGGCGATTGATAAAATCGGATCCCAGCGTCTGCCCGCGATACAATCGCAGCACAAACACCAGATAGATATTTTGCATCAGGATGAACACGCACCATATCGCCATGCCGCCCAGCATGAGGTTGGCGACGCTGGCCAGCTCCATCAGCATCAGCAGGCACAGCAGCAGCATCGCGCCCGCATAGACGGTCATCACATTATGCTCGATGGTGAATTCCCATCCCAAGCGGATGAGTGTCCATGTGGAGGGAGCATTCATCGCTGTCGGCGAAGTGCTTTTCGCAGTCGAGTCGAAGAACAGGGCTATTTCCGGAATATCCCTGGCGGCAAACCGATCGGGCGAATCGTCGACATAAAGATAGCTGTCGGCCCGGATTCTTTGGGTGCGAATGCGGCGCATGATGGCGATAAGATCGTGCGGCCCATCCTTTTTACCTTCATTATCAATGTAGTAATTGTGATGCATACTTTATGGGAAGTTAAAGAAGGCGCATCATACCACAGAGTTAATCCAACTTTAACTATGTTTTTATAGAAATACAGAATGCCGCATTGCGCCCACAAGCAAGGTTTTACCCTCATCGAATTATCCATGGTGCTCGTCATCATTGGCCTGATAGTAGGCGGCGTGCTGACCGGCAGGGAGCTGATCCACGCGGCGGAACTGCGGCGCGTGATGCGGCAGGTGGAGGAATACAACACGGCTTTCATGGCCTTCAGGCTGAAATATAATTGCCTGCCCGGTGATTGCCTTGACGCGGTAGATTTTGGGCTGGGCGTAGATGGCGGGGTAGGAGATAATGGCGACGGCGACGAAAGAATCCTGCCTACGGAGCAGACCGATACATGGTATCATCTCATGCAGGCTAACATGATAACGGCGAACTTGGCCACTGTGCCGGGGTCAGGCGGCCATACCATGCCAACACTCCATGGACTTAAAACCACCAACCGCGCCGGCGTCAGCCCGGTGATGGCGGTATGGTATAATACAGTGACCACGACTCCTCTAGCTATTTCGGGTCATGCATTCTGGATCACCAGTCGCTATAACGATGCCTTCAACAACGCCGGCATCGCTTCGCTCAGCCCGGCGGATGCTTATATACTTGATTTCAAGACCGATGATGGGTTGCCCTTGACCGGCAAGGTGCTGGCGACGCGCGATACCGGGACATTCATTGGTCAACCGCGGGCGCCCGT
The DNA here is from genome assembly GCA_020054105.1 of Alphaproteobacteria bacterium. GTDB lineage: Bacteria > Pseudomonadota > Alphaproteobacteria > Rickettsiales > SXRF01 > JAGVLW01. Next base: position 4,274 of record JAGVLW010000010.1, on the reverse strand, counting down.
ACCCGCCAGCGGCACCGATAGATGCGTCAATAGCGACGTCACGCCCAACCCTTATGGTTCCGTGCGCAATACGGCGATCGCGGATTCTTTGTGTGGTATAGTGTTCAAAACAGTCTTTTAGCTGCGCAGGATCACGCCGCTTCTTTCGATGCGCCGAGAATGATGTCGGCGAACTCACTGAGATAGGCCGAACCTTTAACCGTGCGGGTGACGAACACGTTGCGCTTGTCGGATTTATCGCGGGCGCGCTTGATGAGCTTGGCTTTCTCCAGCGCGTCGACGGCGCGGCAGATCGCCGGCTTGGAAATATTCAAATCGTCCGCCAGGCTTTTGATGCTGTGCGGCGGCGAAACCAGATAAACGCTCAGCAGCACCGCCGTCTGCCGCGACGACAAATCCACCGGCATCTTGCGCAAGGCGGTAGCGGTGACGCCGTGCCAGAACGACAATGCGCGGATGGTTTTCGACGAGCCTATTTTTTCTTCTTTCGGTGCCATGTTTTTATCCTCATCCGGTCTCTATTTACCATACCGTTCTTTTATCATCGCGTACAGCGCCCGCACCGCCATCGCCTCGCCGCCTTGCGGGCGGCCGGGCTTGGCGGAAAGGTTCCACGCCATCATGTCAATATGCAGCCAGGAAGCTGTTCTACTCACAAATTCCTGCAAATACAAGGCTGCAGTTATGGCGCCGCCATAGCTGCTGTCGGGATCGTTCGACAGGTCGGCGTTTGGCGTATCGAGCATACCGCGATAGCCCGCCCATAGCGGCAGCCGCCAGAGCGGGTCGCTGCTTTTTTTGCTATGCGCGGCGAGCCGGTCGGCCAGCGCATCGTCGTTGGTGAAAAATGCCGGAATCTCCGTGCCCAGCGCCACGCGCGCCGCACCCGTGAGTGTGGCACAATCGATGAGAAGGTCGGGCGTTTCCTCGTCGGCCTCGAAGAGCGCGTCGCATAATATCAATCGTCCCTCGGCGTCGGTATTGCCGATTTCGACGGTGATGCCCTTGCGCGTTTTCACGATGTCGAGCGGGCGCATGGCGTTGCCGGCGACGGCGTTCTCGACGATCGGCAGCAGCACGCGAAGCGCAACCGGCAAGCGCATCTCGACGATGACCCTGGCCAGTGCCAGCACACAGGCGGCGCCGCCCATGTCTTTTTTCATCATTTTCATTCCGGAGGCGGATTTAATATCGAGTCCGCCGGAATCGAACGTCACGCCTTTGCCCACCAGCGTCACCAGCTTCGCACCTTTTTTGCCAAAGCGTATGTCGACGAGGCGAGGGGGCACGCTGCTGGCCTTGCCGACGGCATGGATCATCGGGTAATTGGCGGCCAGCAGATCTTCACCTTTGATGACATGCGCCTTGCCTTTATGCGATTGTGCAAACGCGACCGCTTCCTGCGCCAGCGTTTGCGGGGTCATGTCGTTGGCGGGCGTGTTGATGAGGTCGCGAGCCCAGCCTATCGCCTGCGCCATCGAGCGCACATAATCGAAATCGCAGCCGGCCGGCGCGATGAGTTGCGGCGATTTCTGTGCGTTCTTTTTATATTTGTCGAATGCATACCCGGCCAGCGCCCAGCCGAGCGCGAACTGCGTGGCGGTTTCTTTAGGGAATGTGCTGTCGAGGCGATACAGGCCCGGCGGCAATTTCGTGGGCAGGTGGGCGAGACTCCAGAGATCCGGCGTATCGCCGATGCCGCATAGTACCGTGCACAGGCTGCCGTCTTTGTTCGGAACTAAGCAATGGCTCGCGGGTGCGGCGTCGAACTGGCTGGCCTGAAGCCATTTGGCCACGGTCGATGGTTGTTTCTTCAGCCAAGGCCCCAATGTTTTTTTCGTAAGCGCGACGATGGGGATGGCGACGTTTTTGCTGTGTTCGATAACGGTGAGCGCGTGGGGCATGAGCAAACTTTTATATGATTACAAAGCGAGAAGGGGGCATTATAAAGTTCCCATGCGCAAACATAAAGCCCTATTCTTGGATCGCGACGGCGTCATCAATATCGACACGACGCACGCCTATCGTCGCGAAGATATTATTTTTACCGATGGCTTGTTCGATGTTTGCCGTCGCGCCCATGCGCACGACTATAAAATCATCGTCGTCACCAACCAGGCGGGCATTGCGCGCGGGCTTTACGACGAAACGCAATTTTATGCGCTGATGCGGTGGATGGGCGAACGTTTCATGCAGGAAGGCTGCGCCTGGACCGACTATTATTTCTGCCCGCACCATCCCGACATCACCGGCCCATGCGATTGCCGCAAGCCAAAGCCGGGAATGATTTTGCGGGCGATTGCCGACTGGAACATCGACCCGTCCGCGTCGCTACTGATCGGCGATAATCAAACCGACCTCGAAGCGGGCAAGGCGGCGGGCGTGGGGAGATTGGAATTATTTAAAGGGCAATGGCCGCGTTTTTAGTCCATTATTCCCGGACGGCAATTAAAAATGCGGCATGCTGTTTTTGCCGCTGGTTGCCAAAATGCGCTGTTCGCCCCTTTTCGTACTGAGACGATGCGCAGAGATTCGGTCCAATTCTTCGCGGACTGCTGAATGTATGCTCGCTGCGCTCTTATCGTCTCCCTCGCTTATCAACACTGCGGGGTTATGACGCACCAAATTATTCAGCGCATGGCGGATGACTACTTCCGGAGTATGTTCCGTGCTCATGTCGCTGGCTATAGCGTACAGCGCGGGCAAGAATTCATTGGCGCGCAGGCTTTCAAACGCACTATCTACCAAAGCCTGTTGCGCATCGGTCAGGGGCCTATCTTGCATGGGAATTATCCTTTAAAGTGACTATTGGCCTCGATTATCCAATAAATAAACAACAATTAACAGTTACAATTTGATGACAAAAAATTACGCTAGAAAAAATGATTAATAATAATGGGATAGCTGGGCGACCTGATTAGTATTGTCATCCCGAGCCTCGGCCTTCGCCGGGGTAAACTCCGCCGAGGGATCCGCTAGCGGATGTCTCGCGTTTGCTCGACATGACAAAAAATATCAGACATCCAGCTCATCGACGAGCTGCGCGCCTTTTTGTGCCGTCTGTTCCTGGATGAAGGCGAAGCGCAGCTCGGGTTTTTTGCCCATGAGCTGGTCGACGCGCGTGCGGGTGGCGTCGATATCGTCTTCTTCGATCATCACTTTGAGCAACATGCGGTGCTGCGGGTTCATCGTCGTTTCCTTGAGCTGCGGCGGCGTCATCTCGCCCAGACCTTTGAAGCGGCCGACTTCGATGCGGCTGTTGCCTTTGGCGTGCGTGGCGATGATCTGCTCTTTTTCCTTCTCGTCCTGCGCGTAGTAGGTGTGGTTGGAAATGGTGATGCGGAAAAGCGGCGGGCGGGCGAGATAGAGATGGCCGCCGCGAATCAGCTCCGGCGTTTCGAGATAGAAAAACGTCATCAGCAGCGAGGCGATATGGGCGCCGTCGACGTCGGCGTCGGTCATGATGATGACTTTTTCGTAGCGCAGCGCATCGTCGCTGTAATGCGCGCCGGTGCCGCAGCCCAGCGCCAGCAGCAGGTCGGCGAGCTCCTGATTGGCCTTGATCTTATCGAGCGTCGCCGAGGCGACGTTGAGGATTTTTCCGCGCAGCGGCAAAATGGCCTGGGTTTCGCGGTTGCGCGCCTGCTTGGCCGAGCCGCCCGCCGAATCGCCCTCGACGATAAAAATCTCGGTGCCCTTATTGGTCGAGCGCGAGCAGTCGGCGAGCTTGCCGGGCAGGCGCAGGCGCGTGGTCACCGCCTTGCGGCTGATTTCCTTTTCGGCCTTGCGGCGCAGGCGGTCTTCGAGTCGCTCCACAATGGCCGCCATCAGCTTGGTGGCGTTGTCGGTATTGCCGGTCAGTCAATGGTCGAAATGGTCGCGCATGGCGTTTTCCACCAGCCGCGCCGCCTCGACATTCACCAATTTATTTTTGGTCTGGCCCTGGAATTGCGGGTCGCGCATGAACAGCGACAGCACCATCACCGCGCCGCCGAGCACGTCTTCGCCCATCGCCTGAGCGACTTTTTTATTATTGGTCAGCTCGGCATAGGCCTTGACGCCCTTGGTGATCGCCGAGCGCATGCCAGATTCGTGGGTGCCGCCTTCGGACGTGGGGATGGTGTTGCAATAGGTCGAGACATACGGTTCTTCGTCGGCGGGCCAGTCGATCGCCCATTCGACGCGGCCCATTTTTCCCGACAGCTCCGCCTCGCCGACAAAAGGCTCGGCGGTGATGACGGCGCGGCCTTCGAGCTGCTGCTTCAGGAAATCCT
>JAGVLW010000033.1 GCA_020054105.1 Alphaproteobacteria bacterium | reverse complement strand
CTGTGGGCGGCCAGCTCGCCGCTGCCGATGAGGGTGCCGACCGCCAACTTGCGCGCGACGTCTTGCGGCAGGCCGGCATCGACGGCGGCCTGAGTGAGCGCATCCAGGAATAAAAATACATAGGCCGGGCCGCTGCCGGAAATCGCCGTCGCCGCGTGCATCTGCACCTCATCTTCCAGCCAGACGGTTTCGCCGACGGCATTCAACAAGGCGGTAGCGAGATGCCGCGCCGATTCCGGCAAAGTGCTTTGCGCGTATAGCGCGGTGACGGCTTTGCCGGCAAGCGCCGGCGTGTTGGGCATGGCGCGCACGATGGGCGCGTGTGGCCCGAGATGGGCTTGGCAAAATGCGAGCGGCTTGCCTGCCGCGATGGAAATATATAGCGGGTGCGCTTTGCCGAAACGCTGCGCGTATTGCGGCAATAATTCCGCCAGCGCGTCGGGCTTGACGGCAAACACGATGACGCTTGGCGCAAATGCCGGCGGCAAGGCGGCCAGGTTTTTAAAATACTGCGTGTGGCTGCCATGCGCGTGCGGCGCGCTCGGCTCGATGACAAAAAAATTCGCAATGGCGGCGGGTGGATATTTTTCCCAGCGCGACAAAAGCGCACCGCCCATTTTACCGCAGCCGACGAGGAGGAGGTTAGTCATGAGTTGTTAGTCGTTAGTCGTTAGTAGAACAAAACATTACTACAGCTGACGCTAGCGGCAAAGCACTAACGACTAACGACTAACAACTCATGACTAAGGACTCATGACTAAGGACTAGCTTATGCTTCCGCGACGGTCTCGAACAACGCGAGTTCCAGCGCTTCGGTGGGCGACTTGCCGCCCCAGACCGTCATTTGGAAGGCGGGGTAGAAGCGTTCGCATTCATTGATGGCGATGTCGAGCAGCTCCTGCAGATGCTCGGCGCAGGTGCCGGCGCCGTCGCGCAGCAGCAGCGAGTGGCGGAAGGTGATGGTATCGTCGTCGGCGCAGATGTCGAAATGGCCGAGCCATAATTTCTGGTTCACCAGCGCGAGCAGCGAGTGCACTTTAAACAGCAGCGGCTTGGGGAATTTGGTGTCGAGCGAGCACGACAAAGTCAGCCCGCCGGAATCTTCCTGCCAGGCGAACCACACATGGTATTTGCACCACGCGCCGTTCACCTCGGCGATGAGCTCGCCTTCGCCGACGCGATCGAACGTCCAGTCGCGATCCATGATCACCATCTCGGCGATGTCGAGTGGATTGTAACCGTTGTCGATTTTCAGTTGCGTGGTGGTCATCGTTTTATCCCCGAAATGATTCCGTGAGCAGAATGATTTTGTAATATGCCTGAAAGCTTGGATAGGCGCTGCTATCCGAGGGACAGTGTTGCACGGATTTTGGAAAAAGCAATAGCTTAAAAGAGGATGAACAGGAATTATTTTATTTATTTAAATCATAGACTTATGATAAGCCTCGGCGGGGCAAGCATTTTTAGACGGATGCTTGTTTTTCAGTGGCTTATAATAAACTAACAAAATACTGTCGTATTTTGACGCTTGCCGACGGCGCGGCCAGCGTGGCTTTCGGCCTACGCTGGCATAGCCAATAAAAGTTTATTGGCTATATTTCTTGGCTTCGAGGGCGTCGAGGCGCTTTTTCAGTTCTTCTTGTTCGCTCCGCAGCTTAGCGAGCATGGCCAGGGCGGCGCCCATTTCTTCCTTGGTGGCCAACCGCATGTTCTGTAATAATTTTTCGAACTGGGCAGTGGCAAGGGCCTCCATTTCGCGCTTGGCGTCCATCAACCCGCCGGCGGCACCGCTGGCCATCTTGGCGAGATCATCGAAAAACTTGTTGTCTTTCTGCATATTGGCTCCATATTAGGTAACAGGTAACAGGTAACAGGTAGCAGGTAACAGGTAGCAGGTAACAGGTAACGGATCATTAAGGTGTATTTTTTTGTCTTTTTACAAATTAAATTACTGAATAATATATTGCTATGTCTGTGATCTGTTACCTGTAACCCGTAATCTTCCCCTTATTTTACTATTCCTTAAACGCTACCATAGTAAGATAGGATCGGTCAAGGATTCTAAATTACAACCAGTTGAAAAACATATGAAAAGCATTCTTGTCACTGGCGGCGGCGGTTTCATCGGCTCGAACCTGGTAGCGATGCTGCTCGCGCGCGGGACGCACCATATAATAGTGTGCGATCATTTCGGCAGCAATGAGAAATGGCGCAACCTGAGCAAGCACCCGGTGCAGGAAGTCGTCGAACGGGAAAATCTGTTCGACTGGCTGGAAGCGAACCACAAGGAACTCGAATTGATTTATCACCTGGGATCGATTTCCTCGACGACGGAAAAAGACGTCGATTTGATCCTGCGCCATAATTTTACGCTGACGCATAAATTATGGGACTGGTGCAACAAGCGGATGATGCGCCTGATCTATGCCTCGGCCTCGGCGACCTATGGCGACGGCACGCACGGTTTCGACGATGCCGGCGATCTGGCCTATCTTGAAAAATTGCGGCCGCTATCGCCGTACGGCTGGAGCAAGCACCTGTTCGACGTGCATGTGGCGCGCGAGGTGGCGGCCGGCCGGGCGGCGCTGCCGCAATGGGTTGGCTTGAAATTTTTCAACACCTACGGGCCGAACGAATACCATAAGGGCGACCAGCAAAGCGTTATTACTCAAATCGCTTCGCATGCGATCCAGGCCGGCCGCGTCAATCTGTTCCGCTCGCATAACTCTGCCTACAAGAACGGCGAGCAGAAGCGCGACGTAATTTACGTCAAGGACATCGCGCGCGTGCTGCTATGGTGCCTCGACAACCCGAAAGTGTCGGGGCTGTTCAATCTCGGCACCGGCACGGCCAGCACGTTCAACGAAATGGCCGGGGCGATTTTCGCCGCGCTGAACGGCAAGCCCAACATCCATTATGTCGACATGCCGGCGGCGATCGTGTCCGGCTACCAGTATTTCACCCAGGCCAATATGCAAAAACTGCAGGCGGCGGGCTATACGGGCGGGTTCATGAGCCTGCAAGACGGCATCCGCGATTATGTGCAGAACTACCTCTCCAACAAGATCGATCCGTATTTGTAGAACATGTCTTTCGACAGAGAAATTACCTGCCTACCGCCTTGCCGTTTGCCGGGCGGGGGTCTCTGAAAGTGTTTCTCACAATGTCACCCCCGCTATAAGATGTGACGAGCTTGCCGGTCGCGTCTCCAGCTTGGTAGGGACTCGCCTCATAACCCTCGGTCATGATGCTGCCATCCGGTAAAACCCGTGTCTCGCCGTTATAATCGAAAGTGGCCGCGTAATGCGTGGCGCCTTTGTGGATTTCCAATACCGGCGTCATCGCGTCGGGCATGACGTTGTGGGGCAGGGCGGAAAATACCAGCTGTTTGGCGTGCGGCGCCAGCCTTTCCACCGCATGTTCCATGACAGGGATGTGCGGCACATAGCGTATGCCCAACACTTTTTGTTTGCGATCCGCGCCGTCCGGAAGGGGCGTCAGTAAATGCACAGGCGCGGGCGGCGTGGTCAGCATGGCGTCGAGATAGACATCCTTCGGCAACGCGGTGACAAATT
>JAGVLW010000064.1 GCA_020054105.1 Alphaproteobacteria bacterium | reverse complement strand
GGCGCGGCGGCGCGCTGGGCTTCGGCAAGTCGCGCGCGCGGCTGCTCACCGAAAAGAACGAGCGCATCACGTTTGAGGATGTCGCCGGCATTGAAGAAGCCAAGGATGAATTGCACGAGATCGTCGATTACCTCAAAGACCCGCAGAAATACCAGCGCCTCGGCGGCAAGATTCCGCGCGGCTGTTTGCTGGTCGGCCCGCCCGGCACCGGTAAGACGCTGCTGGCGCGCGCCATCGCCGGCGAGGCGAAAGTGCCGTTCTTCACCATCTCCGGTTCCGATTTCGTCGAGATGTTCGTAGGCGTCGGCGCTTCGCGCGTGCGCGACATGTTCGAGCAGGGCAAGAAAAGTGCGCCGTGCATCATCTTCATCGACGAGATCGATGCCGTCGGCCGCCATCGCGGCGCCGGCCTCGGCGGCGGCAACGACGAGCGCGAGCAGACGCTCAACCAATTACTCGTCGAGATGGACGGGTTCGAGGCCAATGAGAGCGTCATCATCATCGCCGCCACCAACCGCCCCGACGTGCTCGACCCGGCGCTGCTGCGCCCCGGCCGCTTCGACCGCCAGATCACCGTGCCCAACCCCGACATTAACGGCCGCGCTAAAATTCTCGAAGTACATCTGAAAAAAGTGCCCAAGGCGCCCGACGTCGATGCGCGGGTGATCGCGCGCGGCACGCCGGGATTTTCCGGCGCCGACCTTGCCAATATCGTCAACGAAGCGGCGCTGCTTGCCGCCAGGCTCGGCAAGAAAGTTGTCAGCCACCGCGATCTCGAAGCCGCCAAGGACAAGGTGATGATGGGCGTCGAGCGCAAATCGATGGTGATGAGCGAGGAAGAAAAGAAAATGACCGCCTACCATGAAGGCGGCCATGCGCTGGTGTCGCTCTACTGCCCCGCCTCCGACCCGATCCACAAAGCCACCATCATCCCGCGCGGGCGGGCGCTGGGCATGGTGATGCGCCTGCCGGAAGCCGACAAGCTGTCCTATCTGCGCGAAAAAATGTATGCTGATCTCGCCGTGTCGATGGGCGGGCGCGTCGCCGAGGAAATGATTTTCGGCTATGAGAAAGTCTCGTCGGGCGCCTCAAGCGACATCAAATACGCCACCAAGCTTTCGCGCGCGATGGTCACGGAATGGGGCATGAGCGACAAGATCGGCCCGCTCTTTTACGGCAGCGACCAGGGCGAGGTGTTCCTGGGCTACTCGATGGGCCAGCAATCGCACGGCGTTTCCGAGGAAATGTCCAACATCATCGACGGCGAAGTCAAGCGCATCGTCGACGAAGCGCACGCCAAAGCCACGCATATTCTCACCGAGCATATCGACGAATTGCACGCCATCGCCGGCGCGTTGCTCGAATATGAAACTCTCACCGGCGACGAGATACGCGGGCTGATTAAGGGCGTGGCAATCGTGCGCCAGGATGAGTCCCAGAAAAAACCGGTGATCGTAAAATCGTCGCTGCCCTCGTCCCGCGCCAAGAAGACCGGCACGGACGATCAGCCGACGGCGTAGAGGGAGCCTATGAAACTCTTCGGCACAGACGGCATTCGCGGCACCGCCAACACCCATCCGATGACAGCGGACGTTGCGCTTAAAGTCGGCATGGCGGCGGGGCAGCAATTCCTGCGCGGCGACCACCGCCATCGCGTCGTCATCGCCAAGGATACGCGCCTATCGGGCTACATGATCGAGCCGGCGCTGGTGGCCGGTTTCATTTCGGTGGGCATGGACGTGTTCCTGGTCGGGCCGATGCCGACGCCGGCGGTGGCCATGCTGGTCAAATCCCTGCGCGCCGATCTGGGCGTAATGATCTCCGCCTCGCACAACCCTTACGGCGATAACGGCATCAAGCTTTTCGGCCCCGACGGCTACAAGCTCTCCGACGAAGTGGAAAAAGCAATTGAAGTGATCGTCGCTGAAAACCGCCCGCAGGCGCTGGCCACACCCGACAAGCTTGGCCGCGCCAAGCGGCTCGACGATGCCCCCGGGAGGTATATTGAATTCGCCAAAAGCACCTTCCCGAAAACCCTGACGCTCGACGGAATCAAGATCGTCGTCGATTGCGCCAACGGCGCCGCCTACCACATCGCACCGCTGATTTTGCGCGAGCTCGGCGCCGAGGTTGTGGCCATCGGCATCCAGCCCGACGGGTTCAACATCAATAAGGGCTGCGGCTCGACTGCACCGCAACTGTTATGCGACACCGTCGTCAGGGAAAAAGCCGATATCGGCATCGCGCTCGACGGCGACGCCGACCGGCTGCTCATCTGCGACGAAACCGGCCATATCGAAGGCGGCGACCAGCTCATGGCGATGATCGCCACCCACTGCCACCGCGAGGGCACGCTGCGCGGCGGCGGCATCGTGGCCACCGACATGTCCAATATCGGCCTGGAGCGTTACCTGCAAACGCTGGGGCTGACGCTCGTACGCACCAAAGTCGGCGACCGCTACGTCGTCGAGCATATGCGCGCCCACGGCTTCAATATCGGCGGCGAGCAGTCCGGGCACATCGTCCTTTCCGATCACGCCACCACCGGCGACGGCATCATCGCAGCACTGCAGGTGCTCGCCTATATGCGCGAGGACGGGCGCAAGCTCAGCGCCTGCAGCAAGCTGTTTTCGCCGCTACCGCAAATATTGCGCAACATACCCTACCAGGGTAAGTCGCCGCTGGCGCAGCCGAACATCCAGAAAATGATCGAAGACGCAAAATCGCAGCTCGGCGG
>JAGVLW010000032.1 GCA_020054105.1 Alphaproteobacteria bacterium | reverse complement strand
GGCTTGCCTTTGTCCAGCGTGTGCATCAGCGCAAAAAGCGCGCTCAGGCGGGCGCTGGATGCGGTGGCGGTTTCGGGAAGATTCGGTTGTATCGGCGGCATTCTTTGCTAAGCTTGTTTGTCAAGGCATCCGTTCTTTTAGTATAGTTGGGGGTAAGAATGAAGAAACTTCTGCACGCCACGGCCTATTTTCTCACATTTTCTGCATTCATGACGGTGGCCACCAACGGTTTTGCCCAGATGCCGCCCCCGTCGCCGATGCCACACGTCATCAATGTGACCGGTGAGGCCAAGGAAGAGGTTGCTCCCGACCAGGCTATTCTTTCGGTATCGCTGGTCAGCAAAGACAAGAACCTGAACGAGGCGAAGAAGCAAAATGATGCGCAGGTGGCAAAGCTGGTTTCCATCGCCCGCGATTTCGAGATTCCCAAGGACAAGCTCGCGACGTCCAACGTCTATATCGCGCCGGAATACGAATATGGGAAAAATGCCGGAAAAAGAGATTTCATCGGCTATGTCGTCAGCCGTTCCGTTCGCATCACCATGGATAACATCGCCATCCATGAGCGCGTGTTGTCGGCGATCGTCGATGCCAATATCGACCAGGTGAACGGGGTGGAATTCGCCTTGAAAGACACCCAGCCGCGCAAAGACGCGCTGCGCGCCAAAGCCTTTGCCAACGCCAGGGCCAAAGCGGAAGCATTGGCGCAGGCGGCGGGGATGAAGCTCGGAAAACCCGTGCACATCGCCGAGTCCGACAGCCAGATGCCCGGTTACCCCAGGCCCATGATGATGGCCAAGAGCGGCGCCGCCGATAGTTCCGTTGCGCCCAGCCTGCCGGGATTGGTGACGGTTCGCGTGGACGTCGATGTCGCGTTCGCGGTGGAATGAAGGTGGCAGGTGACAGGTGACGGATAACAGAAAAAAACCAACACAAATGCAACCGCACGAGAAATCAGATATTCCTCCGATACCTGACACTCGTCACCCGTTACCCGAAACCGGCGGCCCCAAAGGCCCCGAGCCGACGCGCTACGGCGATTGGGAAATCAAAGGCAAATGCGTTGATTTTTGAAGAGAGGTGCAACCATGAGCGCGCAGTATAAAATACTATTGGTTTTATCCTATGTCTTGGTGGCGGTATGGGCGGTGGCAGGCTGGATTTACCTAACGCCGGAATTGCCCGGCAACCATCAGGCCCAATCATCGCACCGGCTCGCGTTTCTGCCGGCCATCACGACGCTTGGCCCGCACGAGGTGTTGCCGAAATTAAAGAGCGATGACGGCAGGCCGACGCTTCTATATATCTATGGCACATGGTGCGTCCATTGCCATAAGGGTATGCCCAACATCGTGGATTTATATAAGGAAAAAAAGCTCGATCATGTGCATATGCTATTCCTGTCGGTCGATGCCGACGCCAATGCTCTGGATACCTATATGTGGAACATGAAGTACACGTCATGGACCGACAAAAAGCCCGTATTCCCGCCTTATGTCGTGGAATTTAGAAATATCCATGCCCTGAAGGATGCATTGCAGCCCTCGGGCAGCCGCTTTTACACAGGTGAAAAAAACACGGGCACTCCTTATTTCGGCCTGTTCGACGCATCGGGCAAGCTGATAAACGAATATGCCGGCGTGGTGAGTAAGGCGCAGATCGAAAAATTCTCGCGCGGGGAGAAAATCCAGGAATGCGCCATTGACGAGACGTAAGTGACGCGCAAAGAACTACATTTCATCCTCAATGCTTTTGTCATCGCGCTGGTGGTGTTGGCGGTGATGCATACGGTCAAACCCTATCTCGATCCGAAAGTCGCCGAGATCGCGGTGCTTGAGCGGCAGTTTGTCGTGATGGATGCCGATCGCGTTGTGGACAAACTGCAAAGCCTGAGCGGCAAACCGACCATGCTGGTGGTCTATGCGTCATGGTGCGGCTATTGCCGCCAGATGCTCCCGGACATTATCGCGCTGATGCGCGTGGGTGCGCTCGACGATTTCAACAGCGTGTTCCTGTCGCGCGATTGGGAACCTAAAAAACTGGCGGCTTACCTCATCCATAGCGAGTATGAACGCCTCGTCACTCCCTACCTGCTCGCCCCGAAAAACGACGATGCGCTGAAGCTGGCCCTGGCGCGCACCGGCAGCCAATATTCCGGAGGTATCCCCTATGTGGGCTATTTCGATGCAAGCGGCGGGCTGCTTGGGGAATTTCATGGTGTGGCCGGCAAAGAAGAGCTGCTTGCCAGCACCCGGCGAATAGCTGCGCAGTTGCGATAGGCGGCGGCAAGTAAGCCTTTGAGAAAACTTCTGAAGTAAATCGTTGATTTCTCTTTGGCCATCCTGTAATGGAGTCCACTGGTGTTTACCAGTAGCCTGTCAAATAATAAGGAGAGACATTCATGTCCGTTATGCTTTTCATCATACTCTGCGGTGTAGCTTCGTTGCTTTACGGCTTATTCGCCGGCCGTTCGATCATGGCCGCGCCCGCCGGCAACGAAAAGATGCAAAATATCGCTGCCGCCATCCAGGAAGGCGCGCGCGCCTACCTCAACCGCCAATATCAGGCGATCGGCATCGTCGGCGTGGTGATTTGCGCATTGCTCACCTGGAAGCTCGGACTTTATGTCGGGCTTGGTTTCGCCATCGGCGCGATTTTATCGGGATTGGCAGGCTATATCGGCATGAACATATCGGTGCGCGCCAACGTGCGCACGGCGGAAGCCGCCAAATCCGGCCTGCAGCCGGCGCTTAATATCGCCTTCAAGTCGGGCGCCGTCACCGGCATGCTGGTGGTGGGGCTGGGCCTGCTCGGCATCGCGTTGTATTACCACTATCTCACCGGTATTGGAATGGATACCCGCAAGATTATGGAAGCCCTGGTGGCCCTGTCTTTCGGCGCATCGCTCATCTCGATTTTCGCCCGTCTCGGCGGCGGCATCTTCACTAAAGGCGCCGATGTCGGCGCCGATCTCGTCGGCAAAGTGGAAGCCGGAATCCCCGAGGATGATCCGAGAAATCCCGCCGTTATCGCCGATAACGTCGGCGACAATGTCGGCGATTGCGCAGGCATGGCGGCGGATTTATTCGAGACCTATGTGGTGACGCTCGTGGCAACCATGTTGCTCGCCGCGATCTACTTCACCGGCGAAGCGCAGAAGGCGATGATGATATTCCCGCTGGTCATCGGCGGCGCATGCATCCTCACCTCGATTGCCGGCACGTTCTTCGTACGGCTCGGCAGCAGCCGCAACATCATGCAGGCGCTCTATAAGGGTTTGATTGCCAGCGCGGTATTCTCTCTGGTTGCGATTTATATCGCCACCGAGAAGATCCTCGGCCTTGCCAAAGTCTACCGCATCGGCGACCTTAGCTTCACCGGCACCAACGTCTTTACCTGCGCCGTAGTGGGTTTGGCGGTTACCGGGTTGCTGGTGTGGATTACCGAATATTACACCTCGACCAAGTATCGCCCTGTGCGCAGCGTCGCCCAGGCCTCGACGACGGGGCATGGCACCAACGTGATTCAGGGATTGGCCGTGTCGATGGAAGCCACCGCGCTTCCGGCGGTCGTCATCTGCGCGGGCATCATCTTTTCCTTCCTGCAATGCGGCCTGTTCGGCATCGCCATCGCGGCGACGACCATGCTGGCGTTGGCGGGCATCATCGTCGCGCTCGACGCTTACGGGCCGGTGACCGATAATGCCGGCGGCATTGCCGAAATGTCGGGCATGCCCAAGGACATCCGCGAAACCACCGACGCGCTCGACGCGGTCGGCAACACCACCAAAGCCGTAACCAAAGGCTATGCCATCGGTTCGGCGGCGCTGGCTTCGCTCGTGTTGTTCGCGGCTTACACCGAGGACTTAAAGCATTACTTCCCGAATGTGAACGTGCAATTCGTGCTCTCCGACCCCTATGTCGTCGTCGGCCTGCTCATGGGCGGCCTGCTGCCGTACCTGTTCGGGGCGATGGGCATGATGGCCGTAGGCCGCGCCGCCGGTTCGGTGGTCGTAGAAGTGCGCCGCCAGTTCAAGGAAATTCCGGGCATCATGGCCGGAACCGCCAAGCCCGATTACGGCCGCGCGGTCGATATGCTGACCAAGGCGGCAATCAAGGAAATGATCGTTCCTTCGCTGCTGCCGGTGGCTTCTCCGGTGGTGCTGTATTACGTCATTAACGCCATTGCCGGCCAGGCTTCCGCCTTCGCCGCGCTCGGCGCGATGCTGCTTGGCATCATCCTCACCGGCCTGTTCGTCGCCATTTCGATGACGGCGGGCGGCGGTGCATGGGACAACGCCAAGAAATACATCGAGGAAGGCCATCACGGCGGCAAAGGCTCCGACGCCCACAAGGCGGCGGTCACCGGCGACACCGTCGGCGATCCCTACAAGGATACTGCCGGCCCGGCCGTCAACCCGATGATCAAGATCGCCAACATCGTCGCGATCCTGCTTCTGGCGTTGCTGGCGGCATAACATAACGCGTTGAGAAGCAATCAAAAAGCCGCCGGAAACCCCGGCGGCTTTTTTGTCATAAAAAGTTCATGCTTTTTCAAATTGCTTATAGTATGTTCATTACGATTATTTAATAATTTCGAGGAGATTTTATGGGCTGGAGAGAGAAACTTGCAGGCGGCGCTGTCGCTGCCTCGGTGCTTGCAGGCGGATGCAGTAAAGAACCTCCTAGCGGGTATGAGATAAACATCGCTACGACGATTGCCAACGAAAAAGAGCGCGTCGTGACGAAAGCCGTATCAGAGCTGTTGGCGGGAAAAGTGACAGACGCCGTGAGAAAGGGCGTCTATGCTTTGAATGAGAAGGATGCTGAACTTAAAAAGCAAATTACCGCTGAGAGCGCAGAACAGATTGCCGCCGTCATCGCCACATTGTCGGGCGCCAAGGAGAGTGCGTTAAGCCCGAAGGAGGCAGTGCTGGTCCGTAATGCCGTTTCCGACCAACTCCACTTGCTTGCCAAGACGGTAACCAATGCGGCGGTTGCTCCCGAAGACGGTGTGTACGCGGAGGTATCTCTGCTGAGAGCCATATTCGATGGAGATGAGGGCAAAAAAACCGAAGCAAAACGCTTCGTTCTCGATAGGCTTGAAGAAGTTCAAAAGGGACTGGGCACCGAGCACAGGTCGACGCCGGGTAGCTCTACGGTCACTGGTAGCTCATACGGTCACTATTGATCGGGCTACAGAAGCACCATTCCGTAATGCAGCACGTAGCCCAGCGCCACCAGGATGAGCGCGTAGCGCGGGCGCGTTCCTAAAAACCCTGCCGCCAGCACCAGGAATTTGAACATCGGCAGGAAGCTCAGGAACAATAGAAAGAACAAATATTTATTGAAAAACCGCTGCGCCTTGTCGTAGGTGCGCTCGCCGATAACGGGAATACCGGAGCGTTTGGCTCGAAGCATTAACATGCCGAGCAGGAAATTCGTCATCATCCCCAGCGTGCCGCCCAGGATGGCGGGAATTACCGCAAGCGTGACGTCCTGCCCGAAGCTTTTCATCGCGTAAAGCGTCGCCTCGCTGGATAGGGGAATGAGGCTCGCCGTCCAGGCCGACTCGATGAAGATGCGAAAGAATTGATCCATGGCGGTTGTTATCACTCCTTATAGGGCAATAGTTTTTTCTGCCGGTAGGGTTCATAATACCAGGCTTTCCGGTTCGGATAATAGTCGAGAAGTTTTTTGTTTTCCACCGGCGAAATATAGCGCGCCCAGACAACAGGCGCGGCATCGATGTCGGGCGCATTGAAAACCCAAATCGCATCGACCGCGCGTTCTTTTATTTCCGGCAGGTGATCGATGAAGATGAGATGTTGCCCGCCTTTTTGCAGTAGCGTCGATGCGATGCCGGCGCGCGCCTGGTTGGAAGGGGAGGGCGCCACCGGGCTGGCCAGCAATAGACACGCAGGCAGCAATAGCGCGCCAATGCCGATGGCTTTGCATGCGCGGCTCAGCGAAGAAACGAGAAATTCTTTGCCCAGCACCGCCAGCGCCGCCATTTGCACCGCGAAGTAAGCGACGAGATAATGCGGGAACATGACGGTCATCAGCGTGTAAGCAATGGTCGTGGCGGCGAGCCCCGCCACCAGCAGGTAATAGCGCCGCCGGATAAAAGCGATATAGGCAAAGATAAGCGGCATGAACAAATGATATATGGCAATCGCGGCGCCATAGGCCGTAAGGAAGGCCGGATGCGTGAAAGAACGTGGCAGTCCAAGCATTTCCGCTATGGTAGCGGGGTGTCGCAACAGCCAGTTTTTGGAAGCGCCGGTATGCTCGGACGTCTTCAGCTCCGCTTTCTGCCAGGTGGCGATGAGCGGGTTGTGCGACAGCCTTTCCATATGCACATTGCCGGTAATCCAATGCGGCACGACGCCGTATTGCTGCTGATAAGCCGTGTAGGGCAGCGTTGTCATGTTGTGGGTCACGGCGTGGTTATAATAGCCTTGCGCCGCAAGATAGAATGCCAGCACAAGCGCGGTCGGAAGGCATAGCTGCATCAGCAATCGCTTGCGCGCGGCGGCCGCCATGAACCGCAACATGTAAGCCACGCCGCCGGCCAGCAACAACGCTGCCAGCAGCACTGTTTCAAACGGCCGGGTGAGCAGCCCGAGGATCAGGCCGGCGAGGGCGAACCAGATATAGATGGTTTTTTTGTGGTAAAAAATGCGTGGGTAAGCGCCCAGCATCAACATACACGCCGTCATGGCGTGCGCGCCGCCCCAATAGGAATAAATCCAGTAATGCGGCGCGCGCAGCAGCGCGATCATCGCCAGGCACAAGGCCAGCGCGATGGCGCGGCCGGACCAGGCAAGCAGCGCCCAGTAGCTGACCGCAACCAGCAGCGCCACCGCCGCGGCCATGCCCCAATGGTAATCGCCCAGCAACGTTTTTCCCGCCAGAAAAAACAAGGCGGTTCCCGGCTGGTATTTGGACATGACCGTCGGGAAAGACAATATATGGCGCGTCTCGAAGAATGGCTGTAACGGGTGCGGCGGATTGGTCAACCTGCCCGCGGCGAACGTATCCGCGGCGAACAGGTAGGAAAACTCGTCGGGAATGGTGGGCGCCGCCGGCGGAAAACTATCCAGCTGCAGCAGGCGGAGCAAAAAAACCGATAGGAACAGCGCAATGGCGATTGCGGCGTCGAGACGCCGGCTTCTGGCCGTCAGCATCATCCTTTGCGTGCGATGACGAACTCGGCGAGATGGCGCAGGCAATCGGCTTTTTTGTCGAACACGTCGAGATGCGAGATGGCCTGCTTGATGAGCAGTTGCGCGTGGTCACGGGCGCGCTCGACGCCCATGCCGGCCACCAGCGTGGCCTTGCCCTTGATCTTGTCTTTGCGCACGCCCTTGCCGGCGGCGGTGCGGGTGCCTTCGACGTCGAGCAGATCGTCGGTGATTTGGAAGGCCAGGCCCATATCGTGCGCGTAGGCGCGCAGCAGCTTGCGCATCATGGCCGGGGCTTTGCCGAGGATCGCGCCCGACTCGCAGGAAACGGCGAACAACTCGCCGGTTTTCAGTCGTTGCAGGCGGATAATTTCATCGACCGAAAGCTGCTTATGCTCGGCTTCCAAATCCATCATCTGGCCGCCGACCATGCCCCAGCAGCCCGCCGCCTGCGCAAATGCCGCGATCAGTTCGCAGCGCACGGCCGGATCGGCGTGGGTCTTATGGTTGGCGAGAATCTGGAAAGCGTAGGCTTGCAGCCCGTCGCCGGCGAGAATGGCCGCCGCGTCGCCATAGACTTTATGGCAGGTGGGCTTGCCGCGGCGCAGATCGTCATTGTCCATGGCCGGCAGATCGTCGTGGATGAGCGAATAGGTGTGGATGAATTCGATGGCGGTGGCGGCTTCGATCGCCGCGTCCATGCCGACGCCGAAAAGCCCGGCCGAGCTGACTGTCAGGAAGGGCCGCAGCCGCTTGCCGCCGGAGAGGGTGGAATAGCGCATCGCCTCGAGCACGGTTTCCTCGCCGCGCACACGGTCGGTTTCGGGGACGACGGCGGCGAGCTTCGTCATGGAGATGACGGTGGAATCGTCGTTCTCCGCTCCGCGCAGAAGCTGACCCATGCGGTCTTCGAGCAGCTCGGAGACATGTTTCATCGCGTCTTGCAGATTGTCGGGAAGTTTGATGACCATAATTATTCTTTTTCGCTGAAAGGCTGGGTGGCTAATCCACCGTCCTGGGTTTTGACGATTTTGTCGACTTTGAGGCGGGCCTCATCGAGTTTTTTCTGGCAGAAGGCCTTAAGCTCGGTGCCGCGCACATAATCGTTGATCGAGGCTTCGAGGTCGCCGGAGCCGCCCTCGAGCTTGCGCACGATCGCTTCGAGCTCCTTTAAGGCCTGCTCGAAGGAGGTGTTGTCGTCTTTGGTTTGGGCTTTGCTCATAGCGGGGGGATTCTATGCAAATTGGGGGAAAGAGGCAAGGAGATATAGGGCTTAGGGCTTAAGGGGTAGGGCTTAGGAAAGTAAATAATTTTTTCTTGTCCCCTGAGCCCTAAGCCTTGAGCCCTAAGCCTAGTGTTTCAGCGCCTTCACCATATCCTCGGTGACTTTCTTGGCGTCGCCGAACAGCATCATGGTGTTGTCCTGGTAGAAGAGCTCGTTTTCGATACCGGCATAGCCGGCGGCCATGGAACGTTTGATGAAGATCACCGTCTTGGCCAGGCCGACATCGAGGATGGGCATGCCGAAGATCGGGCTTTGCGGGTTGTTTTTCGCGGCGGGGTTGGTCACGTCGTTGGCGCCGATGACGAAGGCGACGTCGGTCGAGGCGAAATCGTTGTTGATCTCCTCGAGCTCGACCACGCTATCGTAAGGCACGTTCGCCTCGGCGAGCAGCACGTTCATATGCCCCGGCATGCGCCCGGCGACCGGGTGAATCGCATAGCGCACCTTGATACCTTCTTCCTCCAGTGTTTGCGCCATCTCGCGCAGCGCGTGCTGCGCCTGCGCCACCGCCATGCCGTAGCCGGGAACGATGATCACCGAGCTGGCGTTCTTCAGCAAGAACGCCGCGTCCTCGGCTGACCCGTTTTTAACGGGTCTGTCCACCGAAGCCTTGGCGTAGGCGGACGCTGTCTCTCCCCCAAACCCGCCGAAGATCACATTGATGATCGAGCGGTTCATCGCCTTGCACATGATGTAAGAGAGGATCGCGCCGCTGGCGCCGACCAGCGCGCCGGTGATGATGAGCAGCGGGTTGCCGAGCGTAAAGCCGATGCCCGAGGCCGCCCAGCCGGAATAGGAGTTGAGCATCGAGACGACCACCGGCATGTCGGCGCCGCCGATGGGCACGATGAGCAGTACGCCGATGGCAAAGGCCAGCAGCGTCATGGCGACAAATGCCAGCTTCGATTCGCTGGCGCAAAAAATAATGAGCAGCAGCAACAGCGTTACGCCGGCGAAAGCGTTGAACATATGCTGGCCGGAAAACCGCAGCGGCTTGCCCGACATGATGCCCTGCAGCTTGGCGAAGGCGATGACCGAGCCGGAAAAAGTGATCGCGCCGATGACCGCGCCCAGGCTCATCTCGATCAGGCTGCCGGTATGGATGCTTCCGCTATTGCCGATGCCGTAGCTCTCCGGCGACCATAGCGCCGCCATCGCCACCAGCACCGCCGCCATGCCGACCAGCGAGTGGAAGGCGGCGACCAGTTGCGGCATCGCCGTCATCTGTATTTTGCGGGCGATCACCGCGCCGATGGTGCCGCCCATCAGCCCGCCGAAAATAATCATGGCGTAGTTGCTGATGCCGGGCAGCGCCAGCGTGGTCAGGATGGCGATGCCCATCCCGACCATGCCGTAAACGTTGCCGCGACGGGCCGACGCCGGATGCGACAGGCCTTTAAGCGCCAGGATGAACAGTACCGACGCGATCAGGTAGAGGAGGGCGGAGCTGTTGTTCATGCCGCGATACATTCACCTTTGTTGCACATGCGGCAGACATAGGCGAGTACGATGCCGATGACGATGCCCATGATCACGTCGCCAATGAACCACGACACCGCCATGTTCATGGGAATGGGCAGCCACATATAGCTGGCGAAATCATGCGCGCCCAGCAGCAGGCCGATCTTGAAACCGAACTTGGCGCCGGTTTTAACGCATTTGCCGCCGCAATCCGCTTTCTTGGCGATCCAGTAATACAGGCAGGTAATGGCGAACGCCATGATGAATTTGGTGATAAGGCAAATGGGCCATAGTTTTTGCATGGCTTCCTGGCTGCGCCACAGCGAAGAGGTTGCTTCGTATTGCGGCATCATGTAGACGCCGTGGAAAAGCCACTGGAAACCGAACAGCGTCGCAAATACGGCGAGTACCGGAACCAGGCATTTGATGCTCATTTTCTTGCAGTCGCCTTGAGATTGTCCGTTCATCATACTACTTCTCCTTGCTTGCGGTGGGTGATTTTTTTTGGAACATGCTGAGCATGCGCTGCGTGACGATGAAGCCGCCGAAAATATTGATGCTGGCGATGACGACGGCGATGAAGCCGGCGAGGTGCGAAAACCCGTAGCCTTCCGGCCCGAGCGCGATCACCGCGCCGACGATGATGATGCCGGAAATGGCGTTGGTCACGGCCATCAGCGGCGTGTGCAGCGCCGGCGTCACCCGCCAGACCACGAAATAGCCGACGAAACAGGCGAGCACAAACACGGTCAGGCCGAAAATGAACGGGTCGATGCCGCCTTGCTGCTGCAACTGCAGGTGCATGGCGTTGACGTCTTCCGCCAGCTCCGCCGCATGCTGCGCGAGGTCTTGCGCTTTTTGGTTGATCGAACCGCTATCGAACATAGTGTTTCCTTGTCATCCCGCATTTATTGCGGGATCTCCTTGTGGTTGCGCCAGACCCCGCAACAAGTGCGGGGTGACAGATTAAACAAATCCTTTATGTACCGTTGTACCATCCTTCGCCAGCAGCGTTCCGGCGACCAGCTCGTCGTCCCATTTGACGGCGAGCCCGTCTTTGCCGATGAGCAGGGTGGACAGGAAATTATAGACGTTGCGCGCATACAGCCCGCTGGCATCGACGGCGACGCGCGACGGCATGTTGCTATAGCCGATGAGGGTGACGCCGTGCTTTACAACGACTTTGTCCGATTCGGTCAGCGGGCAATTACCGCCGCTGGCCGCCGCCAGATCGACGATCACCGAGCCGGCCTTCATGGTTTCAACCATCTCGGGCGTAATCAGCGTCGGCGCGGGCTTGCCGGGGATGAGCGCGGTGGAAATTACGATATCCTGTTTCTTGATCGTCTCGGCGATGAGCAGCTTTTGCTTCTGTTTATAGTCCTCACTCATTTCCTGTGCGTAGCCGCCGGCGGTTTCGCCGCCCTGCGCCGGCACTTCGATGAATTTCGCGCCCAGGCTTTCCACCTGTTCCTTGGCCACCGGCCGCACGTCGAACGCCGACACCACGGCGCCGAGGCGCTTGGCGGTGGCGATGGCCTGTAACCCGGCGACGCCGGCGCCGAGCACTAATATTTTCGCCGGTGCCACTGTTCCGGCGGCGGTCATCATCATCGGTATGGCTTTGCCGAAGGCCGCGACCGCATCGATGACGGCGCGGTAGCCGGCGAGGTTGCTTTGCGAGGAGAGCACGTCCATCGCCTGCGCGCGCGAGATGCGCGGCAGCAATTCCAGCGCGAAGGCCGAAATGTGGTGCTGGTTATAGACCGCCAGCAGGTCACGGTTGGCGTAAGGCTCGAGCATGCCGATGAGCAGCGCGTTGGGAGAGATCGCCGCCAGCACATTCGCGGCGGGCGGACGCACGCACAGCACGATCTGCGCGCCTAACAAGGCGGTTTTCGCGTCGGCGGCGATGGTTGCCCCGGCGGCTTCGTAGTCACGGTCGGCGATGGCAGAGCCAAGCCCGGCGCCGGCTTCCACGCTCACCTGCGCGCCAAGCGCCGCCAGTTTTTTGACGGAATCGGGCGTCGCCGCCACGCGCCGCTCGCCTTCCATACGTTCATGTAATACGGCAATTTTCATCTATAGAACCTATCCCGGTAATATTTTTGCGACGCGATGCGTTCCGGAAATGGCCGGAATACTAGGAAAAGCCCGCAGCCCATAGCCTGCGTCTACGGGCAAGG
>JAGVLW010000077.1 GCA_020054105.1 Alphaproteobacteria bacterium | reverse complement strand
CTCATCACCAGGCGGTGGCCAAGCCGGCGCCCGGCGCCGTCGTTAATGCCATAAGCAGCGACGGCGTGATCGAGGGCATCGAGCTTGCCGGCCATCCGTTTTGCCTGGGCGTGCAGTGGCATCCTGAGTATTTTGTCGATACGGTGGATGAAAAGATTTTGGCGGCGTTTGTTGCGGCGGCGGCGAAATGAGCGAAGCTCCCAAGCCCGATAGCGAGCGCATCGCCAAGCGCATGGCGCGCGCCGGGCTGTGCTCGCGCCGCGAGGCCGAGGCGTGGATCGCGGCCGGGCGCGTCAAGGTCAACGGCAAGAAAATCACCTCGCCGGCATTGAATGTTACCGATAGCGACGCCATCGCCGTCGATGGAAAATTATTGCAGGCGCGCGAGGAAACGCGCCTGTGGCTTTACCATAAACCGGCCGGGCTGATGACCACCCACAAAGACCCGGAAGGCCGCCCGACCGTGTTCGAGCGTTTACCCAAAGGCTTGCCGCGGGTGATTTCGGTGGGAAGGCTCGACCTCAATTCGGAAGGGCTGCTGCTGCTGACCAATGACGGCGAGCTCGCCCGCAAGCTGGAGCTGCCATCGACCGGCTGGATCCGCCGCTACCGCGTGCGTGCCAACGGCAAAGTGATGCCCGCCATGCTTGAGCAGATGAAAAAAGGCGTGCTGGTCGAAGGGGTGCAATATGGCTCGGTGGAGGCGGCCGTCGATAGCCAAAAAGGCGATAATAGCTGGCTGACGGTGGCGCTCAAGGAAGGCAAGAACCGCGAGATCCGCAAGATATTCGAGCATTTCGGCTACCGCGTCAGCCGCCTGATCCGCGTCTCCTACGGCCCGTTCATCCTCGGCAATCTGCCCAAGGGCGAGGTGAAGGAAGTGACGGGGAAGGTATTGAAAAATTTCGTGCCTCGTGCCTAGTGATTCGTGCTTGGTGATTTATTATTTTTACTTTAATACTCAATACGAAGCACTAGGCACTAGGCACGAGGCACGAAATACATGCGCATCATCGCCGGAAAACATAAGGGCCGCCGCATCGAGCTGGGCAAGGAATTGGGCCCGGATATCCGCCCCACCTCCGATTTCGCCCGCGAGGCCATCTTCAATATTCTCACCCACGGCAAGCACGGCCTCAACGGCCACACCTTCGACGATAAGCGCGTGCTCGATCTGTTCTGCGGCACCGGCGCCTTCGGGCTGGAGGCGTTGTCGCGCGGCGCCGCGCACGTCACTTTCATCGACCAGTCGCGCGAGGCCATCGCCACCGCCCGCCACAATGCCCAGCGCATCGGCGAGGAGGCGCAGGTCGATTTCGTGCTGGCCAACGCCACCAGGCTGAGCAAGGCGCGCGCGCCGTTCGACCTGATTTTTCTCGACCCGCCCTATTTCAGCAAGCTGATCCCGCCGACGCTGGAAAGCCTGCATGGCGGCGGCTGGCTTGCCCAGGACGGCACCGTCGTCATCGAGCACGACGCCAAGGAAGTCATTCCGCTTCCGGAATCATTCACGAAAGTCGATGAGCGCAAATACGGCCGGGCGGTCGTCGAGCTGCTGAAGCTCGCCTAGGCGGCATCCGGCTGGCGCGAAGGGTGCGCGCTTATGAAGGCCGGGTGTTTTTCACAGTTTTCGGCAATGCGCGCAATCGTCGGGTAAGGCGACAGATCGACGTTGAAGCGCCTTGCGTTGAAGATCTGCGGTACCAGGCAGCAATCGGCCATGCTCGGCTGGCTGCCGTGGCAATAGGTGCCGCTGCCGCCTTGCACGAGCATCTGCTCGAGCGCGGTAAAGCCGCGCGTGATCCAATGGTCGTACCACTGGTTTTTCTGTTCCTCGCTGGCGCCCAGCGTGCCGGTCAAATAGCGCAGAATGCCAACATTGTTGAGCGGCGCGATCTCGCAGGCCACCGTCAGCGACAGCGCGCGCACCCGCGCCCGCTGCGGCGGCGATTGCGGCAGCAGCGGCGGCATCGGGTGGATTTCCTCGAGATATTCCATGATCGCCAGCGACTGCGTCAGCGTATGCTCGCCGTCAATGAGCGCCGGCAGCAGATGTTGCGGGTTGACCTGCCCGTAACCGGCGGATTGCTGCTCGCCCTTGAGCAAATTCACCGGGATGATGTCCGCCTTGAGCCCCTTGAGGTTCAGCGCGATGCGCACGCGGTACGAGGCGGAGGAGCGGAAATAGGAGTAGAGTTTCATGGCTTAATGCTTTCTGATGTAGATGCTATAGGATGGGTTATCACGAAATAACCGGTAATGCTCGCGCATAAACGGCGCGAGTTTTTCATCGCGCCTCATGATTCCTATGATCGGATTGCTCATTTTCCCGGCGACGATGACCGGCGGCGCTTTGCTCATCATATCTTCGATAAACTGCTCGCGTAATTGGTTGGTGTAGGAATTGCGGATAGACGCATCGAAGGCCAGGATATAGACATGGCGCAGGGGAGGACGCCAATTATAGACATAGGCGGCTTTGAATAATTCTTCCCGCGCCCTTGCGAAAAACTGCACATTTTTTCCTTCCGGGGTGAGAGCGTTCCTTCGTAACTGCTCGGGAAGCGCATCTATTGCCGCATTGACCGCATCATCCATGGATTGCAGGGAATCGTGCCGGACAAGTTTCGACCACGATGCCTCATCGAATGTCACGTCGGTTTTGAACCAGGCCTGGGTGAACAACGCCGTGCTTATGCAAATTACGGCATATGCCGTTGCGGGCATCGATGCGCGAATCCGTATGAGCGTCCATGCCATAATCAACAATGTAAAAGCCAGCGTGACGGACCGGTGATAGCCCCAGCCTTTATGCTGGATGTAGAGATGGAACAGGCCGAACAAAAAGGCGATGATAAGGAGGCTGTTTTCGCGGGAAAAATGCTTTCGAAAAAAACACATCAATAAGAAGGCACATATCATTCCTGCAGGCAGAACATAGGCGAGCGATTCTTTTATGAATCTAGCCCATGAATCACGATATGCCGGCAGGAACTGGGTCACGATCTCATAGAAATCCGCCAATCCGCCGCTAAAAAACAGCCATGCCATGATCGCAAGCAACGGTGCGGCAACGCCGGCGCAAAAGCTGGCAATCGCCCGGAAAGCAAAGCGCCTGTCATGGCGGTAGGCCCATAGCATCCATAGCGGAAGCATGGCAAATAACAGTATAGGCGTGGGTTTAATGGAAAAGGCCGCGCCCATTAATGCGCCCGCCAGAAAAAACCAGAATATATTCTTTTCGCCGAGCCGGTGGAAAAAAATCGCGAAGCCGCCCGCGAGAAAAGGCACCATGAAGAGATCGCGCTGCCCGCGGTAATTCACGTAGCTATGCGCATAGAAATATATCCATAACGCGACCAGCAGCAGGGATAGTATTTTCGAATGTTTCCAGGTGAAAGAAGCGAGCAGGCAACAGCCGATATAGAGCATGGAAAGATCGAACAGGAAAAACCCCTGGTCACTTTTGCCGTAAATGGTGATGCACAGCATGTGCAGCAAATAGATTCCGGGAAAATTAAAATCGAAAATATCGCGGTATGGCACATCGCCCTGCAATAGGCGATTGGCGATGAACATGAAAATCTGCCTATCGCCGGAAACGGTCGACTGTACGGTGAATAAATGAAGCAATGTTTGCGCGCTGATTACAAACAGAGCGCCGGCGCAGCCAAGAAACAGCAAATTAGCGACGATACGGCCGATGTCGCGCTGGTGCGGCATTTATTTAGGCGCGTAGCGGTACGGCACCACCTTCTGGTCGATGGCGCCGAAGATCGAGGCGCCGCTCGCGTCGAGCATCTCGATGCGCACATTGTCGCCGTATTTCATGAACGGCGTTGTCGATTCGCCTGTCTCGATTTTCTCGATGGTGCGCAGCTCGACGATGCAAGACGAGCCGACGCTGCGATCCTTGTTCGACACCGTGCCGGAGCCCAAGATCGTGCCCGCCGACAGGAAGCGGGTTTTGGCGGCGTGGGCGATCAGGGTCGGGAAGTCAAACACCATATCGGCGCCGGCATTGGGCTTGCCGAACAGCTTGCCGTTATAATGCGTTACCAGCGGCAGGTGCAGCTTGCCGTCCTGCCAGGCGGCGCCGAGCGCGTCGGGCGTGACGGCGACCGGCGAGAAGGCCGAGGCGGGCTTGGATTGCACGAAGCCGAAGCCTTTGGTGAGCTCGGCCATGGCGAGATAGCGCAAGGACACGTCGTTGACGAGCATGACGAGCTTGATGTGCTTGGCGGCGTCTGCGGGCGTGACGCCCATCGGCACGTCGCCGGTGACGACGGCGATTTCCGCTTCGAAATCGATGCCGAATTTCTCGTCGGCGACGGGAATGTCGTCGCGCGGGCCAAGCAGCCAGTCCGATTCGCCCTGATACATGAGCGGGTCGGTCCAGAAGCTCTCAGGCATCTCGACGCCGCGGCTTTTGCGCACCAGCTCGACATGGTTGACATAGGCCGAGGCGTCGAGCCACTGATAGGCGCGCGGCAGCGGCGAGGCGACCTTGCGCTGGTCGAAATCGAACACGCCCTGGCCGAGGCTGCCGGCGTTTAGATCGTCATGGATTTTGCGCAAATGCGGCGCCACCGCGTCCCAGCGTTCCAGCGCCGATTGCAGCGTATGGGCGATGCCGGGAACGGCCACGGCTTTTTTGAGATCGTTACTGACGACGACCAACGCGCCGTCGCGCGTGTCGGTTCTGAGGGAGGCGAGTTTCATTTGTTCTCCTGATTCGCGGTAGTCGCGCTATTTCGTTTTCCAGCTATACACATACTCTTTCCACTCGACGCTCGTGGACTCGGCGGAGATTTCCACCGCGTCGCGCGTGTCGATCATCACGGCGACCTCGTCGGTTTCCTTGTTTTTCGGCGTAAACGCATTGCCCATCGCCTTGGGATGCGGCCCGTGTGGGAAGCCGCACGGATGCAGCGTCACCATGCCGGGATGGATGTTGTCGCGGCTGAAAAAATTGCCTTTGTGGTAGAAAATGATTTCGTCGAAATCGTTGTTGGAATGGTAAAACGGCACTTTGAGCGCGCCGGGATCGCTCTCGAACGGGCGCGGCGCGAAAGTGCAGACGACAAAGCGGTTGGCCAGGAAAGTGGTGTGCGCGGAAGGCGGCAGATGGTAGCGCGCGCTCATCAGCGGGCGGATGTCGCGCCAGTTGATGCGCACCGGCAGGTTGGTGCCGCGCCAGCCGACCGCGTCGAGCGGGTTGTAGGGATAGGAGATGGTGGAGAGTTTATTGCGGCGCTTGGCCACGACTTGCCACGGCACCTCGCCCTGCTGCGCTTTGAACACATCGTCGATGGCGGGAATGTCGAGCATGGCGGGGTCGAATATGGCGTTTTCGCCGGCCATGCCCTTGTCGGGCAGGCGGAAGCCGTCATTGGTCGCTTCGATGAGCAGGAAGGTCGCGTTGCCAGTGCATTCGACGCGCCATGCCATGCCGCGCGGCAGCACGATGTAATCGCCCTCGCGAAACGCCATATGGCCGAAATCGCAAAAGAGCGAGCCAACGCCCTCATGCACGAACATGAGATCGTCGCCGTCGCCGTTTAAGGCCAGATGCTCCATTTTGCCGGAGGTGCGCCACAGGCGGAATTGCATGAAATGATTATGCAGGATCGGCTTGGCCGCCCAGGGCGAATTGGCGAGGCTGTCGAGCTTGACCAAGTCGAAGGCGCGCGGGCGCAGGTCGCCTTCCCATTCGACCCAGCCGGTCGGCGGGTGCGCGTGGTAAAGATGCGAGACCGGGCCGAAAAACCCCTCGCGGCCAAACTCGCGCTCATAGGTGCCTTCGGGCAGGTCGCAATGGGCCTGGCGCGAGGCGCTGCCTTCGACCCGGGGAAATTCTATCCATTTCTTCATAAAATCATCGTCGAATATTGATGCGAGCTGTGCTACTAACACATGTCATATAGAGCAACCGGCTCGAAATCAAGAGGCATTACCACGGCATTACCACAGGGAGAACCACTATGCGCACCACCATTTTATTCGCTTCGATCCTCGCACTGACAGCCGGCAACGTCCTGGCGCAGGAAGGCAAATATTCGCAGACGCTCGACGAGCAGCTGGCGCGCGTCAAAGCCGGAAAAACGGCGATTCCCGCCGCCGGCGAGCCCGCATCGGCTCCCGCTGCCGCTCCGGCGATGACGACCGCTCCCGCCATCACGCCCGCAGAAGCGCCTGCCGCTGCTGCGCCCGAAAGAAAGCCATTGCCCAAGATGGCACGGCCCGCTGCCCGCCAGGAATGGCCCGCCCAGCCAGCCGCGGCCAGCCCCGCTGCCGGTAATGCAACTGCCGCCGCGCCTGCCATGTATCGCGACCGTAAAGGCGAAGTCATCGATTCCGTCGGCGGCGGCGCGATTCCCGCTTTGCCGCTGACGGTAATGACCAATGGCGGGTTTAAATATGTCACCGGCGGTGTCGGCGAGGAAGAATTGGCGCAGCTCAAAGGCGCGGCGAACGATTTTAACGCGCAGATATTGCTGGCCGGCGCCGATGGCGAATTCGTCGGCGATGCGCTGGTGGACATCACCGGCGCCGACGGCGCGAAAATCCTAAGTGCCGATAATGCCGGGCCGTATTTTTACGCCAGCCTGCCGCCGGGAAGCTATCGCCTGAACGTCACCGTCCAGGGCGTGGCCAAGACCGCGAGTTTCAACGTGCCCGCCAAGGGCATCGTCAAGCCGGTGGTACGGTTTTAGAGCATTTTCCATTTAACCGTGCGCGTCGTTATCCATCGGACTCGGCGTGCTCATGTACTAAGCTGTACACTCCGCGCGCCTCGCCTCGGCTGCCTAGCGCACAATTAAAGCGAAAACGCTCTAGGCAGCGCCTATAGCGGCGCCTTCCAGCTTCAGTACGGAAAGCACCTTGGCTTTGGAGAGGGTGAGCTTCACCAGCGGCACGACCTGAATTTCGCGGGCGGCTTTATTGCGCTCAACCGTTCTTTTCTCCAATGCTTCTCTTTCTTCTTTTTCTCGCGGGGTTTCGAGGGGGTCGGGTTTGGGTTTTTTCGCCTTCGGGTCTTCGACGGGGGCAGCAGTGAAATACTGCTTCGGATCACTGGTGCTCGGCACGCCGTGAACAATGAATTGGTCAAATTGCATGGTGCTGCCATTGGTGCTGGCGTCCTTGAGGGCATAAGCCTCGCCGTGCCTTACCAACCCGATGGGAGCGCCCAGCACTTTTGAAACCGCCACCACCGCTTCGCTTTCCGGCACGGGCTTTTCAGTAGCCGCGCCAGGTTTAGGATCGGGCGCTTTCTGGTCGGGCTTTTTAAAGACCATCGTGCCGCTCATCACTTCCGGTCCCACCCAATCCGCCATGTATTTCCTGATTGCGATCGAGCCATGCGATGTGTCTTCCGTGAATTTGCCGATTTTTTTAAGTATGGGGTGCGGCATGCGCCATTGCACCAGCTTTGTTTCTTCCGAATGAATTAAGTCGTCATTATCATCCCTCAGCAGCTTGCGGAAACTGTCGGCGAATTTATCGAGCGTATCCGCCGGCAATAAAAGCTCGACCTGGCCGGGCTGATCTTTAACGTTAAGATTCAGGCTGAAGGCCGGTCCCAGCGCCGCCTTGAACCCATTATACACCTGCTCTTCCAAAGATTTCGGTTTTTCCACCGGCTTGGGCGCCTCGCGCGGCGCGGCTTGCGGCTTGCGCGTGATGGTGGGTATCGCTGTACTTCGGCTCGTTGTTGCTGCGATGGCGGCGGCCGGAGCGACATTCTCGATGATCACGTCACCCTTATGATCGCCGATGCGACCGACAAGTTCCGTATGGGGAGCTACCGGCGTGACATAAACCGGTCCGGTTTTTCCTGGCTCAATAACCGCATGCAGCCCTGTTGTAATGAAAGTTTCTTTTCTCTGCAGCAATAGGGGGACAAGTGCAGCGGCTTTCGTATCCGACAAGGTTGTCTCGGTAGTTTTATTCCCCGTTCCTTCAGTCTTCGTGTCCTCAATTTTCCCCGTGCCGGTTTCTTCCTTGCCTTTATTTTCCGCGGCCAAGGCAGCCTGCGCGCGCAGGCCTTCTATTACTTTCGGCAATGCATCGGCGGTGATGGTCATGTCGTACATTGCTTCTCTTTCGACGCCCTCCTTATTCGGCCCGAATATCTGCCCGCGCTCCAACGCTTTGGGTAATCCGTAAATGACGAGGACGGATTTCCCTGCCGCGTCCGCTTTTATCTGCGTTTGTTCCGGCCGTAGCGTTACTGCCGCCTTTTCGGCGATGTGTTTTTTCAGTATGTTCCAATCGAAGGCGCCTCTGCTGAACCTCCTCTGCGCCGCCGCTTCGCTGATTTCCCAGCGCATGCTGAGAGACTGCGATTGCGCCCCGTATTTCTTCATGAGTTCCCGGATTTCCCAGGTCTTATCGTCTTTATCGTCAGCGGGCTTGGTGAAATGAACGGTTACTTTTGCGTGCGCTTGATCGGCGAACACGCGCATATGCACGTCTCCGGCAAGGCCCGCCAGCACTTCCGTCAGCTCCCGGGTCTGATCGGACATGTGGTGCGCCCGCTGCTCTTGTTCGCGCGCGGCTGCGCCGACGATGTCATCGAGATCGGGAAGCGCAACACCATCTACGTCATCATCATCCACGGGCGTAGCAGCGGACGCGCCGCCGGTGCCGTTATTCGTAGTAGGCAATGGCTTTACCGCATCAGCGGGCACAGCGCCTGCCGGCGCGCCCGGTTTTCCGGTTGGAGGTTTGGGTTCTCTGCGAAAAAGTGACATATTAATCCTTCATTATCCTGGCGTTCTGACGCCTTTAGCAGGGGTGGCAACAGGAGGATCCATGACAACGCGATACATGGTAGTGATGGGAATTTTGATTATTCTTCTATCGTCCTTATCCTCCCTGCCGATTGCCCCTACCTCCTCAGCTTTCAAACCAAGCTCCGGCTGCAGATGTCTGGTAACCGAAAATCCTCTCGGCGCATCGATCTCATAATGATCGTCTTTCCGGGTGATGGTGAATCTATGTCCCTTAAAGTGTCCAGCTATCGCTTCCAGCCTTGCTTTAGAAAGCTCACCCAAATCGGTGGATGGCGCCGCCGCGGCATCCGTTGCCTGGGGAGCAAGCGGTCTTGCCGGCTTTTCGGCGGCAAGATTCATCACGGCGGCAGGGATTTCGAGGATGTAAGGGCCGTGGCCGCTTTCCGTGAAAGCCGCTGCATGCTCGGCGGCCGACTTGCGTAAAGCATGGCTGATGGGCGTGCCTTGCCCGGGTACGAGTTCACCGGTTTTAGGATCTTTTTTATAAGTGGTTTTTAGTTTTCCGGTTTTTGGGTCTGTCTCATATTCCATCTTAGGCAGCCCGGTTTCTTTATCCATCTCATAGACGAGTTTGGGCTGTTTGGTGGCCGGGTCTATCACAAACACGTCGGCGGTTGCGAACCATAGGCTGGGATCCATTGCCGGGTCGATATTCGAGATGACGAAGGGAAGCGCCCCATCGCGCCGGGTAACCGTGGCGCCTTCCATGCCATCCCTGTCATGGTCCTTATCCCGCATCCGCAGGCAATATTGCAGGGTTTTGAGACCTTCTTCCGCTAAGATAGCGGCGATTTTGTCGTCTTTCAGGTCCCAATTTTCTTTAAGAGCTCTTTTCATGGCGGCTTCCGAGGCCTGCCAACTTTTCCATTGGCGATGGGGCGTGATGGCGGCTATGGATTCTTCATCGAGGCCGACGGCCTGCAGTAGCGGCACTAATTGCGCTTTATCCTTAAATCCGTCCGGCAGGGTGACAAAGTAAGTGCCGCCGCTGCTGTTTATTTTGGTGCCCGCCAGGCCGATGCCGGCGAGTGCTTCGTCGAATTGCGATTTTACCCGGTCTTCGGGCGACATTTTTTTCTTTTCGTCCGCGGTCTTGGGTTTAATCGTGAGATTAATCGGCGATAAGGCCGGCGTTTTGGCTGCGGCAGCAGCAGGGGGCGTGGCAGATGTTGGGTTCGCTCCCGGCTCTCCCGGCATATCCAAAGGTCTCATTTCCCGTAATCCCGCTACTCCCAATGCAGTCTGCGGAGGGCTTGCATTAGCAGCGGTTGGGTTTTTCGCCGGCGCAGGGGATTTGGCAGTAGCAGGAGGCGCACCATCAGGAATAGTGCTCTCTGCCTCGTCTAATATTTTCAGAAGTTCACCTGGCGCAAGCCCGGGTTCGTCTTTGCCGCCCTTACCGCCATTGGCTCGCCCCGCCAATTCCACGGCCAGGGCTTTATTGGTTTGGCGCGGCGGAGCGGATGTGGGACGTTTGGAGGGCGCGGTGCTATCGGCAAGCCCATAGGATCCGCTATCAGCGGGAGGCTTGGCGGCCTCTTGCGCAGCCTTCGCTCTTTCCACCGCCCCGCCCAGACCGACAGATGGTTCTCTCTGTTGAATTTTTGGCTTATCTTCTGGTGTTGCCATGATAATGCTCTCGCGATCCGTTAGTGTGATTTACGAGTATAAGCCGGAAAAGGCGCTTATGAATGTTAAGTTTTTGTTACAATTGCCGTCTGAGGTTAAGCGATTGAATTTGCCGTATTCTCGCTTTCGCGGGAATGACAATGCGGAGGGCTAGGCCGGCAGGCTCAGCGACGTCATCAGCTCGCGCCATTCGCCCTTGCTCATGCCGCTTTGCTCCTGGGTGACTTTCTCGCCGGCGATCAGGCGCTTGACCACCGATGCGCCCTTGGCCGAGAGCGACACGCCGCCCATGCGGTAATCCATGAAGGCCTGGTAGGTGATCGGTACCCAGGCTTTGAGCGCGGCGAGCATCACATCGGCATAGGCGCGGATTTCGTATTGCGCGTGACCGTCGGCGCGCAGGCTCAGGAAATGCATCAAATTATGCAGGTCGATTTTCCAGTACCACTGCGTGTAGAAATTCACCGGCAAATTCATGCGCGCCAGCTCGCGCGCCAGGCCGGTTTTGCTTTCGTCGAAAATATTTCCCGCCTCGTCGCAATTCATCATTTCCTCGTAATGCGCGTAGGCATTGACCGAGTCGGCCTTGAGGATTTCCAGCACGCGCGCCGCCTGCGCGCCTTCGAGCACGTCGCCGCGGCCCTGGCGGTTGATCTGCGACTGCGCCGCCAATTGTTCCGGATGCGGAATGTAAAATTCCTTGTCCATGATCGAGTAGCGGCCGGAATATTCGTTGACGTTGGCGGTGCGGTGGCGGATCCACTGGCGGGCGATGAAAATCGGCAGCTTGATGTGGAATTTGATCTCGCACATCTCAAACGGCGTCGTATGGCGGTGGCGCATCAGGTAGTTGATAAGCCCGGCATCCTCGTTGACTTTTTTGGTGCCTTTGCCGTAGCTCACGCGCGCCGCCTGGACGATGGCGGCATCGGTGCCCATATAGTCGATAACGCGCACAAACCCGTGATCGAGCACGGGCAGCGGGGTATAAAGCAGCTCCTCCAGCGCCGGCGAAACGTCGCGCAAAGTGGCGCCCTTTTGCGTGCGTTGCGAGGCGATTTCCGAGGCTTGTTCGGGGGTTAGGGGCATGGAGGTAGTCGTGAATCGTTAGTCGTGAGTCGTTAGTAATTACATTTTTAGGCATAAAGTAAATGAAAATCTCTTGCTACTATCGACTAAGGACTAACGACTCATGACTAATCCCTTCACAAACCCCGCCCATTGCCCTATAATAAGGACGTTACTTCGGTAACTATGGCGATAAACGCAGTGTAGAATAGACGTATTGGACCCGGGGGCAGTACCCGGCAGCTCCACCACCCTTCGCCCTTACGGGCTTCGGGTGGCTGACGCCTAAGTCAGCCACACGGAACCGTTAGGCTGAAGGAGTGTCCTCCGAAGCTTTAGCGTAGGAGGACGTGGTCCTTCCCGTTATGGGGCTGAATAGCTTCGACAAGCGTAATAAAACCATTGTTTTTGCCCGCGATGATACTGGCGTACCCAGGTCAAAACCTTAAATGCCAACGACAACGTTGCATTTGTTGCAGCTAACGACAACGCAGTCGTAGCTGTTCGCGCTGCTGCCTAACGGCACACGCGGGCACTAGCTCGTAACTCGGCCATTGGAACGGGTGCCGGGAAACAGAAACCCGTTCCGCTTAGTAAGTCGTTAGTTGTGAGTCATGAGTCGTTAGTGTACAATGATGAGAATTGCTAACGGCTAACGACTTAGGACTAACGACTTATTTTATGACCGACGCTCTCAACTATCCGCAATTCATCGACCAGGCGATGCGCACCGTGGTGCGCGAGATATTGCGCAAGGTGAGCGTTTCCGGCCTGCCCGGCGACCATCATTTCTACATCTCCTACAGCACGCTGCATGCGGGCGTGCGCATGTCCGAGCAGCTGCGCGCCAAATATCCCAAGGAAATCACCATCGTGCTGCAGCATCAGTTCTGGGATTTCCGCATCGAGGACCAGCAGTTCCATGTGACGCTTTCCTTCGGCGGCGTGCCGGAAAAACTGACGATCCCGTTTGCGGCGCTGACCGCCTTCGCCGATCCCAGCGTCAAGTTCGGCCTGCAATTCCAGATGACGGAAACATCCGACAATCACGAGATGTTCTCGCCGTCCGGCGACATCGCCATTTCCGTGGTGGCCGAGACACAGGATGTAACTAATCCGGCGGAATCGGCGGAAATCATTTCCCTGGATACGTTTCGTAAGAAATGACGGCAACGTCGTCACTTCTTGCTTCTCCCTTCATGACCCGTGCGTTGGAGATGGCCAAAAGCGCCGCCGAGATGGGCGAGGTGCCGATCGGCGCCGTCCTCGTCAAAGACGGCAATCCGCTGGTGGAATTTCACAATCTTGTCGAAACGTTCAACGATCCGACTGCCCATGCCGAGATGCTCGTATTGCGCGCCGCCTGCGACATGCTCGATACACCGCGGCTTGCCGACTGCGATCTTTATGTGACGCTCGAGCCGTGCCCGATGTGCGCCCAGGCGATCAGTTTCGCGCGTATCCGCCGGCTCTATTTCGGGGCGCACGATCCTAAGGGCGGCGGCGTCGAAAATGGCCCGCGCATTTTCGGCCAGCCGACCTGTTACCATAAGCCGGAAGTTTATGGCGGAATGCAGGAGCAGGAATGCGGGGAAATATTGCGGAAGTTTTTCAGCGAGCGGCGTTAGCCGATCGCTTTACCGGGCGCGACGGCTTGCTGCGCTGCCAGCATATCCTGAAAATGCGTGCCGCTCGCCATGGCGGCGGAAGCATCATGGGCGTGCGTTACGGATTGCGTCGCGGAAAGGTCGGGCGCTTGCTCGTAGCCCAGGCTGCGCGATTTGACGCCGAGCGTTTTGGCGGTCACGGTTTTCGTCGCGCGCTCGCCGAAGAGATAATTCACCGCCGGAGTAAGGACAGCGCTGACGCCGCCAAACAGGCCGAAGAAAACACCCGTCTGCAATACGGGCGTATTAACAGCGTGTTTGAACGCTTCCTCACCCAGCAGGTTGGAACCCAGCAATTCAGCGACGGGCGGCACTAAAACGCCCAGCAATACGCCGATGAGAAACATCGTGACGCTGGCTTTGAGGATATTCTTGAGTAATTTTTTCATGCTTTCTGCCATAAGCAGTTGCCTTTTCCTATGTTTATACAGTAAACCATCGGGCAGGAAATTAAAGTTAAAGATTTGTGACATATGATCCCCGCACTGGTTGCGGGGTCTCCATAAATAACCGGGAGATCCCGCAATAAATGCGGAATGACAAGGAAAAACAATGGCTTCTTACCAATATATCTACGTCATGAAGGACCTCTCGAAAACCTTTGCGGGCGGCAAAGAGGTGCTTAAAAACGTCTATCTATCCTTCTATCCGGGCGCGAAAATCGGCGTGCTCGGGCCTAACGGCTCGGGTAAATCGACGCTGCTGCGCATCATGGCCGGCATCGAGAAGGAATATAACGGCGAAGCCTGGGCGATGGACGGCACCAAGATCGGCTATCTCGAGCAGGAGCCCAAGCTCGACGAAACGAAAAACGTGATGGAAAACATCATGGATGCGCTGGGCGAAAAAAAGCAATTGCTCGACCGCTTCAACGAGGTTTCCAACAAGCTAGGCGAAGTCACCGACGACGATGAGATGAACAAACTCATCGAAGAGCAGGGCGCGCTGCAGGAAAAAATCGAAGCGTGCGGCGGCTGGGAAATCGAGCGCGAGATCGAGGTGGCGATGGATGCGCTGCGCTGCCCGCCCGGCGATGCCGACGTGAGCAAAATCTCCGGCGGCGAGCGCCGGCGCGTGGCGCTGACCAAGCTGCTGCTGGAAAAACCCGATATGCTGCTGCTCGACGAGCCGACCAACCATCTCGACGCCGAGTCGGTGGCATGGCTGGAGCATTTCTTGGAAACCTATCCCGGCACGGTGGTGATGGTGACCCACGACCGCTACTTCCTCGACAACGTTACCGGCTGGATTTTGGAATTGGATCGCGGCAAGGGCATTCCGTACGAAGGCAATTATTCGGCCTATCTCGAGCAAAAACAAAAACGCCTCGCCCAGGAAAAAAGCGAAGAGCAATCGCGCCAGAAACGGCTTTCGATGGAATTGGAATGGATCCGCCAGGGCGCCAAGGCCCGCCAGGCCAAGAGCAAATCGCGCATCGCCTCCTATGAAACGCTGCTGGCCAAGGAAGGCCCGGCGCAGGTCGGCGTCGCGCAGATCGTCATTCCCAATGGCCCGCGCCTGGGCGATCTCGTGATCGAGGCGAAAGAATTATCGAAAGGTTTCGCTGACAAGCTGCTCATCGATAATTTGTCGTTTTCGCTGCCGCCGGGCGGCATCGTCGGCGTGATCGGCCCAAACGGCGCCGGCAAGACGACGCTGTTTCGCATGATTACCGGCAAGGAAAAACCCGATTCGGGCACGTTCAAAGTCGGCGATTCGGTCAAGCTCGGCTATATCGACCAGTCGCGCGATAGCCTCAACGATAAAAAAACCGTCTGGGAGGAAATCTCCGGCGGCGACGAGGAAATCGCGCTGGGCAAGAAGCTGGTGAAATCGCGCGCTTACTGCTCGAGCTTCAATTTCAAAGGCTCCGACCAGCAAAAGAAAGTCGGCACGCTTTCGGGCGGCGAGCGCAACCGCGTGCATCTGGCCAAGATGCTCAAAGGCGAGCATAACGTGCTGCTGCTCGACGAGCCGACCAACGACCTCGACGTCGAAACGCTGCGCGCACTCGAAGAGGCGCTCGGCGATTTCGCCGGCTGCGCCGTCATCATCTCGCACGATCGCTGGTTTTTGGATCGCATCGCGACCCACATCCTCGCCTTCGAGGGCGATTCGCATGTCGAATGGTTCGAGGGCAATTACGAAGCCTACGAAGCCGACCTGAAAAAGCGCCTTGGCGTCGACACGCTGGTGCCGACGAAGGTGAAATATAGGCCTTTAAAGAGGGCGTGATTATAACCAATTGAATAAAAATACTATTTCTATTTAATAGTCTTAATATAATTGTCATAATTTCCCCCCGCAATTAATGGTACGATTAACGACTATGAAATGTATATAGGGAGAATATTATGGCCAAAGACCGTAAACCTGGTGTTGTCGCTGCAACGGTAGCCGCTGCCACGACCGCTATTGCTGCCTCGAATGCTAGTGCCGTGCAGCCTGCTGACGGTGTAGCTACACCCTCGCAAAATAGTATGCATGGCGATTCTGCAGCCGTGCCGACTACGCTGGCTTTCAGCGATGGCAGTAGCACGCTGACTCCAGAGGAAGAGTTTAGCTCGTTTCTTGTCGGGGCGACCGTGGCGACCGGGGTGGTCGGATCGGCAGCCGTTGTTGCACGGCGCCGCAGGCCCGTGACCCCAGGCAGTGAAGAAGGCACGGGGACGCCAGGTCGCGTGCGGTGACGAGAGTGTGGATACGCTCGTCCCGCAAAAGGTGAATACCGGCCGCTCAAGCGGGCTTAAGTGGCGAGAAGATGACTGGATAACTAGATGACCGGATGACTAAGTATAGTTTAGTCACTCGATTATTGGTTATTTACTCATCTTTTTTTTAGTCATCTAGTTATCTTTTTCTTCTTGAATCGGTCCTCCTACGCCAAGGCTTCGGAGGACGCCAGTTTTTCTAAATTCGCTACGCTCATTAATAAAAACTAGGCGCGCGCCCATGCAAGGTTTGTGTGGCGAATGTCAGTTTTGCTGACATTCTAAAACGGGCAGGCGGGGTTGGTACCGCGAACCCGTCTTGCCAGCGTAGCGGCGACTTACTTTCCCCTACCTCTGGACATGATCCGGCCGGATCGCAAGGCCAGTATTGGCAGCGAATAATATGTCCCGGAAGAGGGAATTTAATTTACCCGACAGCTCTTGCTTGTGCCGGACCTTCGGGCATGATTTCTTTCTCGGCGGCCTGCATTGCCGCGATACCGTTTCTAATGTTGGCCTCATCGGTGGCGTAGGACATGCGCAGGTAGGTTTTGTGGTTTTTCGGGTCGATGAAGAAATCGTCGCCGGGGACGACGGCAACGCCCTGTTTTTCGATCAGGTGATCGGCGAGCGCCTGGCAGCCGCCGGCTTTATTCGCAAGCTCGCTGCATTCGATCATCGCGTAGAACGCGCCCGGCGTCGGGGCGAACGACAGGCTGGAGCCTTTGATATTCACCAGTTCTTCCACCAGCTTTCTGCGTGCGGTATATTTCTCGCGCTGCGATACGAAGAACGCTTCGCGCGCCGGCTTGTTTTCGCGTGACAGCGCCGCGACCGCCGCCAGCTGGCTGATGGCCGATACGCCGGACGTGACCAGTCCCTGATAATCTTCCATTTTTTTAATCAGCTCCGCCGGGCCCGCCGCATAGCCGACGCGCCAGCCGGTCAT
>JAGVLW010000031.1 GCA_020054105.1 Alphaproteobacteria bacterium | reverse complement strand
CGGAAACGCCTGACTGGCCGTTCTTGGTCACGGGCAAAAACACCTGCCGCAGCTCCAGATAGCGCGACAGGGCCTGCCTGGTTTTCGCATTCACCGGCACCAGCCGCTCCTTGTTGCCCTTGCCGGTGACCATTAGAAAATCGGTCTCGACAGTATTGCTGCCGGCTTTAAGCTGCAGCATCGAAAGCTTCAGCGACACCATCTCGGAGACGCGCAGCCCTGCCCCGTACATAAGCTCGAGCATGGCCTGTAGCCGCACGCCTTGCGGCGAAGGATCGTTTGCGGCAGCGGCGATCAAGGCCATGATGTCGGCAAGCGTCAGCGTCTTGGGCAGCCGTCGGCCGATCTTGGGCGCCTCCAGCGTTGCCGCCGGATTGTCCTTGCGCAGATTCTCGCCGTACGCAAACACGAAAAGCTGGCGGATGGCCGAAAGCTTGCGCGCCTGCGTGGCCGGCGACATGTCCGCCTTGCTTAAAGAGGCGAGGAATTTTTCTATCTGCGCGCGCGTAACCGTCAACAGCGAGGCTCTTTTCTTGGACGCGAAGGCCGAAAAATCGTGCAGGTCACGCCGGTACGCCGCCAGCGTGTTGGCGGACGCGCCGCGCTCGGCGGCCATCATCTCCAAAAATTGCTCGACGAGCTCTTCGCCGCGCGAATTACTTTTCCTGGAGGAAAATTTTGGCATCTAGCGGCGTCTCGATGGGGGTTTGCGGCGGCGGCACGTCGACGGTCATCAGCACGAGGCAAGCGCCGACAATTACCCCTGCCAGCGTGATTAAAAAAATACCCAACCGTGAAGAAAGCTGCATAGGTTGCATTATTTGCTGTTTCGATTAGTTTATGGCAATGCTCTTTATACTCAAAGCAGTTCAAGAATTGGGTAGGCAGCCGAGGCGAGCCGCGCGCAGCGTACATGCCAAATCCACATGTGGGATTTGGCTTTATACAATACAAAATCCCGCTTGCGGATTTTGTAGAGTACGTGAGCACGGCGAGACCGAAGGATAACGCACCCAATTCTTGAAATGCGAAGAGTATAGCAGAATATAAATAAAATGGCCAGTAACGCAACCGACACATCGCCCGCGCCGACCAAGCCCATCGTGCTGGTGGGCCTCATGGGCGCCGGCAAATCGACCATCGGCCGCAGGCTGGCGGGCGCGCTTGGCATAAGTTTTATCGATTCCGACCAGGAGATCGTCGAGGCGGCCGGCTGCAGCATCTCCGATATTTTCGAGATGTATGGCGAGGCGATTTTCCGCGACCTCGAGCAGCGCGTGCTGCTGCGGCTCTTGGCAGGCGGGCCGTGCGTACTGGCTACCGGCGGCGGCGCTTTCGTCAATCCCACCATCCGCGACACCATTCGGGAGAAAGCCATTTCGGTCTGGCTCAAGGCCGACCTGGAAGTGCTGCTCGAACGCGTCTCGCGGCGCGATACCAGGCCGCTGCTCAAAAGCGGCGATAAATCGGCGATTCTAAGCAAGCTGATCGACGACCGCTACCCGCTTTACGCCGGCGCCGACATCGTCATCGACAGCAATGCCGGGCTGCATGAAACCGTCGTCGAGCGTATCGTAAGCGCGCTGGCGCAGAAGGTGGATCATGGTTGAGCGGGTGCAAGTCGCGCTGGGCGAACGCAGTTACGATATCCTCATCGGCGAGCATCTGCTCGCGCAGGCCGGGAAACATATCGGCGAGCAAGTCGCCGGCAAAAACATCATCGTCGTCAGCGACGAGCAGGTAGCGCGTTTTTATTTGCACCGCCTGACCGGCAGTCTGGACGAGCATAAAATCCGCTATCGCTGCGTCATCGTCGCGTCCGGCGAAGCCAGCAAAAGCCTTGGCGGCTTCAGCACGCTGGCGGAAAGCCTGCTGGAGCAAAAACCCGACCGCGGCACTGTGCTGGTGGCGCTCGGCGGCGGCGTGGTCGGCGACTTGGCAGGCTTTGCGGCGAGCGTGCTGCTGCGCGGCGTCGATTACATCCAGATTCCGACGACGCTGCTGGCGCAGGTGGACAGCTCGGTGGGCGGCAAAACCGGCATCAATTCCAAATACGGCAAAAACCTGATCGGCAGCTTCCATCAGCCTAAACTCGTGATCGCCGATACCGCGACGCTGGCAACTCTGCCAAAACGCCAGTGGCTGTGCGGCTATGCCGAGATGCTTAAATACGCGCTCATCAACGACGCGGCGTTTTTCGCCTGGCTGGAGGAGCACGCCCAGGCGATGCTGGGCGGCGATAATGGGCTTTTGCAACAAGCCATCGCCACGAGCTGCATTGCCAAATCCGCCATCGTCAGCCGCGACGAAAAAGAGCACGGCCCGCGCGCGCTGCTCAATTTCGGCCATACGTTCGGCCATGCGCTGGAAGCCGAAACCGGCTTTGGCGACGCGCTGTTGCATGGCGAAGCGGTTGCCATCGGCATGATGCTGGCGTTCGAGACGTCGGTGGCGATGGGGCTGTGCCCGAAGGCGGATCTCGAACGGCTGCGCGCGCATTACCAGGCGGTCGGGCTGCATGCCGCGCCGCTGGGCACGCTCGCAAAGTGCACTGCCGATTCGCTGATGACGCATTTCAGCCACGATAAAAAAACCAAAGGCGGTGCCCTCACCTTCATTTTAACGCGCGGCATCGGCCAGGGATTTGTGGCAAATAATGTCGATAAATCAGTGATTAGAGAGGTGCTTGCCGCCGCCCTTGCCAGCGTGTAGTATGG
This sequence comes from Alphaproteobacteria bacterium, assembly GCA_020054105.1. Classification (GTDB taxonomy): domain Bacteria; phylum Pseudomonadota; class Alphaproteobacteria; order Rickettsiales; family SXRF01; genus JAGVLW01. Next base: position 46,461 of record JAGVLW010000031.1, on the reverse strand, counting down.
CCTGCCCTTTATGCATAGCCTGAACCTTTCCAAATCCGACCCTATCGCCATACGCGACATGCGCGACGAAGATATTCCCGCTGTCGGCGAATTGGCGGCGCGCATCTGGCGGCGCCATTACCGCGCCATCATCAGCGACGCTCAGATCGACTACATGCTGGAGCTGATGTATGCACCGGATGCTTTGCGTAAACAGCTCGCAAGCGGGCAGCGTTTCCACCTGCTGTTCCATGACGATACGCTGGCCGGTTTCGCCGGCATCGAAAACAAAAACGCCGAAGGCTGGTTTCTCCATAAATTCTATATCGACCAGGACAAGGCGCGCATGGGGCTTGGCAAAACATTGATGGAGCATCTCCTGCACATCCACGCGCCCAAGACGCTTTCCCTGCATGTCAACCGCAAGAATATCGACGCCATCAATTTTTATTTCCGCCACGGTTTTAGCATCGACCGGCTGATCGTCACCGACATCGGTAACGGCTACATCATGGATGATTTTGTAATGAAACGAAGCCTATGACCATCGAAAAAGAAATACTGTTTTATTGCCTGACCATCCTGCTGTTTTTGCTGATCTCGGCATTTTTCTCGGCGGCGGAGACGGCGCTGACCGCCATCTCTCGCGCGCGCATCTACCAGCTGGTGATGGACGGCAACAAGCGCGCGCAGATCGTCAGCCGCCTGCGCCGCAACAAGGAATCGATGATCGGCACCGTGCTGCTGGGCAACAACCTGGTCAATATCGCCGCTTCCGCCATCGCCACCAGCCTGTCGATCACGCTGTTCGGCAGCGAAAGCGGGCTGGTGATCGTGACCATCGTGATGACGCTGATGGTGGTCATCTTCAGCGAGGTGCTCCCGAAAACCTACGCGATACAGAATTCCGAGCGCGTGTCGCTGGCGCTGGCGCCGGCGCTGAGTTTTCTGGTCAAACTGCTCTATCCGATCACCCATTGCATCCAGGTTTTCATCCGGCTGATCCTCAAGCTGTTTCGCGTCGATATCAGCAAGACCCATACGCTGATTTCCGGCACCGACGTGATTCGCGGCACCATCGAGCTGCATCACCGCGAAGGCCAGATGATCAAGCAAGACCGCGACATGCTTGGCAGCATTTTGGACCTCAACGACATCGAGGTCGAGGCGGTCATGGTGCATCGGAAGAACGTCGAGACGATCGATGCCGACCTGCCCGCCGGAGAGCTCATCAAGCAGGCGGTGTCGACGATGCATAGCCGCATTCCGCTATGGCGCGGCGACCCCGACAACATCATCGGCGTGCTGCACGCCAAGAACCTCATCAAGGCGATGGGGGAACATGACGGGCTCATCGATAACGCAACCGTCATGGCGATCTGCAACAAGCCGTGGTTCATCCCGGAAACGACGTCGCTGCGCGCGCAGCTCCTGGCGTTTCGCAGCAAGCGCCAGCATTTCGCCTTCGTCGTCGACGAGTACGGCGCCTGGCAGGGCATCGTCACGCTCGAGGACATCATCGAGGAGATCGTCGGCAATATCGACGACGAGCATGACGAGGCCACCGTTGACATCGTGAAAATCGGCGACAACGCCTATAGCGTCAATGGCGGCATGACGCTGCGCGACATCAACCGCCATCTCGACTGGAACCTGCCCGACGACCATGCCTCGACGGTCGGCGGGCTGCTCATTCATGAGATACAGGCCATCCCGACCATCGGCCAGCGTTTCGAGCTGTTCGGCTACCGCTTCATTGTGCTCGAAACCGACGCTACCCACATCACACGCCTGCGCATCGAAAAACTCGACAATGTCCCGCCACCCGAAGATATCGAGGCGTGATGCGTGGCGATGGGGAGCGATTTCTGATAGAATTTCACGTCATCGGGCAATCGGTCAAAGTCACGGCGCTGGACCCGAAAACGCTGATGGAGATCTCCATCGTCGGCGACCTCAAACTGTCGCAGCGGCAATTGGCGCAAGCCGCCGTGCGAAAACTAAAATACGTCATTAAGAAGAATAGCGATGAGACTAATTAAATTATTGCGCCGGCTGCTGCCTAAAAAGCGCAAGAAAAAAAGCGGCAAATACCCGCACTATGCCGGGCGCAAACCGCCGCCGCTGGAATCCAAAGGCGGCAGCCAGCGGCAAGCCGCAACCTCGTCGAAACGCAGCAAGCGCCCGCGCCGGCGCAGCGCATTTAGGCAATTCTTGCGCAAGGCGCTGGTGCGGGTGACGGCGGTCGGTGCGTTGATAGGCGCGCTGATTTACCTCACCCTGCCCGACATCGACGACCTCAACACATTCACCAAAGCGCCCAGCATTCTGGTCAAGGCCGAGAACGGCCAGATCGTCGGCTCGTTCGGCGATATTTACGGCGATTATGTCGGGTTCGACGAGCTGCCGGCTTCGCTCATCGACGCGGTGATGGCCACCGAAGACCGCAATTTCTTCGACCATTTCGGCATCGACCCGTTCGGGCTGCTGCGCGCCATGGTCGCCAATGTCCGCGCCGGCAAGGTGGTCCAGGGCGGCAGCACCATCACCCAGCAGGTCGCCAAGAACGTGTTTTTGACGCCAGAGCGTTCGTTCACCCGCAAGCTGCGCGAGATGATGCTCGCCCTCAAGCTCGAGCGGCGCTTCTCCAAGCAGGACATCATGAGCATCTACTTAAACCGCGTCTATCTCGGCGCCGGGAATTACGGCGTCGACGCGGCGTCGCGGCGTTATTTCGACAAATCGGCGCGCGAAATGACCCTTAGCGAATCGGCCATCATCGCCGGATTGCTCAAAGCGCCGTCGCGCTTCGCGCCGACCAGCAACCCGGCGCTTTCCCGCAAGCGCGCCGACCAGGTGCTCGTCAACATGCTCGACGCCGAATATCTGACGCCGCAGCAGGCGCAGCGGGCGCGCGAGGATCTGGCGCAGGCGATGGGCAGCCGCAAGCGCAACACCCAAAGCGCCATGTATTTCGCTGACTGGATCGCCGACCAGCTGCCGGACTATATCGGCAACGTGCAAGACGATCTGGTGGTGATCGCCACCATCGATCCCGACTTGCAATTGATCGGGGAAAAAGCGATCGCCGAGATTATGGATGCGGAAAGCGAAAAATATAAGGCGCAGCAGGCGGCGCTGGTCGCCATGACGCCCAACGGGGCGGTGCGCGTGCTCATCGGCGGGCGCTCCTACGCCGCCAGCCAATATAACCGCGCCACCCAGGCGCAGCGCCAGCCGGGCTCGTCGTTCAAAATATTCGTCTACCTGGCAGGGCTGGAAAGCGGCCTGGCGCCCGACACGCTGGTGGAAGACGAGCCGGTGGGCATTCCCATCGTCGGCGGCATCTGGCATCCGAGAAATTACACCGGCCGCTATCTGGGCACGGTCACGCTGCGCGAAGCGGTGACCCATTCGATCAATACGGTCGCCGTGCAGGTAGCGCAGGTGGCGGGGCTTGATAATGTCATCAATGTCGCAAGGCGCCTGGGCATCGGCTCCGAGCTCGAGCCGCTGCCGAGCATCGCGCTGGGCTCCACCGAAGTGAATTTGCTCGAGATGACTACCGCCTATGCGCATCTGTCGGCAAACGGCGCGATGGTCAACCCGTACGGCATCGTGCGCATCGAAACCACGCGCGGCGATTTGATTTACGAGCGCCGGACGTCCGCCGGCGGCGGCGTGCTCGCCGGAAACATCGTCGGCATGATGAACGACATGCTGATGAACGTCATCAATGAAGGCACCGGCAGGGCCGCGACGATCGGCCGGCCGGCAGCGGGAAAAACCGGCACGACCTCGGATTACCGCGACGCCTGGTTCATGGGCTATACGCCCGCCTTGACCACCGGCGTGTGGGTGGGCAACGACGATAACAGCGCCATGAATAAAGTGACCGGCGGCACGCTGCCGGCGCGCATCTGGCACGATTTCATGATTCCGGCGCTGGCCAATACGCCCGCCCGGTCGCTGCCGACGAGCGCGGTGCGCTCGGCGTTGCCGTGGGAAAACGACTCGGCCGGGGTTCCGCTTTCCGCCGAGGAAGAACGGCGGCTAGAGCGTCGCAAGGATGTCGAGCTGGGGCCGTCTTTCTGGGATAAATTGACCGGGCGCTAGTCCAAATAGGGCAGATCCTTAAAACCGAACGGACCGGCCACCAGGCTGCTTGGGAAGGACCGGACGGCGGCATTGAAGTCGCGCGCCAGGGCATTATAATAGTGCCGCGCATGTTGAATCTCCTCCTGGGCGCCGGGCAATAGCTTCATATCCTGGAAATGCTTGCCGGCCTCCTGCGCGAGATTGCGCAGGCGGGCGAGCTTGTTGTAGGTCGCAACGAAGAATACGGCGAGTATCGCGCCTAGAATCAGGATAATCTGCAGATCCATGCCAGCCTCCGCTTACAATCAATGCGCAATTATAGGCAAGGAATATAAAGACAAGGTTAACCGTAACTATAGAGCTGCGCGCCGTGTTTTCCGAGCCAATGCCGGTAATGCTCGCAGCCGGGGCAAAGCATGGCCACCGTTTGCCAGAAACGCGCCGAATGGTTCATATGCGCCAGATGCGCGACCTCGTGGCTGACCAGGTAATCGAGCACTTCCGGCGGCGCCATGACGATGCGCCAGGAAAACGACAAATTGCCCGAGGCGCTGCAACTGCCCCAGCGCGAATTGGTGTCGCGCAGGGAGATTTTCTTGATTTTTTTGCCTATCGCCTGTGCTTTTTGGCTGGCGTGCAATGTTATTTCCTTCATCGCTTCCCGCTTCAGCCATTCGCGCACGCGCCGCGCCATGAATTCCTGCGCGCCGGGGACGATGATCACGCCATCTTCCACCCGCACCACTCCCCTGCCCTCGCTATGTTTAAGCAAATGCGGCTTGCCCAAAAAAGGAATGGTCTGGCCGTCGGCAAACAAGGTGCGGCTTGGGTGTTCGCGCAGGCGCTGCTCGATCCATCCCCTTTTCTCTTCGACGAAAGAGAGGCCTTGCCTGATCGAGCTATATCGGGGTAGAGTAAGTGCGATACTGTGGGTAATCGGCTGGTAGCGAATAGTCATGCGCCGCGACGCCGGATGGCGGCGGATATGGATGGGCAGCACGAGATTGCCGATAGCAAAAGAATGGTTCATGAAGTCTTTAGTCGTTAGTCCTTAGTCGTTAGTGGCTGACGGCATCGAGGTGATATTATACTAACGACTCATGACTAACAACTAACGACTTATCACATGCGATTTTCGCCGGCTTTCATAGACCGTTTACGCTCCCACTTCCTGATCTCGGAAGTGATCGGCAGGCGCATCGCCATCAAGAAACACGGCCGCGAATTTCAGGCGCTCTGCCCGTTCCACAACGAAAAAACCCCGTCCTTCACCATCAACGACGAGAAGGGGTTTTTCCATTGCTTCGGCTGCGCGGCGCACGGCGACGCCATCGAGTTCATCAAGCGTTACGAGCGGCTGACCTATCCGGAAACCGTCGAGCGCCTGGCGCGCGAAGCCGGCATCGCCTTGCCCGCGCCGACGCCGGAAGAGCGCCGCAAAAACGAGAGCGAAAAAACCCTCCACGACGTTTGCGAAGCGGCCTGCGCCTGGTTTGAAAAGCAGTTGCTGGCGCCCGCAGGCAGCGTCGCGCGCGACTATGTCGAAAAGCGCGGGCTGAAGCCGGAAACGCTGCGCCAGTTCCGCATGGGCTTTGCGCCCGACGAACGCACGGCGCTGTTTTCCCATTTGCAGCAGCTCGGGTTTTCGCAAGCGCTGCAGGCCGAGGCGGGGCTGATTATCGTCGCCGATACCGGCGCCGCTTACGACCGTTTCCGCGGCCGCGTTATGTTCCCGATACGCAACGTATCGGGCAAGGCCGTCGCGTTCGGCGGCAGGCTGCTGGCCAATAGCAGCGGCAATAAAAACCTGCCCAAATACCTCAACTCGCCGGAGACGCCTTTGTTCAAAAAAGGCGAGATGCTGTTCAATCTCGACCTCGCCAAGCGGCCGGCGCGCGACGGCAACATGGTGGTGGTGCTCGAAGGCTATATGGATGTGGTGGCGGTGGCGCAGGCCGGCGTGCCCTATGCGGTGGCGACGCTGGGAACGGCGGTGACCGCCGAGCATCTGCGGCTGCTATGGCAGCTGGCGAAAGAGCCGGTCATTTGCCTCGACGGCGATGCGGCGGGAGCGCGCGCGATGACACGGGCGGCGGAAGTAGTATTGCCGCTGCTCAAGCCCGGCAACAGCCTGCGCTTTGCAACACTGCCGCAAGGCGAAGACCCCGATTCCTACGTGCAAAAACACGGCAAGGCCAGCTTCGAGCAGATCGTCCAGCGCGCGCGCCGCCTGTCGGAAATCCAGTGGGAGACGCTGGCGTCGCAGTTTCGGCTCAACCTGCCGGAAGGCCGCGCGGCACTCGATGACGCCTGCAACAAGCTTTGCCAGAAAATTACCGATGCGACGGTGAAAAACCATTATCTGTCTTATTTCCGCAAGCAGCTTTGGAGCCAGCCGGTGGCAGGCAAGCAGGCCGGCGGCAAGAAAACCTTCTCCGGCGGCAACGGCAAGTCGCGCTCGGCGCATGTCGAGCATATGGTCGTGCAGCACCATTCGGCGGCGCTCGATATGCTGGTTCGGCGCATGCTGCATACGCTGATGCAGTTCCCGCAGCTTTTGCATAAGAGCCAGGTCGAGGAGACCGTGTCGCGGCTCGACATCCGCGCGTCCGGGCTCGACGCGCTTAGGAACTGCGCGCTTTCGGCCATCGAAGCGGATGTCCTCGACAACCACGAGGCATTCTCGGCCTATATCCAAAGCCAGTTGCCGGGCGACATGCTGGGCGCCTTCGGCAGCGATGCCATCGCCCTTCCCTACCGCAACACGCTTTCGCTCGAAGATGCCGCCTTGCTGTGGAACGAAACCGCCAATGCCTACGAGGTCGCCCATCTCGAATTCGAGCTCAAGGAGCTCCAGGAAAACATGGCCCAAACCATGGACGATCATGCCTATTCGCGCCTGGTCGAACTCAAGCAGGCCATAGAGAAAGCGCGCACGGCACGCACCTTCGCCCCCGCCGAGACGGATGTGGCTTAGCCTAAATCGCCATCTTTCTCATAAAACCCATTGAAAAAAGTAAAAAATAGCTTATGTCTTGTCTGTTTAAATAGTAGGCGCAGCCTGGCTATCTTTTAAACTATACATATTTTTCAGCTTATTAGGATATAATATGTGGTGGTTATGGCCCGGTTCCAAAAGTAAAAAAGGTTCGCAAGACATGGCCAATAAACGCTCGACCGCCCTGAAAAAACCGCAACCCAAGCCAAAATTCAAATCCAAGCCGCAGCCCAAGCCTAAGCCCAAGCCGGCCGCCAAAAAGCCTGTGAAAAAAATCGTCAAGAAACCCGCCGCGAAACCGGCGAAGCGCGCCGTCAAGGCGCCGGTAAAAAAACCGGTCAAGAAGCCGGTCGTGCAGAAAAAAATCGTCGCGGCAAAGCCTGTCGCCCGCCCTATCCCAAAGAAACCCCAGGCTATAGAACAAAAAATGTCGAAAAAAATACCTGAACAAAAAAAGCCGGACATCAAAACGGCAAGCCAAAAACCGCCCGTAGCCTCCAAGGAAAAAACACCCGCCCCAACCAAGGCCGGCGGCAAAAACGGCAATAAAAAAGAACCGGGCAAGGAAGAGCTGCAACAGGCGATCGTGCGCAAGCTGCTGTCGCTGGGCAAGTCGCGCGGATTTATCACTTATGACGAGCTCAATGCCATTTTGCCCGCCGACGAATTTTCGCCGGAAGTGATCGACGCCGCCATCAGCGCGCTGGCCAGCGCCGACATCACCGTCACCGAGGAAGGCGCGCCGGTCGAGCCGGGCGAAGCGCCGGCCGAGGTCGATGCCGAAGAAATCGAAAATGTCGGCCGCTCCGACGACCCGGTGCGCATGTATCTGCGCGAGATGGGCAATGTCGAGCTGCTGTCGCGCGAAGGCGAAATCGAGATCGCCAAGCGCATCGAATCGGGCCGCGAAACGGTCATCAGCGCGCTGTGCGAATGCCCGCTGGTGATGAAGGAAATTCTCTCCTGGCGCGACGAGCTCGACGCCGGAACCATGCTGCTGCGCGACATCATCGACCTCGACGCCACCTACGGCGCCGGCAATGAATCGGGTGAATTCACCGGCGGCATCGTAACGCCCGCTAGCCCCGCCAAAGACGAGTTCGAGGAAGAAGAAGAGGAAGAAGACGAAGAGGAAGAGAGCGAAGAAAGCGAAGAGGCGGACGGCGAGAAAAAAGAAGGCGAAGTTGTCGAAGAAGATAGCGACGAGGAAGACGTGTCGGTGTCGCTGCTGGCCATGGAAACCGCGCTGAAACCGCAAATCCTCGAGACGCTCGACCAGTTCGCCAAGATCAACAAGAAAATGCGCTCGCTGCAGGAAAAGCGCATGAACAAGTCGCTCGGCGAAGGCAAATACAGCAAGGACGACGAGAAAATTTACCAGAAGCTGCATCGCGAGCTGGTGGAGCTGATGATGGGCGTGCGCTTCACCATTCACCGCGTCGACAGCCTGATCCTCAAGCTTTACGACCTAAGCCGCCGGCTGATGACGCTGGAAGGCCGCCTGATGCGCCTGGCCGAAGGCCGCAAAGTGCCGCGCAAAGTGTTTCTTACCGCCTATATCGGCAGCGAGCTCGACCCGAGCTGGCTGAAGAAAATCGCGGCGCGCCCGGAAAAAGGCTGGAAAGATTTTGTCACCAAAGACCGCAAGGAAATCGACGAGCTGCGCGAGGAAATCGCGCGCATGGCCGAAGCGGCCGGGCTCGATATCGGCGAGTTCAAGCGCATGATCATGGCGGTGCAAAAAGGCGAGCGCGAGACCAATCGCGCCAAGAAGGAAATGATCGAGGCCAATTTGCGCCTGGTGATTTCCATCGCCAAGAAATACACCAACCGCGGCCTGCAATTCCTCGACCTCATCCAGGAAGGCAATATCGGCCTGATGAAAGCCGTCGATAAGTTCGAATATCGCCGCGGCTATAAATTCAGCACTTACGCAACCTGGTGGATCCGCCAGGCGATCACGCGCTCGATCGCCGACCAGGCGCGCACCATCCGCATCCCGGTGCATATGATCGAGACGATCAACAAGATCGTGCGCACCTCGCGCCAGATGCTGCATGAGATCGGCCGCGAGCCGACGCCGGAAGAGCTGGCCGAGCGCCTCGTCATGCCGCTCGACAAGGTCCGCAAGGTGATGAAGATCGCCAAGGAGCCGGTGTCGCTGGAAACACCCATCGGCGACGAGGAAGATTCGCATCTGGGCGATTTCATCGAGGATAAGAACGCCATCCTGCCGCTCGACGCCGCCATCCAAAGCAATTTGCGCGAAACGACGACGCGGATTCTGGCGAGCCTGACGCCGCGCGAAGAGCGCGTGCTGCGCATGCGTTTTGGCATCGGCATGAACACCGACCATACGCTCGAGGAGGTCGGCCAGCAATTCTCGGTCACCCGCGAGCGCATCCGCCAGATCGAGGCCAAAGCCCTGCGCAAGCTCAAACATCCGAGCCGCTCGCGCAAGCTTAGGAGCTTTTTGGATTACTAGGCTTATAATTCCCATTATGGGACAGGCGCGCGCGTCCGTATATCCTATTGGGATATATCGATATTTTACCAGTTCATAAAACCGTCATAATCGACTCTTAAAACTGTAACAATTCTCGGCTTGCGATGGCAGCCTCGCCGGATAATTATTAATTTTTATTTAAGCTGTTATGCTTATGATTAATCATCATCATAAGTCTGCGCTGGGACGACATCGATAGAAGCACATGGCGAAAGCGAAAATCACTTTTAGGCATAATCATGAATTGCCCGACATGGTTGCGGCAGCACAGGCGGAATATGTGCCGGCGCATGACAGCTATTCGCATGATTCGGTAGAAGACGGCCTCTTTAGAATAAAGGAAATTGTCCGTAAACCTTACGTCCACGGCAAGCCGACGCGATACAGTGTCAGCATGGAAAGCCTCAAATATGTCGAGGTGAAGGAGGCGGATGCCGTCCGCAACGCGTCGGTGTTCTACCTGGGCGGACTGCTGCATGACGGCCCGGACTTTATCGAAAAAGCGATCGGCAGGTTAAGCAGCGTCATATCGCCCGCCCATCGCGAAGCGATGCCATCCAAATTTTTGGCCTTCAGTCCCTACACCGATCCTGATGCGATCAATAAAAGCCGCATGGACAGGATCGCCGCCGGCTATAGCTGGAACGCCAACAAGCTTTTCCCGGTCGATAAATCTGCAAACAACTCCATCAAGGTCGACTCGCGAGGTCTGGAGAAAGATTTAGGCACCTTTGCCGACAAGCTGTTCACCTACCGTTTTTGCGATGATAAGGGCCGGCTCCTGACCAGCGACCAGTTCAAGGGATTCAGCTTCGTAACGTTCAGCATCGGCGGGCGGCTGGCCTTCATGGTCGAAAACCTGCTGCGGCAAAGGCTCGATGAAGCACTCTCCAAGCAGCATCTCTCCGCATCACTTTTCGATGCGGGCGATAAGCAAGATCTCATCCAGAAATATTTCAACAAGTGCAAATGCATTTGCATCGGCCATGCCGTCGACTGGGAAGGCATGCCGGAGCATCTGGCGCAAATGCCCAAGCTGTTCCTCATCGGCAGGGACGATGCCGGAGTGAGGTATCGCGAATCTTTCTGGCAAGAGATGCATGTGCAGAAAGGGCTTGATGACTGGCCCGCTCGCAAACTCGATGTTAGCGCAAAATTCCATGCGCCGGCAGTCAGTCAGCAGGTGATCGTATTGGCTGATGGCGTGTTGACGGGGCAGAAAGTCTCGCAATCCACCTCACAAAAAAAGCGGGAAGATTCGCATGGTATCGATAAATATACCGATGCCTTGCTAAAATATCGAAATGCGGGAAAAAACGACCATCTCCTGCAAGAATTCATCCAGGCGCTGGAGACGGCCATCGCCGCACCTGAATTAGGAATAACCACTATAGGCAAAATTCTACCCGCCAGCCGTCCTAGCGATCCCAGCGGGCAAGGCCCCGATAATACTGGACAAAGGCACCGGGCTTAATACACTATAGCGCATGACCATCACGACGCGTTTATTCTCACTGCTCCACGGCAAGCTCGTCGGCACCGACCAGTTCGGCAACCGCTATTTCAAGGAAAAGCGCACGCCGAAAAACCGCCGCGAGAAACGCTGGGTGATCTATCACGGCAAGGCGGAAGCCAGCAAAATCCCGGCGCAGTGGCATGGCTGGATGCATTACACGTTCGACAAGCCGCCGACCGAGCGCACCGTTTTGCATTACCCCTGGGAAAAACAACACCAGCCGAACCTGACCGGCACCAAAGGCGCCTACGCCCCCGACGGCTCGCTGCTTGCCGGCGGGAAACATGCGCCTACCACGGCGGATTACGAGCCGTGGCGGCCGTAAGGGGGGAGTACTCAGAGTCTAGAGTCTAGAGTCTAGAATCTAGTGAAATTTTACTAGCTACTAGACTCTAGACTCTGAGTACTCTCTCAAAACATTATCCACAACGTCACTACCAGCCACAACACCAGATTGACAAGCTGCAGCTTGTCTTTGAGAATAATACTCTCCGGCTCGCCGCCCTGGCGGTAGACATAGATGGATTGCAAATAGCGAAACAGGCCGAACGCGACAAACGCCGTCGTATAGGTCATTTCGAGCTTGCCCAGCTTGAGGCTGATCTCGGCAGTGTAAATGGCGTAGGTGAGCAGCGCGGCGGCGCCGGTGATCGTGACCAGCCGATCGAGCAGCTCGCGGTTATAATGCTGCAGGTTCGGCTTGGCGCCGGCATAGGCCTCGATGCCCATCTCGTGATAACGCTTGCCGAAGCCCAGGAAAAGCGCCAGCAGGAACGTGGCAAGGATAATCCACGGCGAAATGAACACCGAAAGCGCATACCCGCCCATCAGCACGCGCAGCACATAGCAAGAGGCGATGCTAAACACGTCGATGATGGCAATGCGCTTGAGATAAAAACTATAGCTCAGGTTCAGCCCGATATAGACGATAATCACCAGCGCGCATTGGTAAGGCAGCAGCGTCATCAAATATAGCGCAAGCGCCGCAAACGCGCAGGCAATCAGTATCGCTTGCGCCACCGGCATATCGCCTGCCGCCAGCGGCCGGAGCTTCTTGACCGGGTGCAGCCGGTCTTCCTTCACGTCATGCAGGTCGTTGACGATATAGACGATGCAAGAAACACTCAGGAAACAGAGCATGGCGATGATGGAGAGAGTCCAGCTTTGCGGCTGCAGAAATTGGCCGGCGAAGAGCTGCGGGGCAAAGACGAAGCCGTTTTTAATCCATTGCCTAGGACGCAGGAGCCGAATCGCAGGATGCATGGGAATATCCGAACAATCGATGATTTCGCTTTATAAACATCTCTTTTTTGCTATTGAATCGACATAGAAACAAGTAAAAAGAACAGGTGCGTAAGGAGCGACCATGCAAAAGAACGTAATTGAAACGCTGATGGGCGCGCTGGTATTGCTGGTGGCGGGCGGGTTTCTGGTGTTCGCCTACGAGGGCAGCCAGCTCCATGTCGAGGACGGCTACACGGTCAGCGGCCGCTTCAGCAACGCCTCGGGCATCGCGCTGGGCAGCGATATTCGCATCGGCGGCATCAAGATCGGCGTCGTGTCCGACATGAAGCTCGATCCGAGCAGCTACGACGCCGTCGTATCCATGCAGATCGGCGGATCGACCAAGCTGCCGAAAGATTCCTCGGCGGCAATCGTCAGCAGCGGCCTGCTCGGCGAGAAATTTATCCAGATCACGCCCGGCGGCGGCGATGCAATGCTCGCCGATGGCGGCAAGATCGACTACACGCAGTCGGCGGTCAATATCGAAGAGCTGATCGGCAAGTTCGTCTTTAGCGGCGGCGGCGTCGACAAAGATAAAAAGGCGCCGGAATCCGGCAGCACCGCAACGCCGTAATGCGCCTTCCCGTCGTCATAGCGATTGCCTGCCTGTGGTACGGGCACGCGCTGGCGCAGCAAGTTGCGCCCGACGAGACGCAGGAAAAACCGCCGGAATATAATACGATCGTGCTGCAGGGGCTCAACAAAGTCACCGGCCGCATCTCGAAAATCGAAGGCCCGCTGGGAACGGCGCTGCGCTTCGGCAATATCGAGATCATCGCAAGGCGCTGCTGGAGCGCGCCGCCGGAAGAACGTCCGGAAAACGCGGCGCTGCTGGAAATCTCGGAACTGAAAGCCGGCGAAGGCTCGCAGCGCATTTTTCTCGGCTGGATGTTTTCCTCCAGCCCCGGCCTTTCCGGCCTCGAGCACCCGGTCTATGATGTGAGCGTGCTTGCCTGCGAGCTGCGCAGCGACCCGGAAGCGGCGAATGCGGCGGACGCACCGAAGGAAGAAAAGCCGAAAGAAGAAACACCCAAACCGACCAAGCCCAAAAAGCGGGCCCTCAAGCGCCCTTAACGTCGGCGCCGACCGCCTGGCTGACATGCGAAAACCCGTCGCGCGCCAATCGTTTTTCCAGCCCGTCGCAAATCGCGCGCACCACGCCGAATCCCTGGTAAACCAGCGCCGTATAGAGCTGCAGCAGCGTCGCACCGGCGCGGATTTTCGCATAGGCGTCGGCGGCGCTGGCGATGCCCCCTACCCCGACCAATAATATTTTTCCCTCGGTCAGCCGGTACATGTCGGCGAGCATCTGGGTGGATGGCGCAAAGAGCGGCCGGCCGCTTAAACCGCCTTGCTGGCGGGCATGGCGGTTTTTGAGCGTAGGCGGGCGGGCGATGGTGGTGTTGCTGACAATCAGCCCGTCGATCGCATGGGTAGTGATGACGGCGGCGATGTCGGCTTTCTCCTGCGCGCCGAGATCGGGAGCGATTTTTACCAGCAACGGCACATGCGCACCGCCGGCTTCGACGCATTGCCTGCGCAGGTCAATGAGCGCGGCCAGCAACGATTCAAGACTGTCGCGTTTTTGCAAAGCGCGCAGCCCTTCGGTGTTGGGCGAGGAGATGTTGACGGTGATGTAGTCGGCATGCGGGTAGACCGCGCGCATGGCCGCGGCATAATCGTCGATCGCCACTTCGGAAAGCTTGTTTTTTCCGATATTGGCGCCGACAACGCCGCGTGTTTTGTCGCGGCCCGACAGGTTGGCGACGAAGGTTTCGATCCCGGCATTGTTGAAGCCCAGCCGGTTGATGACGGCGCCGTCCTGCGGTAGCCGAAACAGGCGCGGTTGCGGATTTCCCGGTTGCGGCAGCGGCGTGACCGTCCCGGTTTCGACGAAGGAAAATCCTTGCCTAAGCAGCGCGCCATAAGCCTCGGCGTTTTTATCGAAGCCGGCGGCAAGGCCCAGCGGATGCGCAAAACGCAGGCCGAGCGCGGTCGTTTCGAGGGCGGAATAATGCGGCAGCGGCGTCGCGGGAAGCAAACCGTTTCGCAAGGCCAAGATGCCCAGCCGGTGCGCCGCCTCAGGCGGCAAAAGATGCAGCGCCGGCCGCAAGGTTGAAAATAACGCCATAGGTACCAAGCTTACTAGACTTCTTACAGAACTCGCTTTGGCAAAAAAACGCGAAGCGATGGAGTCCAAGAAAACGAGTGTACAAATAAGTACATGACGTTTTCGAGGGAGGCTCCGTCGCGAGCAGGTTTGAAGCCAAAGTAGAGTTATGCGGAAGTCTAATGGGCTTCGCTGAAAATGGAAAGCAATTGCTGCGCGCGCTGGGCGCTCATCTGCGCGTCGGTAGGCGTTGGGACTGCAGCCGGCGCGGCGCGGCTTGCCGGCGGCGCTAAGGGCAATACGGCGATGGGTTTTGCCACCGGATTTTTTTTGCTGGACCGCGCTTGCATCTGCGGCTTGGCGGAAAAAAACCGGATGGGCGGCGGCGGCGAGTGATGTTTTTTTACGCCCGGCGGAGAGGCTTTTTGCAGCGAGATAAATTTCTCGGGCGGCGGCACGGCAGAAGGCGCGGCATCTTGCGCATACACAGGCACTCCCGGCAGGCATACACCCGTCAGTAAAACGGCAAGAAAAAATAGCGCGCGGCAGATTTTCATGCAGGACGATTTTGCAATTGCCATGCCAGCAAAAAATAATTCCCGGCAAGAGCGTTTTTTTGGTGTCTTTTTATGTAAATTGTGGTGTAAATACATAAACTACACTATATGTAGTTGCGGCAACTGATAGACGGCATGGCGTATTTGAGCGTACCGACCCCTTATGCACTGCGCGGGACTGCCTTGTTCTGCGGGATTTTCTGCCTTCTTTTTTCATCGCTCGCCTACGGGGAAACCATTCGTTACAGCCCCGAAGAAGCCGCAAATTTCTCCAGGTCCGGCTACGAAAATCCTGGCGCGGGCAACCCTTACGCCGCCAGGCGGCAGGCCGCCGCCCATAAACCTCCGCCGGTCAGGCTGTTCGCCGCAGAACCCCTGGCCCCCGTTCAAAAAATCGCCGAAGTCAAAATCGCCAAGCCGGCAACGCCGTTGAAAATCACTATTCCCAACCTCAAGGCGGTTCAGAAAAAACCCGCCGCGATGACCGCCAGCGTCAGCATGGGCGGCAGTAACGTTGCAAGCGTCACGCAAAAACCAATTACCTTATCGCCGCCGGTCAATGCCTACGTCACCGCCGCGAGCGCGTCGGCGCAACCGCCGGCTGAGGCGACGGCCCCGGCCGGCGACCGCATCGTTTCCGTGCAATCGGGCGCCGTCATCCACAAAGAAACCATACGTTATGTGGCAAGCAATGTGTCGCCGGAAGAGATAAAAAGCCAAGGCCGCGCCAGCCTGCCCGACCCGGTGAAAATCGCCGAATCGGTCTATTATCACGCGCCCACGCAAGAATCGGAGCTGTCCAAGCTCACGCCTTCGGCAGGCGAACCGGCCGGCATGGATGCCAACGCACCGCTCATTGCCACTCCGGACTATGTTCCTCCCACTCCCGCCGCGCCGATTGCCCCGTTGCCGGTAGCGCCCGTTGCCGTGGCGCCCGCGCCGAAAATGGTGATTTCGGTGACGGATGCGGCGCCGCAGATTGCCGGCCCGATAGAAAAAGTCGAACCTGCCGCAAGCACCGATGCCAGTGCCGACTATCATGAGGCGGCGCTCGACAGCATCGCGCAAGACCTCGATGACGTGGTCGCGCAGGAAGAGCCTATTTCCATGGCACCGACGGTATTGCCGGTGATCATACCTTCCGGAAAGGATGTTGTTCGCGCCAAAAATACCACGCGCATCGCCGCGCAAGACACGCTGATCGAGCAGCCGCCGGTCGACGAATCCGTATCGGAGCCAGAGCGCGATCTCTCGGCCGAGAGCAAAAAAGTAGTCAAGGGAATGCCGTCCGGTTTGGATAAGCGCAAGAAGCCCGGCTCCGAGCTCGTGGAAATCGACCGCACCAAGGATTTAAGCGCCATCTCCGGCTCGCCCGGGGAAACCATCACCGAAAGCACCGTCAAGCACGAGGCGCACGGCATCAAGATCGAGATGAAAAACCGCAAGGCCAATCTCAATTACGAACTTGAGAAAGCGTATTACGCGCTGCTTGCCGGCAATACCAGCGAGGCAACCGAGATTTATAAAAACGTGCTGGGCAACGATGCGAACAA
Source organism: Alphaproteobacteria bacterium (assembly GCA_020054105.1). Classification (GTDB taxonomy): domain Bacteria; phylum Pseudomonadota; class Alphaproteobacteria; order Rickettsiales; family SXRF01; genus JAGVLW01. The sequence goes on along the minus strand of JAGVLW010000031.1, from coordinate 29,860 downwards.
TACCCATGCGCTGTTCGGCCTGGCCACCACCTATCACCGCGCCGGGCAGATCGAGCTCGCCCGCCCGCTTTATGCCAAGCTCTTGGCGCTCGACCCGAAGAACCGCGACGCGCTCAATAATTTCCTCGTGCTCATGGCCGACGAAGCGCCTGAACAAGCCCTCACCCAGCTTGCCGAACTGGAAGCGCGTAATTCGGATTTCAGCCCGATTCCGGCGCAGATGGCGGTCATCTACCAGAAGCTCGGCGATTTCGACCGGGCCAGCGCCAAAATGTTCCGCGCCATTGCCCTGGCGCCGGAAAATCTCACCTATCGGTACAACCTGGCTATCATGCTGGATAAGCAGAAGAATTACGAAGAGGCCGCCAAGCTGTACCGGCAGATACTCGAGGCAAGCGGCCGCGGCGAAGTAATTCCCGGAAATCCACAAAAAATTCAGGAAAGATTAACGTTTATTAGCTCTAATAGACAATAGCCACCACCACCTTCACGCCAACCGCGAGCCCATACATGGAAATCACCGACCTGCTGGTATTTACGCAGAAAAATAAGGCGTCGGATTTGCATTTATCCGCTAGCAATCCGCCGGTGCTGCGCATACACGGCCAGATGACGCCTTACAAAACCAATCCGCTGACGGTCGAAGACGTGAAGCAAATGCTCTATTCGATCATGACCGAGCAGCAGCGTTCCGATTACGAGCGCGACTTCGAGCTCGATTTCGCGATTTCCTTCGGCGAGAATATGCGCTTTCGTGTCAATGCCTTCAACACGCTCAACGGCCCGGCGGCGGTATTACGTACCATTCCCGATCGCATCTTGTCGCTGGAAGAGCTGGGCGCGCCGGACATTCTCAAGAAACTCTGCGCATTGCATAAGGGACTGATCCTGGTCACCGGCCCGACCGGCAGCGGTAAATCGACGACGCTGGCGGCGATGGTCAACCATATCAATGCCAACGACGCCAAGCACATCATCACCATCGAAGACCCGGTGGAGTTTATTCACCAGTCGAAAAAATCCCTCATCAACCAGCGCGAGGTCGGCAAGAACACCAAGTCGTTCGCCAAGGCGCTGCGCAGCGCCCTGCGCGAAGACCCCGACGTGATCCTGGTCGGCGAGTTGCGCGACATGGAAACGATCCAGCTGGCGCTGACCGCCGCCGAAACCGGCCACTTGGTGATGGGCACGCTGCATACGAATTCGGCGCCGAAAACCATCGACCGCATCATCGACGTCTTCCCCGCCAACGACAAGGAAATGATCCGCGCCATGCTTTCGGTGTCGCTCGAAGCGGTCATTACGCAGACGTTGCTCAAGCGCAAGGATGACGGCCGCGTCGCCGCGCACGAAATCATGCTGGGCACGCCGGCGGTGCGCAACCTGATCCGCGAAGGCAAGATACCGCAGCTTTACTCGATGCTGCAGATCGGCAGCAAGGTCGGCATGTGCCTGATGAAAGACAGCGTGTTTGCACTGTATGACCAGGGCATCATTACCGAGCAGACGGCCAAAAGCGCGCTGGCCAGTAGCACCACCGACGACTCGGAAGAGGGCAGCCCGTTTGCCGGCGGCAGCGTCAAATCCCATCATCCGCAAACCGGCGGCGGCCAGACGACGGCCAATAACAATACTCGCAAGCCCACCGCCGCGGCCAACGTCAAACCGGCGCATAACGGGTTTTAGGCTTATGCCATTCAACGTCGACCAACTCATCCAGGCGTTTATCGAGAAAGGCGCGTCGGATTTATACCTGACGGTCGATACCTGCCCGTCGCTGCGCATCGGCGCGTCCATTGTGCATGTCGGCGAAGAAAAATTGACCGATGAAGACATGAAAAATATTTTGTCGGGCCTGGTCACGCCGGAAATCATCGAAGAATTCGAATCGACGCTGGAATACAACACCGCCATCAACTGGAAAAACATCGCGCGCTTCCGCGTGAATATCTTCCGCCAGCGCCAGCATACCGGCATGGTCATCCGCCGCATCCAGACGCAGATCCCGTCGCTGGAATCGCTCGGCCTACCGAAAGTCTATTCCGACCTCATCATGGAAAAGCGCGGGCTGATCCTGGTCGTCGGCCCCACCGCATCGGGCAAATCGACGTCGCTGGCTTCCATGCTCAACTACCGCAACCTGCACGGCTACGGCCATGTGGTGACCATCGAGGACCCGGTGGAATTCATCATCGAGCATAAGAACTGCATCATCACCCAGCGCGATGTCGGCATCGACACCTACTCTTTCGGCATCGGCCTGAAAAATGCCCTGCGCCAGACGCCCGACGTCATCGTCATCGGCGAGATACGCGACAAAGAAACCATGGAGCATGCGATCGTCTTCGCGGAAACCGGGCATCTGTGCCTGGCGACGCTGCACGCCAACAACGCGCATCAGACGATCGAGCGCGTGATCAATTTCTTCCCGGAGGAAAAACATAAGCAGGTGCTGCTCAACCTCTCGCTGAACCTCAAGGCCATTTTGTCGCAGCGCCTGATCACCGACGTGCGCGGCGAACGCAAGGTGGCGCTGGAGATATTACTCAACCAGGGCTTTATCAAAACGCTGATCCAGGAAGGTCGCGTCAAGGAAATCAAGGAGCAGATCGAAAAAAGCCGCGATCTCGGCATGCAAAGCTTCGACCAGTCGCTCATCGACCTTTACGCGCAAGGCATCATTTCCGAGGAGATGGCGCTGGCGGAATCCGACAACCCGTCGAACCTGCGCCTTTCCATCAAGCAGCACGACATGGGCAAGCGGTCGGGCGCCATTCGCAGCATGCTGCCAAGCATTGAGTCGCTCAATACCAAGCAGCAGTTCTAGAACGCGTCCTAGTGGCTGGCGACGTCGGTGCCTTCGATGGAATTCAGGAAGGCTTTTTCCAGCGATGTTTCTTGGTAATTCGCCTTAAATGCCTGCGGCGTGCCGATGAAAAACAGCTTTCCCTCATGAATGACGCCGATGCGGTCGCAGATTTCATCAATGTCCGACAGAATATGCGAGCTGAAAAAAATCGTCTTGCCCTGTTTTTTCTGGTCGAGCAGCATATTTTTCAGCTTGATGCGGGCGCTGGGGTCGAGGCCGCTCATCGGCTCGTCCAGTATGAGCAGCGAGGCGTCCACCATGAACGCTCCGAGCAAACCCAGCTTCTGCCCCACGCCCTTGGAATAGCCGCCGACGCGAAGTGCCAGCACTTTAGGGTCTAAATCGAGTTTGGCGGCTTTTTCCTGCGCTTCGTTTTTATCAAGTTTTTTGCGGTAATAGGACAGCGCCAGGTCGAGATATTCCATGCCCTTGAGATAGCGCGACGGCTGGAATTTTTCCGGCAGGTAGGAGAGCTGGCTGCGCGCCTGGAGATTGGTCGATTTCGCGCCGAAAATCTTCGCGTCGCCCTGCTGCGCATTGATGAGGTCGAGGATGATCTTGATCAATGTCGTCTTGCCGGCGCCGTTGAGGCCGATGAGCCCGAAAATCTCGCCGGGCACCAGCGAAAAGCTGATATCGGCAAGTACCTTGCGGCCGGCGTAGGTTTTGTGGACGTCGTGAACGGAAAGCGGGGAAGCAGTTGCGGTCATAGAATTTCCTTGTGCGGATGATGTCATCAGGGTGTAGGCTGGCCTTTGGGCGGTTCCATCTTTTTATACTGATTGAGCAAGCCCGACAGGCCTTGATTGCTATCGGCATTTTCCTGCCCGGCCGTAACCGGGTCGATGGGCGTTCCTATCGGCAAATCGGCAGGCGGTTCCATGTCCATGCCGGGTAAGGGCTGGCCGGCGTCGGCGACGTTATTGCCGATGGTGACCGGCTGCACTTTTCCCTCGACGACCTTCATCTGGTAGGAGGTAAAGGTCTGGTTGGGGCGCAGGGTGAACACTACCGTCCCTTCCTTGGTGTTGACCTTGATGTCTTTATGGGTGGTTTTCTGCCACACTTCGGCGACCTTGTCCATATACAGCGGCTTCCATTCCACCACCACTTTATTCTCGTCGATGCCGATAATCCGCAGCTCGCTGTTTTCGCCGGCAGTATCCTGCGTTATTTTCTTATTGTTGATCCACGCGATCCAATTATTTTTATGATGGTACACAATGGAATCAAGAAAAAACTGCGGGTAGGTGAATACGGTCACTTCATTCTTGGTCCGGATCACGGCGAACTGCTTGAGAAATGCCTCCTCGTTGAATTTATCTTCGGCAGTAGCGGTGGGAAGCTTGGCGTAGATGGCGTAGGCATAACGGACAATCCCGACTTCCTGCCTGGTGAAAAACAGGCTTTTTATTTTAATGCCGTTGATCCGGCGCATCGCTTCCACCAGATCGTCCTCCTCCAACAGCTCCTCTTCCGGCACCGGCGTAACCGGCGGCGCCGGCTGCTGCGCGAAGGCCGCGCCGGCCGGCGACAAGGCACATAGCAACAGGAGAGTAAGGCTAGGGCGCCGCATTGGGACCCCCTGCATCCGTGGCGGGCTTAGTCGGATCTTTGAACTCCGTCGGCTTAATGCCAAACAGGGTGAAGACAACATTGCCGCTGACGATTTTATATTGCCCGTTCGAGGCAATGCTGCGCACGCTTTCGTCGGTGATGAGGCTGTCGCGTTTTATGTTGAACGTTTTGAACTTCGCAATGCCCGGCATTTCCTGGCCGATGGATTGTAGCAACGCGTATATGTCCTCATCGGTCAGCGCCTCGAACGTCACGTTAACGTCGCTGCTGGTGACGTAATGGCTGGGCCGGATATATTTCTGGTCTTTCGGATTCTCGGTGCGGCTGACAGTGACGCGCGTGTTGTCGCCAAGAAAAAATTTATTTTTAAACGCCACGAATTTCTTTTCGATGATGGCGCGGTCCGTCGATAATCCCTCGCCGGCATTTTGCTTGAGGTAATCTTGATACAACTCGGCATTGTCCTGAACCTTCGTATATTTATCCAGTAGCATCTGACGATTGCTCTTTACCGTGCTCACGCTGGTCTGCATCGCCTGGGTTTCCTGGATTTGCGCTTCGACCATGTCCATGAGGAAATAGGTAAGCGCACCCACCACCAAAAGCGCGGCAATGCCGATCAACGCTTCCCGGAGTATGGTATTTTTTATGGAGGAAACCTGCATGGGACTATCCGTTAGGGGGCGAGGGCAAGACGGGATTCGGCACCGCGGGAGTAACGGCGGCTGGCATGGTGCCGGCAGTGTCGATCGCGGGGCCTTTGATAATAATCTTCAGTTGGTGCGTGGCAACGGCAGCAGTCGGGCTAGTCTCGGTTTTCTGCTGATTGAAGTTGATTTCAAGATTATCGGTTTTTTCTTTTTCCACTGCCTCTTTTTCCGGAAAGCTCACCTGATAGGACGGCGCCTTGAAAACACCGTTAAAATCCGCCAGCACTTTCTTTTTGATCGTCTGCAAGCCCTTGGGATCGTCGATGACCGTCGGCAATTCCAAGGTCAGGTTCGTCAGCATCTGCGGAATGATCTTATTGCCTCCTGCCGGGTCGGCGGCGGTGTGCGCCTTGCGTGACCGGCCTCTTTTGCCGGTCACCACCGTCGTGGTATCAAGCGCCCATTCGAACGCCTCGATGCGAATCGGCGCCATGAGGATCGGCTGGCCTTGCTCATTCCTGCCTTTTTCCAGCTTCAGGATAAACGGCAGCGGCGACGTCAGTTCATCGCGCAACCCCTTATAGAGATCGATGATGTCGCTGACCTTGTCGATATCCAGGTTGCTTTTGTGGATCTCCATCTTCAACTCGTCGAGCTTGCGCTGCTCCATCTGTTTTTCCCGCTCGAATTCTCCCAGCATGGTGATCTGGTCATAGAGCTCGTACCCGCTGTAAAGCGCATAGCCCAGCAGGCTCAAAATACAGGCACTCCCAATCACGCGCTGCATTGTCAGCAGCTGGTAATAATTGTCCAGCACCTTCGATTGCGGCACCGCCAGCTTGAGAATATGCTTGCTGCTGCAGCCGATGATGGCCGCCAGCACGACGTCCCCGAACTGGTCGGTCGGCTGGGTGGCGCCCTCGATATTCAGATATTGCGCCACTTCGAACGGCGTCAGCATGTGCAAGGTGGTGGCATCGAATTTGGAAACGTCGATCGCTTCCTTGATGGCGGCTGAGGCGATGATGAAAATATCCAGGCCGGAGGCCGGGTTGTAAGACAGCCGCTTCATGTATTCGATCGTATTGATCATTTCCTGCTCGATATTGCCGGCGATCACTTCCGGGTTGGCCTCGCCGACCGGCTGCGCCAGGCGCGTAAAGGCGATCTTGCCGTTGCGCAGGATGACCTGGCGGAAGCCGCCGACCTTGTTGTGGCTGACCAGGAATTTCCATTCGGCGCCGCCGGTGATCTTGGCGATTCCCATGGCCTGCTCCAGGCTTTTGATCATGGTTTCCGCCTCGACCGAGACGAGATAAATGCCGGTGAAGCGGTTCTTGACCGCCGTCATGAAGTCGAGCCAGATCTTGAGCTGCGGGCTCTTTTCGAGCGCGATCATCATGAAATTCCAGTCTTTGCGGCCGGTCTTGTCGCGCCCGAGAATGATGGCGCCCTTGATGTCGTTGGCGGCGAAATCGCGGTCGAGCCGCTTCTTGATGAGCTTGCCCACGCTCATCGAGCTGACCGGCGGCAGTGTCTGCTGGACGAACGTCTGGTCGAGGCTGTCGATGACCATCATGATCGGCGCCTTGATGTTCTTTTCCAGCGTCTGCTGCAGATCGTCGAGATTGGGCTGGCTGGCGTCGGGCACATACTGGCGGCTGAGCACCACGTTATTTTTGATAAATACCAGGATCGCGCCCTCGTCGCCGACGAAGAGGACGAATTTTTCGCCCCTGGCGGCCTTGAATGCCTTGGTTTTTGCGGCAGGGGATTTGGATTTCGCCGTCGGGCTCGCTGCGGGCGAAGAAACAGGGGCTTCACTTTTTGCTTTTCGCGAAAACGTAGGTAACTTCAGCGCCATTCTTTATGCCGTGCCACTGTGGACTATGCGGTTGTTACCTTAGCATTCTTTTTCATGGAAGGTCATCCATAAAATACGTCAACAGCGCCTAGAATTTAATTTTGCTGAACGATTCATAGAGGGGACCGAATACCGCCGCGATAATCCAAAAGATCATCACGCCCATCACCACCGTCAGGGTAGGCTGGATCATGCCGACCATCGCCTCCACCGCATCATTGACTTCGCGGTTGTAGAAAAAGTTGATGTTCTCCAGCGCTTCGGCCATGTTGCCGCTATCCTCGCCGACCTTGAACATGCGGATCACCAGGTTGGGAAACTGATTGGACATGCGCAAGCTGGCGGTCAGCGACGTGCCTTCGCTGACGTTGGTTTTCACCATATCGATGGCCTCGCGCAGCACGCGGTTGCTGACCACGCCCTTGGCGGCTTCCAGCGAATCGAGTATGTCGATGCCGCTGTTGAACATCACCGAGAAAAAGTGCGTGAAACGCGCCATGTCGATCTTGCGGACGACCGGCCCGATGACCGGAACCCGTAAGACGATGCTGTCGATTTTGTAGGCAAACGGCTCCGATATGCGGTAAAAAATCAAAATGAATGATATGATCCCCAGCGGAACACCGATCATAAAATACCAGTAATTCTCAAAGGCATAAGAGAAGGCGATCAGGGCGCGCGTATGGATCGGCAGACTGAAGCCCTGCGAGATGATGAACTCGACCATCTTGGGTACCACCTGCGTCATCAATACCGCGATCACGCCAGTGATAACCAGCAGCAGGACGACAGGATAGCGGGTGGCTTTCTTGACCTTGCGGCGGATTTCCGCCGACCATTTCAAATGCTCCGACAGATGCACGAATGATTCGGACAGATTGCCGGTTTTTTCGCCGGCGGCGATCAGGCCGGTAAAGACTTCGTTGAATATTTTCGGGTAGGCCGTCAACGCCTTCGAGAGCATCGCGCCGTTCTTCACCGATTCGTAGACGCCGGTCAGCACGTCGCGCATCTTCGCGGATTCGCTGGAGTCGCGCACGTCCGCCAGCGCGTCGTGCAGCGGCACGCCGGCCTTGTCGAGTTGCTCCATGTGCATGCACAGAATAATCATGTCCTTGAGCTTGACCTTGCCGAAACGCGAGGTTTTCTTGGCCTGCATCTCCCTGGCGCTGACCAGGTCGAGGCCGGTTTCCTTCAGCCGCGCTTCCAGATCGAGCTCGTTATCCGCCACGACGACGCCGCGCATGCTGCGTCCCGAATCATTTATCGCGTTATAGGTAAAGGTAGGCATACCGTGCTACAGCCTGTCGGTAAGGTCGATGGTGTTGATCAGCTCGGACAGCGTAATCTCGCCGGCGAGCACCTTGTCGATGCCGTCCTGCTGCATGGTGACAAAGCCGTTGGCCAACAGATATTCGGTCATCACGCGGCGGGTGGCATGGGTGGAAATCAGCTCGTCGAGCCCTTTATCCACGCGCATGATCTCGACGATGGCGGTGCGGCCCTTATAGCCTTTGTTTTTGCATTTCGGGCATCCCACCGATTCGTAGACCGTCGCTCCCTTGGCGGGGTCGACGCCGAGGATTTTGCATTCTTCCGCCTCGGCGGTCCTCGGTTTTTTGCAATGCTTGCATAGCTTGCGCGCCAGGCGCTGCGCCAGGCAGCCGATCAGCGATCCGGCGAGCAGATGCGCCGGCACGCCGATATCGCCCAGGCGGGGAATGGCGCCAAGCGCGTCGTTGGTGTGCAGCGTAGTGAATACCTGGTGGCCGGTCAGCGCCGCGCGCACGGCCATCAGCGCCGTGTCCTCGTCGCGCACCTCGCCGACGAAGATGATGTCGGGGTCTTGGCGCATCAGCGATTTGATGCCGTTTAAGAAATCCATGCCGGTGCCTTCGCGCACATAGCTCTGGCGGATCAGCGGCAGCTGGTACTCCACCGGATCTTCCAGCGTCATGATGTTGGTGTCGATGTTGTTGATGTAGGAAAGCACCGAATAGAGCGTCGTGGTTTTACCCGAACCGGTCGGGCCGGTGACGATGATGATGCCTTCCGGGCGCTTGAGCAGCTTCTTCAGCACGTCGATATTATGGTTGGAAAAGCCGAGATTCTCGAGCGGCACCAGCGATTTCGCCTTGTCGAGCAGACGCATCACGATATTCTCGCCATGCACGGTCGGCTGCGTCGCCACGCGGAAATCGACCTCGCGGCCCTGCACGTTGTAGGAAATGCGGCCGTCCTGCGGGTTGCGCGTTTCGGCGATGTTCATCCCCGACATGATCTTGATGCGCACCGCCATCGCCGACCAGTAATCGCGGTGGAAAGAGCGTATCTGCAGCATCTGTCCGTCGACGCGGTAGCGCAGGCGCAGGAACGTGCCTTCCGGCTCGAAATGAATGTCCGACGCGCCGCTTTTAATCGCATCGACCAAGAGCGCGTTGACCAGGCGCACGGTCGGATTGACGTAGCCTTCCTGCCTGCCGTCGAGCTTGTTGGTGTTGTCGCGGATGCCGGTTTCGATCTCGCGCAAAATGCCGTCGACCGAGATTTCGTAATCGTAATACTGGTCGATCAGCTCGAGGATTTCCGACTCGGTGCAATAGACCGGCACGATCTTGGTGCTGCGCGGCACATGCCGGCGTACCTGGTCGATCGCCAGCACGTTATAGACGTCGGCCATCGCCAATTGCAGCACGTCGTTTTCGTAGGCGACCGGGATAATCTTGTGGCGGGCGGCGAGCTCCTTGGGAATGCGCCGCACCACCGTCGAATCCAGCATCGTCGATTTCGGGTCGAACTTCTGGGCGCCGGAAGACTCGGCGAGCACTTCGCCGAGCGCGCTTTCAGTGATAAAGCCCATCTCGACGAGGATGGCGCCGAAAAGTTTCTTGGAGCTTTTCTGCTCGGTGAGCACAATTTGCAGCTGGTCGTCGGAAATCAGGCCGAGCGCCACCAGTTTTTCGCCCAGGCGTACCGGCTTGGCCGGCGGTTTTACCTCGTCAACATCCTCGGCCTCGGCAGCATGGCTTACCGCATCGAGCTTGGTCTTTTCGGAAGCTGGATCCTCTTCCGGTAACGTCGTTTCCTTGGTGGGATTACGGCTAGCCATATGCATGGACCTGCTTCAACACTGCCTGTTCAGAGATTTTGCGCATTCTATAACAAGTAGCGAAAAAAGATTGATTTTCGGTTAACTTGTTGAGATTGCTGGCGTTCCTAATTACGACTCAGGCAGCGGTCTGGCGCAGTTCAAGTTGCTGCAAACACGCATCAATCCACTGTGCCGTAAGCTTTTCCTGCAGGGAATTTTGCGATAATCGCTCGGCCAGATGCAAAAATGACACATCATCGAGATTCTGGTCCTGATTGAAACAGGAATAAACATAGCTTTCCCGGCCGGTTACCAGGTCGATATGTTTTTGCAGACATTGCGCGCAGATTTCCTTCATCATGCATTGCATCGGCGAGTTGATGCTGCCAATGGCGACATGTTTCGGATTGAAGTAAGCAGCGAGCACGCCGTGGCGCGCAACGGCCACCGCCGCCATCATCTTGTTGGAGCCGATGGCGATGAGGCGGTGGATAGTGCTGAGTACTGAGTGCTGAGTGCTGAGTTTTCCTTGAGCATAGGCGAGCATGGCCTCGACGATATTGCCATGGAATGAAAAATCCTGCGGACGGTTTTTGGACAGCAACGTCTCGTCGCAGCACCAGACAACCACGTCCGCCGCCGCTTCGATCTCTTCGGTTTTATAGCGGTCGGCGGCTTTTTTATAGCCGGCGAAATACAGCACCTTGCAGCCGTTTTCGCGCATGGCCTTGCCGATGGAAAACAGCACCGCATTGCCCAGGCCGCCGCCGGCCAGCAGCACGTTTTCGTTTTTTGGAATATAGGTCGGCGTGCCCGTCGGCCCCATCAACACCACCGGCTCGCCGATTTTCAAATGCGCGCACAAATCCGACGAACCGCCCATTTCGAGCACGATGACCGAGAGCAGACCGCGCGGCTTATCCACCCAAGCGCCGGTCATGGCAAGACCTTCCATAGCGAGAGTAGTGGTGAGTGATGAGTGGCGAGTGGTGAGTGCATTGGCCTCGAAATTCTGCAGCCGGTAAAACTGCCCCGGTTGAAAAGCCTGCGCGGCCAGCGGCGCATGAATCACCACCTCAACGATCTTCGGCGTCAGGCGATTCACTGCATGTACCGTCGCGCGGAGCTGCTGGTTGATATTTTCTAAAAACTGGAGACTGGAGACTGGAGACTGGAGACTGCGGCGCTTAAGCGCCGCGCTCACCACCGGATAGCCTTGCTTGGCGCTGGCCATAGCCTTGACGACATTGCCGGCGAAGGACGGGTGCAGATCGCCGAAGAAGCTCACCGCCCTGCCCGCTTCATCCACCGACATCAGGACCTGCACGATGCCCGGCTTGGCGACACGCTCGGGCACGACCGGCAATCCGTCTTCGCCGATGGCGCGGAAATATTTCCCGTCGAGTGCGAAATGCACCGGGTCCTCGCGCTGTAAAACCGTATTGGGATTGGTTCCGGCGGCGATGAGTACCGTCTTCGCTGGTAAGGTAACGGATAACGGATGACGGGTAACGGAAATATCATTTTCTTTTTCCGTTACCTGCTCTCCGTTACCTGTCACCTTGCGCAATTGAATTGCGCTGGCCGCGCCAAAACCATCCACCTCCACGCCCACCGGCTCGTATTGCTCGGCGATGAATATGCCTTCCTCAAAGGCTTTCTCGACTTCCTCGTGGTTGAGCCGGTAGCTCGGCGCGTCGATCAGCCGCTTGCGGTAGACGAGCTTCACCCCGCCCCAGCCGTCGAGCAACGACCACACATTCGGCTTTTCTTTTTTGCGCTCCTCGCGAATTCGTTTCGCATGCGAAATAAATTCCTCGGCGACCAGCGCCTCTTCCTCGCTCCAACCGGCGCGCACGGCTTTTTCGCCGCGCGCCAGCGCCAGCGCCTCGTAGCGCGCCAGGAATTTCTCGACCTGCACCGGGTAATAGGCGAGCGACTCGGTGGCGGTGTCGATGGCGGTCAGGCCGCCGCCGATGACGACGATCGGCAGGCGGATTTGTAGATTGGCGATGGAATCGGCTTTGGCGGCACCGGTGAGCTGCAGCGCCATCAGGAAATCCGACGCCGCGCGCACGCCGCGCGCCAGGCCGTTTGGCATGTCGATCAAGGTCGGCCGCCCCGCCCCCATGCATAGCGCGATATGGTCGAAGCCCAGCGCGAATGCATTATCATACGTCAAGGACGAGCCGAAACGCACGCCGCCGATCAGCGAAAACTGCGCGCGCCGCTCGAGCAGCAGGCGAATAATTTTCAAATAATTCTTATCCCAGCGCACGGTGATGCCATATTCGGCGACGCCGCCGAACCCGGCGAGCACGCGCGCATCGAGCGATTCATAGAGATCGTTGATGTCTCTAATCGGCGCAAGCAACGCCTGCGATTCCGGTAGCGGCTCGATCTTTAAGCCGTCGATGCCCACGACCGTATGGCCGTCATTCATCAGGTGATGCGCAAGCGTGTAGCCCGCCGGGCCCATGCCCGCCACCAGCACCTTGCGGCCGCTATCGGGGCGCGGCAACGGGCGCTCGAGATCGAGCGGATTCCAGCGCGTCAGAAGCGAATAAATCTCGAAGCCGTAAGGCAAATTCAGCACGTCTCTCAGCACATGCGTTTCGACCTGCGGGATGTTGACCGGCTCTTGTTTCTGGTAGATGCAGGATTTCATGCAATCGTTGCAGATGCGGTGCCCGGTGCCGGCGCACATCGGATTGTCGACCACGACCATCGCCAGCGCGCCCACCGGCACGCCCTGCGATTTCAGCACATTCATCTCGGAGATTTTTTCCTCGAGCGGGCAGCCGGCCAGCGTGATGCCCAGGCTGTTCTTTTTATAGACAGAGGTAACAGGCGGCAGGTAACGGGTAACGGAATCGTCTTTCTGATCCGTCACCTGCTTCCCATCACCTGTCACCTTGAATCCCTTCGAGCAAGAGTCCTTGTCCTGATTGTGGCAGAAGATGCAGTAATGCGCGTGGTCGAGCGCCTGCTCCATCGTGCCGCCGGCATCGGTCAGCGCAAAGCCTTCGCGCACGCGGCGATACTCTTTCGGCAATCGCAGCACCGTTACCCCGTCGCGCAGCTCTGTCTCCACATGGATGAGATGCAGCGGGTCGAGTTTTTTCGGCTGCTTGAACAGCACGCCGCCCGCATGTTTTTTTCGCCCGGCCTCGCTGAACAGCGCCCAGGCGGCGTAGCGCGCCGCCATCTCAAGCAGCGCCGTATGCTGCGTTTCGTTTTCCAGCCAGCCCATCACCGCCTTGGCGAAGGAAAATTCGAGAATGTCGATGCCGTCATGCGGGATCGGCAGCATCTGCAAGATCATCTCGCCGTCGAGGCGCGATGCCACATCCGGCGCGATCGCCTTGGCGGCGCGGCGCTGCACGAACAGGCGCTTGCAGGCATAAAGCGGCGCCAGCCGGTGATGGCGCTGCGCCAATGCCTGTATCTCTTGCGAAATGCCGAACAGCGCGCCGATAAAATCTTCCAGATGCGGTGCCAAATCGATCAAGAGTTGCGAATGGTCTTTATCGGAAAGCGTTCCCGGCTCGGCGCGGACGGCGAGCAAACGACGATGCAGCGCCGCATCGGCGGCTTTGAGCTCGCCGACAAAAGTGGCATCGAGCTTGACCAGCCCGTCGCGCTCGTAAAGCTCGCCGAAATTTATTCCGTATCCGAAACTATCTGTCATGGCTGCAATTCATCCGCCGGCTCCACCAGCTGCCGCTCGACATAGGCCGTCAGCGCGTCGACGCAGTTTTCCACATCCATTTTTTCCGTATCGACGGTGATGTCGGCATCGAGCGGCGCCTCGTAAGGCGCGCTGACGCCGGTGAAGTCGCTGATTTTACCGGCGCGCGCCAGTTTGTACAGGCCTTTCGCATCGCGCGCCTCGCAGGTCGCCAGCGAGGCCTTGACATGGACGCCGTGGAACAGCTCGGGCGTCAGGGCGCGCGCCAGCTCGCGGTCCCGGCGGTAGGGCGAGATAAAGGCGGTAATCACGATCATCCCGGCCTGCGCGAACAGCGCCGCCGCCTCGGCGACGCGGCGGATATTCTCATGGCGCTCGGCCGGCGAAAAGCTGAGATCGCGGCTCAGTCCCTGGCGGATATTGTCGCCGTCGAGCACATAGACCTGGTAGCCTTTGTCGAACAGCCGTTTTTGCAGCGCCTTGGCCAGCGTCGATTTGCCGGATCCGGACAGGCCGGTAAACCACAATATGCCGCCGAAATGGCCGTTCATCCGCGCGCGCTGCGCCTGAGTCACGCCGAAATCCACCGAGCTTAGATGCGTCGATTTGACGGCGCCCGGATGCGTCATCCGCTGATCGGCAAAGCCCTCCATGCTGAGAATGCCAGCGCCGGCGATGGCATGATTGCTTATCATGACGAAACGGCCCAGGCGGCTGCTAGTGAAATCGTCGACGGCAACGAGGCGGCGCGTACGGATCACCACCTGCGCCACCTGCCCGTGCGCAACACTGTCGCCCGCATGCTGCGCAAGATTTTGCGTGTCGATAATGTGTTCGATCTGTTGCAATTGCGCCGAGGTTTCCTGAGTGGCAAGCTTGAGTGTAAAAGCCTGTCCGGCGAAAAGCGGCCGTTTTCCCAGCCAGACGACGCGGGCGCGAAAGCGGTTGCTAAGCTTGGGCGGCTGCTCGCTGTGGCTGGCGATCATGCCGCGCTCGACAAAAACCGGCGCGTCGAGCGTGATGCCGATGCTCTCGCCCGAAGCCGCCTGCAAGCGATTTTTATCCGGCCAGGTTTCGATGCTTGCCACGCCCGCCTGCGTATCGGCAGGAGAAAATAGCAGCCGGTCGCCGAGGCGCAGCGCGCCGCTTTCGACGCGGCCGACGACGATGCGCCGGTCGTCCTGCTTATAGACGTCCTGCACGGCAAAGCGCAGCGGCAGGCTTTCGTCAATCGTTTCGGATGTGAAACAATCAAGCGCCGCTAATACCGTTGGGCCTTTATGCCACGGCATGTGTTTTGAGAGCGCAGACAGATTATCGCCGCCTTGCGCGCAGATGGGAATAAAGCAGGCGGGCGCGAGGCCGATGCTTTCGAGATAGGCTCCATAGTCTTTTTTGATGGCTTCGAATTTTTGTTCATCGTAACCGACGAGATCCATCTTGTTCACCAGCACCGCCAGCTGGCGGATGCCCAGCAGTTGCAGCAGATAGCCATGGCGGCGGCTTTGCTCGCTCACACCCTCCTTGGCGTCGATCACCAGCAGCGCCGCGTCGGCCTGCGCGGCGCCGGTCAGCATGTTTTTCAAAAACTCCTTATGGCCCGGCGCATCGATAATCACGCTGTCGCGCGCCTGCCCACGCAGGCGGATCTGCGTCGTGTCGATGGTGACGTTCTGGTCGCGCTCGGCCTGCAGCGCATCGAGGATGAACGCCCATTCGAAGGCAACGCCGCGCCGCTTGCAGCTTGCCTCGATTTGCGCAAGCTTGCCTTCCGGTAGTGAGCTTGTGTCATGCAGCAAACGGCCGATCAGCGTCGATTTGCCGTGATCGACATGGCCTACGATGACGAGCTTGAGCGGTTGCGTCATAAATACCCGCCCAGGCGCAGCCGCTCGAAGCTCGATTCGTCCTCGCCCTCGCCCATGGGCCTGCCGGCGCGTTCGGCGGTGCGGGTGGCGGCAAGCTCGGCGATGATTTCGTCGATGGTTGCAGCGTTGCTTTCGGTCGGCCAGGTGATGCCGCGCTCGCCGATGGAGCGGAAGCGCATCGTCTTGCCGCCGAACTCACGGCCTTCGAATTGATGATACGGTTTGGCAAAATAAAGCGGCGCGATGGCGATCGATTCACGCTTGATATAGTCCCACACATCGCGCTCACTCCAATGCAGCAGCGGGTGAATGCGCAAGGTTTCGCCGGCGTTGACGTGCGTGTTGTAATGGCCCCAAAGCTCGGGCGGCTGGTCTTTGGCGTCCCACTGCCCGTCTTCGCGGCGCGGCGAAAAGACGCGCTCCTTGGCGCGGGTGGCTTCCTCGTCGCGCCGTATGCCGGTGATGATGCCCTTGAAGCCATGCGCGGCGATGGCCGCTTTCAGCCCGAGGGTTTTCCGCGCCGCCACGCGCGCATCGGGCGGCAGGCTGGCGTCGGTCTGCTCGAGCGGCGGGCAAGGCTGGGTGATAAGCGTGACGTTCCATTCCTTGCAAGCGCGGTCGCGAAACGCATAGACTTCTTCCATCTCCAAACCGGTATCGCAATGGAGCAGCGCAAACGGCACGCGCCCGAAAAACGCCTTGCGCGCGAGATGGATCATCGCGCCGGAATCCTTGCCGAACGACCACAGCATGGCAAGCCTGGGCACGGCGTAAAACGCTTCGCGCAGAATCGTAATGCTTTCGGATTCGAGCCGGTCGAGAGGGGTCATAGGCCGTTTATAGCATGCCGCCGAGCAATTGCCAGAAGGCGGCGGGAACCTCGGGATATACCGCGCAAATAAACAGCGAAACCGCCAGCGACGGCCCGAAGGGGAAGACCGGCCCGCGGCCCAGCGCCCGCCAGAGCAGCCCGAACATCACGCCGAGCAAGCCGCTATAAAACAAAAACGGCACCATCGGCATCAGCCCCAACCACAGCCCGACCACCGCCAGGAATTTAACGTCGCCAAAGCCGAGCACGTCTTTTTTACGCAGCCAGCCATAGCCGTAATGCAGCGAAAGTCCGATGCCCGCTCCGAGCAGAAAGCCGTAAAGCGGCTGCTCCCACGGCGTTTGCATCAGATAATGATAGGCCAGCCCCAGCGGCAGCAGCGCCACATGCACGCTGTCGGGAATGATGTAATGCTCCAAGTCGGCGACGATCATGATGAGCAGCGCGACCGCCATCAGCGCGACGGTGATGCCAAGCGGCGTCAGTCCGAACCGCGCATAGATCAGCAGGAAAATAATGGCGGTGGCAATTTCGATCAGCGGATAACGGATGGAGATTTTCGCACTGCAATGGCGGCATTTCCCGCCGCTCGTCACCCACGAAAATACCGGCCATAAATCGCGAAAGCCGAGCTTGGCGTTGCAGCTCGGGCAGTAGGACGGTTTTTTGACGACGTCAATCTCCAGCGGCAGCCGGTAGCTCGCGCAGGTGATAAAACTGCCGAAACATAATCCGGCGAAGAGGACGAAGAGGAGTTCGAGAGTCATCGCAGTCATTTATCGATGATATAGATTTTACCGGATACGGCCAGCGCCAGAACTTTAAGCGTGGATGGGATAAGAGGCAATAAATCATCGTAGCGACTGGATGCTGCCGCCAGTATAATCACGGCAATATTCGCATCTTGGAGATTTTGTTGATACTGCAAATTCTGGTCGAGGGTGACAAAAATCTCATAACCGGATGTAACCATCAATTTCAGCAACTCACCGTTTTTCTTACCGGACCACCCCGCCTCGGCAACGGTAACCGCTTCATGATCTAAAAATTGACGCGCCAGCCGCTTGGGTACGCATTCATCAATGAGAATGCGCATGCAAAAGCGAATCTTCGGCGGATTTCAGTACAGTAATAGCTTTTTCACGCGATACGCTGGGGAAATCGGAGAGAAAATCGTCGAGCGAATCGCCGGCCTGCAGATATTCCCACAAGGCGTGCACCGGCACGCGCGTACCGCTAAACACCGGCACACCACCCAAAACCATCTTATTTTCTTGAATATACTGCATAATATCATCATTCTAACATAGCCCGTGCTACGCTGCAATACGCAAATCCGTCACCGAAATGTCATAAAACTCGGGTTGTGGTTGCCTCTCACGTTTGTTAATATCCGGTAAGTTTTTTCTAACATCCTCTGAGGAGATAGATTTATGATAGGCGGCATCGCAGACGACATGATGATTGCAAGAGACAATGAACGTGCTCGTAAATTGGGAAATTACACTGCTATTGCAGCTGCGCTAACAGAAAAAGCGAAAAGCAATTATGGCGTGGATTGGACTATCGACTATAATATTAAGGAACAGCCCGTGGAAGCGCAGGTCGGTTACCGGACGGCAGAGACTGAATTCTGGCAGGCGGTGCATGATTACGCGTATCGCAGGGCCGTGGAAGAGCTGGCTTCTCCCACAGAACGCGTCGCCCTGGAAAAACCTCTTAAAAGCAAGGATGCCATACTGGCCGATATAGAGGCGGCGGCTGAAAAATTAAAGGAAATATTCGGGACAGAGGAATGGCGTGTATCTGGGTTAGTGCGCGTTACCGCCCAGGCAGAGGCGGAATTGGATAACTATAAAAGAGTAGCATCCCGAAATCGATAATTATATCGCCGCCTGCATGATGCTCTTGCTACCATTGGTAATACTGGCCAGCAGGCCGAGATTGGCGGGTAGGATGCGTTGCATGAAGAAGCGCGCCGTGTCGATTTTTCCCTGGTAGAATTCCTTGTCGCTGCCGGAGGCCAGCTTCTGCTGGGCGATTACGGCCTGGCGTGCCCAGATATAGGCCATGGCGACGTGGGCGAACATTTTCTGGTATTCGGTAGCGGCAGCACCCGCCTCGTCGGGGTTGCCCATGCCGCGGCTGGCCACCCACATAGTCGCCTGCTGCAGATAGCCGATATGCTGGTGGAGCGGCTTGGTGAATTCGGCCATCGCCGGGTTGTCCTTATGCTTGGCCACGAATTCGGTTGCCGGATGGAAGAAGCTGCGCAGATAGCGCCCGGCGGAAAGCGGCAGCTTGCGTCCGACCAGGTCGAGCGCCTGCACGCCGTTGGTGCCTTCGTAGATCATGGTGATGCGCGCGTCGCGCACATATTGCTCGACGCCGTATTCGCCGATATAGCCATAGCCGCCGTATACCTGCACGGCGAGGCTCGCCATCTCGAAGCCGCCGTCGGTTAAGTAGGATTTGGTGATCGGCGTCATCAGCTGCACGAAATCGTCGCATTCTTTTTTGACCTGCGGGTCGGGATGGCGATGCGCGAGGTCGATCTTGAGCGCCATCTCGAGCGCCAGCGCGCGCGAGCCTTCGCAGAAAGCTTTTTGCGTGAGAATCATGCGGCGCACGTCGGGATGGACGATGATCGGGTCGGCGGGCTTGTCGGGGAATTTGGCGCCGGTGAGCGCGCGCATCTGCAGGCGGTCTTTGGCATAGGCCAGCGCGTTTTGGTAAGCGACTTCGCCGATGCCCAGGCCCTGCACACCGACATACAGCCGCGCGGCGTTCATCATCACGAACATGGCGCGCATGCCTTTGTGCTTTTCGCCGACGAGGTAGGCCTTAGCGCCGTCATAGCTCATCACGCAGGTGGGCGAGCAATGCAGCCCCATCTTATGCTCGATGCCGTCGCAGCGTATTTTGTTACGTTCGCCCATCGAGCCATCTTCATTGACATGGAATTTCGAGGAGACGAAGAGCGAGATGCCTTTGATGCCCGGCGGCGCGTCGGGCAGGCGCGCAAGAATCAGATGCACGATATTTTCGGTAAGCTCATGCTCACCCGAGGAAATGAAAATTTTGCCGCCGGTGATGTTGTAAGAGCCATCGGCATTAGGCTCGGCCTTGGTACGAATCAGGCCCAAATCGGTGCCGGCCTGCGGCTCGGTTAAGCACATCACGCCCGACCAATGGCCGGTGACCATCTTGGGCAAATAGCGTTTTTTAAGCGCGTCGCTGCCGTACGTAAGCAGCGCGTTATAAGCGCCGTGCGACAGGCCGGGCGTGAGGCCGAATGACAGGTTCGACGAGCAGACCATTTCCATCAGCGGCATGTTGAGCACGTCGGGAAGTCCCTGCCCGCCATAGGCCGGGTCGCAGGTGAAAGACGGCCAACCGCCTTCGACGTAAGTTTTATAGGCTTCCTTGAAGCCGTCGGGCATGGTGACTTTGCCGTCGGCGTATTTAAGACCGATCTTGTCGCCTTTTTCGTTGAGCGGAAACAGCACCTCTTCGCAAAGCTGCGCGGCGGCTTCGAGGACGGGGTTCATCAGCTCCGGCCCGGAATCGGCAAAGCCCGGCACGTCCTTATATTGCTCGACGTTGAGATATTCATGCAGCACAAACTGGAAATCGCGGACGGGGGCCTTGTAGATGGGCATAGCTTCCTCATTCCTTATCTATGGCCTTATTATGGCACGCATCCTCCTAAGGAAGAGTTAAGAAAACGGGAGGAGAAATGCTGATTTCGCAAGCAATTTCATTAGGCTAATCGCAGACAATTTGCCTAAAATATAGCTAAAAACCTATATAAGATTTAGCAATTATTAAGGTGTTTTTGTTAAAATAACTTAATGATTGTGTTTAACCTGCATGAGAATCGCATGAAATCTATCGCCGCTTCTTACGATATTACCGTCACCCAGAAAGGCAGCCAATATGTGGTTTCCGGCAAGGATGCGCCGGCGCTTCACGCCAAGATTTCCGGCCTGCCGCCGGACGCCAAGGATCTGGAAGTGGGCGCGCTGGAAAACGGCACCTTCATCCTGCGCAAGCACCAGCCGCAGGCGATGGCGGGTTAGCGCGACCGCTTACGATTATAGCGCACCGACGACCATAGCGACAGCAAGACGAATCCCAGCCCGACCAGCCCGGTAATCACCTCCGGCACCGGCTCGACCATGCTGATGAGCATGATGACGGCCAGCGCGCCGATGCCGTAATGCGCGCCGTGCTCGAGGAACACATAGCGCGCCAGCGTGCCCTTACGCACCAGATGTATGGTCATCGAGCGCACGAAAAATGCGCCGATGCCCAGGCCGAGCATGATAATGACCACGTCGTTGCTGATGGCGAACGCACCGATAACGCCGTCGAGCGAGAAAGACGCGTCGAGAAACTGCAGGTAGATAAAGCCCATCAGGCCGGCGCGGGCGGTGGCTTGCGCAGCCGAGGCGCCGGCCTGGCTATGGCTCAGCAGGCTGGATATGCTATGCACCGCGACATAGAGCACGACGCCGGTCGTCCCCGCCACCAGCGCATGGTGCGCATGAATGCCATCGAGGAAATGCTGGATGGTAAGCAGGATCAGCAGCGCCAGAATCACCTCCACCGATTCGAGTTTACCGAGCCGTGAAAGTTTTTCCTCGATGACGCCGAGCCAATGCAAATCCTTGCCCTCGTCGAGAATGAATTTGAGAAAGACCATGAGCAGAAACATGCCGCCGAACGCGCCGATCTGCACATGCGCCTCCAGCACGTGCCGGCTGTATTCCTCCGGCTGGGCAAACGCAAGCCGGGCGACGTCGATCAGGCCCAGGCCGGTGGCAAGCGCCACGATCAGGATCGGGAACAAGAACCGCACGGCGAATACGGCGATGAGAATACCCCAGGTGAGAAAACGCTGCTGCCATTTCGCGCTCATGTCTTTGAGCACGGTGGCGTTGACCACGGCATTGTCGAAGGACAGGGTGATTTCCATCACCGAAAGCAGCGCGCAGATGGCGAGCCCCGGCACGCCGCCCCACATGAACGCGAGCACCAGGCCGATGATGGAGATGATGATGGAGACGGTGTAGTATTTCATTTTTTCAGTCCTTGGTCATGAGTCGTTAGTCCTTAGCCCATATACTAACGGCTAACGGCTGTCGACTAAAGACTAATTTCTTGAAAAACGCCGCAGAGACTCATCTACCGCCCCACGCCGCCTTCCATATAGCCGATGCGCGTTGCTATTTGCTCTTCCAACGATCGCGCAAACCGTATGATCAGCCCCGTTGCAAAAAGCGCGGTATCGAGCTTGGCCTGACGGGGAATGCCGCTTGCCTGCGCGATTCGGTTGAAGCCTGCAATATCCTTTAGGTAATCCGAATTGACGATTTGCGCATCGGTAAATCCGTCTATCCATTGTTCCAACATGCCTGTAAGGGCGAATTCCACTCCCGAGGGCACGTCCGGTTCTTGCGCCGTCTGCCCATCTCCCATAGATTCGCCCGCATCTATAAAGCTGTCATACATTTCCCGGTTAGGCTGCAAAATCTCTTTTGCTTTCTCGATATGTTCCGCACGCGGCAGCCTCTCCGGCTGGTAAGATTCCTTTTCCTCATTTTCCAAATCCTGCGCCTTATACATCTCCGCCACGTCAAAATTAAACGCGCCCAATTTACCAAGCAACATGGCGCATTGCCGGCTGGCGTGGCGGAACGCCGACGACAGCTCGGTGCGCAAACGCGGGGTGGCTTGCCGTTCTTCTTGCCCGCCGGCATCGGCAAGACGCCGCAATTCCTCCATGGCGGAAAGTACGTTTGAACAGGTTGCTTGCAGGTCTTGCAGTGTGTTCTGGCAATCTTGCGGAAACTGCTCGCGATCACCCAACCATTCCTGGCGGGAAAGCTGCGCTAAGGCCGCCGATATGGACGTGAGAAATTTGAAATCCGCCTCGATATTTTTCAGCGCCAGCGTATGATTGGCGTGATGCGGGTTATTCATGGTTAATTCCTAAGCGGTTTCCCCGTATCGAGCATGTGTTCGATGCGCGCGAGTGTCGGTTTGGTTCTCACCAGCTCCATGAACACTTCATATTCGAGGTCGAGCACTTGCTGCTCGGTCAAGCCCTCCGACATGTCGGTGTCGCCGCCGGAAAGGACGGTCGCCAGCATTTTGCACACGGTCACGTCGTGCGGCGTCGCCTTACCCGCCGCCTTGAACCCGTCAACGGCCATGCTAAGCGCCACTTTCGCCGTACCGCCGGGCAAATGCAGCAGCGCCGGTTCCGGCGCTTTATAGCCGTTGGCCATTTCCAGGCAGCGCAGCTTGGCGTCGGCGAGCACGCGCAGGCGGTTCATACTGATTTTATCGTCCTCGCGCAGGATTTTTGCTTCCTTGGCCTCGTCCGCCGACATGCCGGTCTTGGCGGTGGCGATCATCTCGAACACTTTGGAAATCGCGGGCATCGCCCCGCCGGTAGCCATGAGGTTTCCGATCATTCCGCCGCCGGAACCTTTTTTCTCGCCCAGATGGCGTAGCAGCATTTCCTTGCAGCCGCCCCAGGCGGGAATGAGGCCGACGCCGACTTCGACCAGGCCCGGATAGCATTCCATATGCGCGGCCACGGCGTTGGAGTGGAGTATGATCTCGCAGCCGCCGCCCAGCGCCATGCCGGAGAGTGACGACACCACCGGGAACGGCGCGTATTTGAGCGCCATCACCGAGTTCTGACCGGCGCGGATCACCTCGCCGATCTGTTTCCAGGCGGCGATGTTGGCGGCCATCAGCATGAAGCCCAAATTGGCGCCGACCGAGAAATTATCGGCATCACCGCCAATCACCATGCCTTTAAAATCTTTTTTGGTCAGCTCGATCGATTTCATGATCATGTCGAGAATGTCGGGATCGACCGAATTCATTTTCGAGGTCAGCTCCAGGCAGGCAACGCCATCGCCCAGATCCCACAGGCTTGCCGACGGGTTTTTGGTCACCGGTTTTTGCGTGAGCTTGATGTCGGCGAGCATCAACGAGCCGGCAGGCGGCGTGATCGGCTCGAACTTGCCGGAGATGTGGAAACCCAGGCGCTTGCCGCCTTCGACCGCATAGAGTTTTTTGCCGCGGGCTTTTTCCAGGATCGGCGGAATGGATTTGCCGTCGGCTTTGAACGCTTCGATGACATTATCGACGCCGATCTTGTCGATCATCTCGAACGGGCCGAATTTCCAGTTATAGCCCATCTTCATGGCGGCATCGACAGTCGCCACATCGTCGGCGATTTCCGGCATGAGCGACGCGGCGTAATGCAATGTCGAAAGCAGCACGCTGCGCGCATATTGTCCGCCAATATCTTTGTGATTAATCAGCGCACCGATGCCCGCCTTGGCAGCTTCGACGCTGGCCAGTTCTACCTTTTTTCCTTGCGGTTTATACTCGCCGGTTTTGAGGTCGATCACTTCCTTGATTTTTTTATCGCCCTGCTTGTTGATGCGGTAAAACCCGCCTTTGCCCTTGCGGCCGGTATAGCCGTCAGCGATCATTTTCTTGACCAGCTCCGGCTCCTGATACAACACGACGAACGCATCTTCCTTAGGCAGCGAATTTAACATCGATTTGGCAATCAGCGGCATGAGGTCGATGCCGATCAGATCGAATAAACCAAACACGCCGGTCTTGGGAATGCCAAGCGGACGGCCCATTACCGCGTCGGCCTGCTCGGGCGTGATGCCCAGGCGGATGGCCTCGATAAGCCCCAGCATCAGCCAATAGACGCCGATGCGATTGGCGATGAAGCCCGGCGTATCCTTGCACGGCACGATGCCCTTGCCCAGATGCACGTCGGCGAAACGGCAGACATTGTCGTAGGCGGCTTGCGACAGTTTCGGGCCTTTGACCACTTCCAGCAGGCGCATGAAGCGCGGCGGGTTGAAAAAATGCGTGATCATGAAATGCTCGGCGAATCCTGCCGATAGGCCGTTCGTCAATTCATGCAGCGGCAAGGTCGAGGTATTGGACGAGACAACGCAAGTGGATTTACGCAGCGCGTCGATCTTTTTATAGACGTCCTGCTTCACTTCGAGCTTTTCGAGCACCGCCTCGATGATCCAATCGCAATCGGCGAGCTCCTTCAGGTTGTCCTCGAGGTTGCCGCAAGTCACGAGCTTGGCCTTGCTCTTATGGGTAAAACCCGACGGCGAATTTTTAAGCTGCTTTTCCACCGCCCCTTCGGTGAGCTGATTGCGGCTTTTAGCGTCCTTGGGAACGATGTCGAGCAACACCACTTTTGTGCCCGAATTGGCGACTTGCGCGGCAATACCGCTGCCCATCACACCTGAGCCCAAAACGCCGACTTTTTTGATTGTGGTCATGAGATATCCTTTTTAGAAAATGCGACTTGCCGGCGAGAATAACAGGTTTTTAAATTTTCTCCAGCACCGTCGCCATGCCCATGCCGCCGCCGATGCACAGCGTGGCCAGCGCGTATTTGCCGCCGCGCTTGGAAAGCAGCATCGCCGCCTTGCCGGTAACGCGCGCGCCCGAGGCGCCCAGCGGATGGCCCAGCGCCACCGCGCCGCCATCGACATTGAGCTTGGCTTCGTCGATGCCGAGTTCCTTCACCACCGCCATCGCCTGCACGGCGAAGGCCTCGTTGAGTTCGATGAAATCCATATCCTTGATGGCAAGCCCGGCGCGCGCCAGCGCCTTGCGCGAGGCCGATACCGGCCCCATGCCCATGATCTCCGGCTCCAGGCCGGATACCGCCATCGCTTTGATGCGCGCAAGCTTGGGTAATTTATGTTTATCGGCGTAAGCTTCGCTGGCGATGATGGTCAGCGATGCGCCGTCGGTTACCGGCGAGGACGTCGCCGCCGTCACCGTACCGTTGGCATCGAAGGCGGGCGCGAGCGTGGCCATTTTTTCGAGCGTGGTATCGGCGCGGATGCAGCCGTCTTTTTCGCACATGCCGCCCTTGATGCTGATAGGAATAATCTCCTGCGATAAATCCGCCGCCGCCGCTTTCTGGTGGCTTTTCAGCGCGAATTTTTCCTGCTCGGCGCGCGGAATGTTGAATTTCGCGCAGATATTCTCGGCGGTAAGCCCCATGCTCATATAGGCGGCAGGCATGGTTTCATAAAGTTTCGGGTTGGGCAGCGGGTTGAAGCCGCCCATCGGGATGCGCGACATCGACTCGACGCCGCCGGCCAGGAACAGCTCGCCCGAACCGCTGGCAATCCTGCCCGCCGCCATGTGGATGGCTTCCATGGAAGAGCCGCACCAGCGATTGACCGTCACTCCGGCCACCGAAATCGGCAGGCCGGCCAGAAGCGCCGTCATGCGCCCGATATTGAAGCCCTGCTCGCCTTCCGGGAACGCGCAGCCGACGATGAAATCCTCGATGTCGGCCGTATTAACCGGCGTTTTGGCAAGCAAGCCTTTGATAATTTGCGCCAATATGTCGTCCGGGCGGGTTTTGGCGAGCTCGCCCTTATTGGCCAGGGTGAAGGGGGAGCGGGCATAGGCGCAGATTACGGCTGAATTCATAAGATATCCTTTCGTGGGATGCCCATTCTGGCAAAAAATCCTTACTTTTTCATTAGTTTTTGCTAGATTGCCCCTCCTTATGCAGCAGTTTGAAACGGATATCGTCATCATCGGCGCCGGCCCCGTGGGCTTATTCGCCATCTTCGAGGCGGGCATGCTCAAGATGAAATGCCACGTCGTCGACGCGCTCGACATGGCAGGCGGGCAATGCGCGGCGCTTTATCCCGAAAAACCGATTTACGACATTCCCGCCTATCCGCATATCATGGCGCAGGAGCTGGTGGAAAAACTCAAAGAACAAGCCGCGCCCTTCGCACCGATCTATCATTTCGGACAACGGGTGGAGAAAGTCGAAAAGCTGGAGACCGGAGACTGGCGAATGGAGACTTCCACCGGCACGGTACTGCGCTGTAAAGCCATCATCATCGCCGCCGGCTGCGGCGCCTTCGGCCCCAACCGCCCGCCGCTTACCGGCATCGAAGCCTATGAAGGCAAGAGCGTGTTTTACATGGTCGCCAGGCGCGAGGATTTCCGCGGTAAGCGCGTGGCCATCGCCGGCGGCGGCGACTCGGCGGTCGACTGGGCGATCTCGCTTTCGGAGCTCACGCAAAAACTCTACCTCATCCACCGCCGCGATAAATTCCGCTGCGCGCCGGAGTCGGCAAGTAAGCTCAAGGCGCTGGCCGACAGCGGCAAAATCGAGATGGTAGTGCCGTATCAACTGCATGGCCTCGAAGGCGCAAACGGCACGCTTTCTTCGGTGGTAGTCGCCACGCTCGAAGGCGCAACCAAGAAACTCGACGCCGATATATTGCTGCCATTTTTCGGCCTGGCCATGGAGCTGGGGCCGATCGCGCAGTGGGGCTTGAACCTCGACATCAATCACATCACCGTGCAGCAATCCACCGCGCAGACGAGCGTGCCGGGGATCTTTGCCATCGGCGACATCGCCACCTACGAAAATAAATTGAAGCTCATCCTCTCCGGTTTCGCCGAAGCGGCAAGCGCCTGCCATGCGGCTTATAAAATCGTGCATCCGGGCGAGGCATTCCATTTCGAATATTCAACCACCAGCGGAGTACCCAAAGTAGCATGACAGCAATATTGCTCAAAGGCGCCAATTACGCGCCCTCATTATTAGAGCCCCTTAAACCGAAGGTTGAGGAGTTCAAAACGCGTTCCGGCGTTACCCCCAAGCTGGTGGTGTTTTTGCTCGGCGACAGCAGCGCCAGCATGGACTATGTCTCGCGCAAGGGCGTGGCGGCGAAAGCCGTCGGCATGGATTACGAGCTGGTGCATCTATCCAAATATACGACGCAAAAGGAACTGCTGGATTGCATTGGACATTACCGCGACGACCCGAAAGTGCATGGCATTTTGGTGCAGCTGCCGCTGCCCAGAAGCAAGGATAAAAACGGAAAAATCATCGATGCAAAGATTCCCGACATCGATGAAAGCGTCGCGCTCGCGGCGGTCGGCGTAGATAAAGACGTCGACGGGCTGCATCCCGACAACCTCGCCAAACTGGGAACGCCGCAACAATCCTTCATTCCCTGCACGCCGCGTGGCGCGATGATCATGCTCGAAAAAACCATGTCGGATTTCGACAAGAAAAAAGTGGTGATTATCGGTAGAGGGCCGACCGCCGGCGCGCCGATGGCCACCTTGCTTAAAAGCCACGGCGTGCGCGACCTGCGCGTCGTTTCATCGCAAACGCCGCGCGAGGAGAGCGATGCCTGGATCAAAGAAGCCGACCTGGTGATAGCAGCGGTCGGCAAACCGGACATATTCCGGCTTACGGGCAATCAGATCAAGCCAGGCGCGGTGGTTATCGATATCGGCATCGGCGATAAAACATTGCCGGACGGGACGACCAAAAAAATGAGCGACGTCGATACGCAAAGTTGCCTGAAAATCGCCAGCGCCATCACCCCTTACCCCGGCGGCGTCGGGCCGATGACGGTTGCCTGCCTGCTCGACAATACCTATCAGGCGGCGGTGGCGATTGAGAAAGCGAAGCAGCAAGGCGGCGGACATAGCCAGCGTAAGCCCGTTACAACGGGGCCGGCACGTAGTATTTAGCGTTTCGGTTTTTTTGTTCTGGCTTTGCGGTATTCGCGCACGTTTTTATTATGGCCATCGAGCGTCGGCGAGAAATTATGCCCGCCATTGCCGGTAGCGACGAAATAGAGATCGTCGGTTTGTGGCGGGTTCAGCGCCGCCGCGATGGATTTTCGGCCGGGATTGGCGATGGGGCCGGGCGGCAGGCCAACATATAGATAGGTATTATAAGGCGAGTCATATTTCAGGTCGGCCGAATGTAGCGGGCGATTCAGCGGGCCTTTGTCGCGCGCGATGCCATAGGCCACCGTCGGGTCGCATTGCAGCTTCATGCCCTTGCGCAGGCGGTTGACGAACACCGCCGCCACGCGCGGGCGCTCCGCATCGATGCCGGTTTCTTTTTCCACCAGCGAGGCGAGGATGAGTGCCTGCTGCGGGCTTTCCAGCGGCAAGCCTTCCTGGCGCTTTTCCCACAGCTCGGCGAGCGTCGTTTTCATGCTTTCGCGCATGCGGGCGATGATGTCGCTGCGGGCGTCGCCATAGACGTAATGGAACGTATCGGGCAGCAGGCTGCCTTCCTCGAAAATGCCGGAAATGTCGCCCTCGAGCGCCGGCTCGGCGCGCAGCAATTCGGTGATCTCGCGCACCGTGAGCCCCTCCGGGATAGTGATCTTATGCACCACCACCCGCCCTTTGGCGATCATGTCCATCACCAGCTTGGGCGAGATGGCCGGCGAGAAACGGTATTCCCCGGCCTTGAATTGGCGCGCATCGCCGAGGATCACCGCAATCGCCTTGAACAGCAGGGCATGGCGGATAACGCCGGCCTCTTCCATGCCGTCGACGATGGCCTGGAAGCCTTTCCCGCGCGGAAATAAAACGGTGGTTTCTTGCGTCAACGGGCCGGGAGCGTTGTAATAATGGTAGCCGTAAGCGGCAAGCAGGCCCGCCGCAAGCAGCAAGGCGGCAAGGATGATACGCAGCCGGCGCAGCATCAGACGCGTTTAAAGACGAGGGAAGCGTTGGTGCCGCCGAAGCCGAACGAGTTGGAAAGCGCGGCGTTGATGGTGCGCTTTTTGGCGGTGTGCGCGACGAGATCGATGTCGCAGCCCTCCGATGGATCGTCGAGATTGAGCGTCGGCGGGGCGATCTGGTGGTGGATGGCAAGGATGGAGAAAATCGCCTCGACCGCACCGGCGGCGCCAAGCAGATGGCCGATCGCCGATTTGGTCGAGGACATGGAAACTTTGTAGGCGGCGTCGCCGAACAGGTTTTTCACCGCCTGCAATTCCAGCTCGTCGCCCAGCGGCGTCGAGGTGCCGTGCGCGTTGACGTAATCGATGTCGGATGGATTCAGGCCGGCGCGTTTCAGCGCCGCTTCCATGGCCCGGTAGGCGCCTTCATGGTTAGGCGCGGGCGCAGTGATATGGTAGGCGTCGCCGGATAAACCGTAGCCGACGATTTCGCCGTAGATTTTCGCGCCGCGTTTTTTGGCGTGTTCATATTCCTCGAGCACGACTATCCCTGCGCCCTCGCCCATGACGAAGCCGTCGCGGCCTTTATCCCACGGGCGCGAGGCTTTTTCCGGCGTGTCGTTAAAGCCGGTCGATAGCGCGCGCGCAGCGGCGAACCCGGCAAGACCGATGCGGCAGATGGTGGCTTCGGCGCCGCCGGCGACCATCATGTCGGCATCGCCGAACTGGATGAGGCGCGAGGCATCGCCGATGGCATGCGCGCCGGTCGAGCAGGCGGTAACGACCGAATGGTTGGGACCTTTGAAGCCGTATTTGATGGAGACCTGGCCGGAAGCGAGGTTGATGAGGCAGGCGGG
>JAGVLW010000101.1 GCA_020054105.1 Alphaproteobacteria bacterium | reverse complement strand
TCCGAATTCTGTCGGAGGCTGGAGAGTTCGAATGTAGCTCCCATGCACGTGCTGCAAATGATGGCGCGCTCGCTCGGGTCGATCTATCGCGAGATATCGATCGCTCACCAGAACGGGCAGTGCCCGTGCGGCTGGGTTCCGGAGGCAGCCGCCGACATGGAAGCGCTGCGCGCGCTATTGGACGATGGCGCTGCCAGCCCTGAAAATTGCAGCTTGCGATTGATGCCGGTGGCAGGTCGGGCTTAGTCTGCGTGGCCGGCATCACTGCAGCGGGCCACGTGTCATTGTGGCACTTCAAAGAAAAAACGCCGCTCAACGGAGCGGCGTTTCGCGTCGCGACGCTGGCGGCGAATTCTACCGCCACTCCCTGATATCGACGAAATGCCCGGCAATCGCCGCCGCCGCCGCCATCGCCGGCGACACCAGGTGCGAGCGTCCCTTGAAACCCTGGCGGCCTTCGAAATTGCGGTTCGAGGTCGAGGCGCAGCGCTCGCCCGGCTCCAGCCGGTCGGCGTTCATCGCCAGGCACATCGAGCAGCCCGGCTCGCGCCACTCGAATCCGGCGGCGAGGAATATTTTGTCGAGCCCTTCTTTTTCCGCCTGCTCTTTCACTAGCCCGGAACCGGGCACGACCATGGCGAGTTTCACATTCCCTGCGACATGCTTACCCTGGGCGATCTTGGCGGCGTCGCGCAAATCTTCGATGCGGCCGTTGGTGCATGAGCCGATGAACACTTTGTCGATGGGCACGTCGGTGAGCTTGGTACCGGCTTTGACGCCCATGTAATCGAGCGCGCGCTCGATGGATTTTTTCTTCGCCTCGTCTTTTTCCATACCCGGGTCGGGTATATTGCCGGTAATCGGCAAGACGTCTTCCGGGCTGGTGCCCCAGGTGACTTGCGGGGCGATGTCGGCGGCTTTCAGGAATACTTCCGCGTCGTACCGTGCCCCGCTATCGGAGGGTAGGGTTTTCCAGTAGGTAACAGCAGCATCCCAATCCGTGACATGCCCCCTCCCTAACCCTCCCCCGCTCGCGGGAGAGGGAATATAAGAGGGCGCCTGCGGGCGGCCTTTCAGATAGGCGAAGGTTTTTTCGTCGGGAGCGATGAGCCCGGCGCGTGCGCCGGCCTCGATCGTCATGTTGCAGACGGTCATGCGCCCTTCCATGGAAAGATTGCGAATCGCTTCGCCGGCATATTCGATGACGTAGCCGGTGCCGCCGGCGGTGCCGATCTTGCCGATGATGGCAAGCACGATGTCCTTGGCGGTGACGCCCGTAGGCAATATACCCTCTACCCGTATGAGCATATTCTTGGCGCGGCGCTGGATGAGGGTTTGCGTGGCGAGCACATGCTCGACTTCCGAGGTGCCGATGCCAAACGCCAGCGCGCCGAATGCGCCGTGCGTGCTGGTATGCGAGTCGCCGCAGACGATGGTCATGCCCGGCTGGGTGAAGCCCTGCTCGGGACCGACAATATGCACAATGCCCTGGCGCTTATCGTCCATCGCGTAATGAGTAATGCCGAATTCCTTGCAATTATCGGCGAGGGTTTGCACCTGGATGCGCGAGATTTCGTCGGCGATGATGCCCTGCTTGCGCTCCGGCGTGGTGGGGACGTTGTGGTCGGGCACGGCGAGCGTCGCGTCGGGGCGGCGCACTTTGCGGCCGGCCACGCGCAAACCTTCGAAGGCTTGCGGACTGGTGACTTCGTGGACGAGATGGCGGTCGATATAAATCAGGCAGGTACCGTCGTCCTGGCTGTGGACGAGGTGCTGTTCCCAGATTTTGTCGTAGAGGGTTTTTGGCATGGCAGTCGTTGATCCTTAATCGTTAGTTATTAGCAGAAAAACTAACGACTCACAACTGACGACTAACGACTTTTATTCGGCGGCCTGTTCCTGGATGGCGTCGCGCTTCTCGGTAATGCGGGCGGCTTTGCCGGTGAGACCACGCAGATAATACAGTTTGGCGCGGCGGACATTGCCTTTGCGCACCAGCTCGATGCTTTCGATGCGCGGCGAATAGGTCGGGAATACGCGCTCGACGCCTTCGCCGTGGCTGATCTTGCGCACGGTAAATGCGGAACGCGAGCCGGCGTTTTTCTTGCCGATGACGACGCCTTCGAACGCCTGAACGCGCTCGGTGTTGCCCTCGATGATGCGCACGTTGACGCGCACGGTGTCGCCCTGGGCGAACTCGTCGATGCGCTTGCCGGCAATCAGCTTGCTCATGGCGTGTTGTTCGATTTTTTGCAGCGTATTCATAGTCTCAATCCTTCTTTCCTAGCAAATCGGGCCGGCGAGCGGCAGTTATATGTCTGGCTTGCTCAAGCCGCCAGCGGTTTATTTGTTCATGGTTGCCCGAAAGCAAAATCTCGGGCACATCCAGCCCTTTCCATGAGGACGGTCTAGTATAATGAGGATATTCAAGCAGTCCAGCGAATTCTTGGCTTGTCCCCGCAGAAAAACTCTCCTGCGCCAGCGCCTCTTCCTTGCCGATAACGCCCGGCAGCAGCCGCACACAGGCGTCGAGCAGGGCGTAAGCGGCGATTTCCCCGCCGGAGAGCACAAAATCGCCCAGGCTGATTTCCAGCATATCGTGGTGTTCGATGACCCTTTGGTCCACCCCCTCGAAGCGGCCGCACAGGAGGATCAAATCCTGGTTTTTTAGTTTCTCTACCATCGGTTGCGTCATCGGAGCCCCGCGTGGGGTCAGGTAGATAATCCGGGCGCTGGGCAGCGCGGTTTTCGCCGATTCGACGGCTAGGTCGATAATGTCGGGCTTCATCACCATGCCGGTGCCGCCGCCATAGGGGCTGGCATCGACGGTTTTATGCTTGTCGGCGGCAAAGTCGCGTATATCGATGGTTTGCAGCGACCAGATGCCTTTTTCCAAGGCTTTCCCGGCCAACGAACAGCCCAGCGGCCCCGGGAACATTTCCGGAAAAAGCGTCAGGGCGATGGCGGAAAAGAGTGCGGGCATTGCCTAACGGCCGCCATGAGGTTTACGCCCGCCCGGATGACGCTTTATTGTGTCGGCATGGTTGTCACGAGGGGGCTGCAATGGTTGTTGGGGCGGGTGTGCTGACGCCGTATCGAGCTCTTCGCTTACCTCCGGATCTTCCGGATATGAATCAATTTCCTCCAAACTTGCCCTATAGTCTGCAAGCGCCGGAGGAATAGCATCTATCAAAAACCGTAAATCCCCGGGGTTTCCGATGCTTTTCTTTTTGCTTTCATAAAGTGCATCGAGTTGTTTTACGAGCTCGTCCGCATCCCATTCATGTATGCTGGCATTGCCCAAAATCCTGAATGCTTCCATTCTGGCTTTGGTATCGGGATCATCAAAATCGATCTTTGTATTTTGTTGCGTATGTTGCTGTAACATAGCGGAGCTGGTGAATCGTATGGAAGCGTAATTGGCAGCGGTTCTATATTGAGAAATGATCGCTATCATCGCTTCTTTGTGGTGACCACCGCCGATTTTATTGCATACGTTCAGCACATCATGCAGGCAATTCTCGATTACCGCTAAACTAACTTCTTCGCTGTCGTTTTTTGCCATGATTATTGCTCGGATTTCGCTTCCAGATAAGCAGGTGGATTAACAATGATATAGCCTTTTTCCTTATGAATGTCGCCAATAAATGGGCTTCTAAAAGGCAGCATTTCCGTTTTGCCGTTGGCGAGCGCGATTTCGAGAATGTCGCCGGCGCCGAAATTATGCGCGGCGGTGATTTTCCCATATTCCGCGCCGTCGGTAAGCCGGGCAGACAGCCCGATCAGCTCGCTATGGAACCATTCATTTTCGCCCTTTTTCGGCAAATATTTGGGATCGGCGAATAGCTGCGTGCCTTTGAGGGCTTCGGCTTCGTTACGGGTGACGATGCCGTCTATGGCGGCGATGAATTCCTTATTGGTTGCACCTTGCAGGCGGATCTTGAAGCGGCGCTTGCCGGCCTCATCGTAAAATTCCTCGATGGTTTTGAGGTCGTCGGGCGAGGCGGTGAGGCTGCGAAGCTTGACCTGGCCACGGATGCCGTGGGCATTGGCGATAAACGCGACTTTGACCAGGGATTTATTTTTGACGCCACTCATATTGTCATTCCGACCGAGGCATCTGCCGAGTGGAGGAATCTATTAGATCCCTCGGCTACGCTCGGGATGACAATAAAAACTATGCGGCTGCCTCGGGGGCGGCTGCTTCTGCGGCGGGAGCGGGGGCTGCTGCTGCGGGCGCTTCACCGCCACCGGCGGCCTTGTCTTTTTTGGGCAGGCGGGCGGCGCGCTGGGCGGGCTTGGTGGCAACGATGCCGGCTTTGTTGAAGAATAAATGCACGCGGTCGCTCATCTGCGCGCCGGTGGACAGCCAATGTTTCGCGCGCTCGGCGTCAATGGTGAAGCGCTTGGGATCGTCATTGGCGAGCAAGGGGCTGTAGGTGCCGATTTTCTCGATAAACTTACTGTCGCGCGGGCTGCGGGAATTGGTCACCAAAATGCGGTAATAGGGGCGTTTTTTGGTTCCGGCGCGGGAAAGTCTGATGGTCGTTGGCATAAGTTCCTTGCATTGTATAGGGTTTAAGGGCGTGCTTTATAACAAAGGAAGCCCTCAAGGTAAAGGGGAAAATGCTGCCCGGCCGTCTTTTAGCCGCCGCCCGCCTTGCCGCGATGCAAAAATCATAAAATCTTAATGAATATCATAGTATAATAAGGGCGAGGGGATAGTCATGCGGTCGTTTGCGTTAGGGGCATTGCCGAAGTTCGTTTCATGGAGCAAACGCATGTCGCTCGACCCGTCGCCGCTGCTTCGCGCCATCGCCCACTCGGTCACCCGCTTCGTCTACCGCCCGAACTATATCGGCTTCGATAACATTCCCGAAACCGGCCCGGCCATTTTGATCGCCAACCATGTCTCGTATATGGACGGGCCGATCATCGATGCCGGCTCCAAGCGGCTGATACGCTATATTATCGACGAAGATATCTATAATACGCCCGGCGTGCATTACCTCATGAAGCTCGACCGCGCCATTCCCATTGCGCCCAACCGCAAGAGCGTCGAGCGCGCCTTCGACGAAATCTCGGCGGGCTTGAAAGCCGGCGACGTCATCTGCATTTTCCCGGAAGGCTACCTGACCTATACGGGCGGCCTCGGCCGGTTCCGGCCGGGTATCGAATGGATCATCAAGCGCGACCCGGTCCCGGTAATTCCCATCGCCCTTTCCGGCCTGTGGGGCAGCGTATTCAGCCGCAAATATTTGAAGTCGCCAATGCGCTGGCTGCCGCGCCACCGCCTGCGCCACGTCACCGCCAAATGCGGCCCGGCGCTCGACCCGGGGACGGTGAACGTCAATTACCTGCAACAGGTCGTGCTGCGGCTGAAATATTCGATTAATGGAAAGAATTAACGCAGCCCACCCAGCAATTGCTGTAGGCCGCCGCGCATCATGCCTTTTTGGCCCATTTTTTTCATTTTCTTCATCATGTCCTGCATCTGTTGCTGTTGCCGCAACAGCTTGTTGACGTCTTGCACTTGCACGCCGGCGCCGCCGGCGATGCGCACGCGCCGCGAGGCGTTGATCAGCTTTGGATGCTTGCGCTCTTTTTGGGTCATCGACAGGATCACCGCCTCTTGCCGCGCGATCATTTTATCGTCGATCTTGCCTTCGATCTGGTCCTTGATTTTGCCCATGCCGGGCAGAAGGTTCATCATGCTGCCCAGCCCGCCCATTTTTTTCATCTTGCGCAGCTGGTCGAGCAAATCGTCGAAATCGAACTGGCCTTCCATCATTTTGGCGGCCATTTTCTCGGCATCCTGCTGGCTGACTGCCTCGGCGGCTTTTTCCACCAGCGAGACGATGTCGCCCATGTCGAGGATGCGCGAGGCGATGCGGCTTGGGTGGAATTCCTCGAATTCGTCGAGCTTTTCGCCGACGCCCAAAAACTTGATCGGCTGGCCGGTGACCGCGCGCATGGAAAGCGCCGCGCCGCCGCGCCCGTCGCCGTCGACGCGGGTAAGGACGATGCCGCTGATGCCGATGCGCTCATGGAATGTCTTGCCGATATTGACGGCATCCTGTCCGGTCAGCGAATCGGCGACCAGCAAGGTTTCAATCGGGTTAGCCAGTTGCTTGACTGATTGGAGCTCCGCCATCAATTCATCGTCGATATGCAGGCGTCCGGCCGTGTCGAGCAGCAGCACATCATAACCTTCGAGCCGGGCGGTTTTAAGCGCGCGCTCGGTGATTTGCTGCGGCTTCTCGCCGGCGACGATCGGCAGCGAGGCGACGCCCGCCTGCTTTGCGACCTGCTCAAGTTGCTGCTGCGCCGCCGGGCGGTAAATATCGAGCGAGGCGACCAGCGTTTTTTTATTCTGTTTCGATTTCAGTCGAAGCGCGAGCTTGCCGGTGGAGGTGGTTTTGCCGGAGCCTTGCAGCCCGACCATCATGATAACCGCCGGCGGCGTCGTGGCCAGGTTGAGCGCCTGGTGCTCGCTGCCCAGCAGCTCCGCCAAATGGTCGTTGGTCAGCTTGATGACCATCTGCGCCGGGTTGACGTTCTGGACAACATTAGCGCCCAGCGCTTTTTCCTTGAGCGAGGCGATGAATTCCTTAACGACGGGTAGGGCGACATCGGCTTCCAAAAGCGCGATGCGCACTTCGCGCATGACCGCGTCGATATCGGCAACGGTGAGCACCCCGCGCTTGCGTAGGTTCCCGAATATTCCGGTTAACTTATTGGAAAGACTGGAAAACATGGTTTATGTCACAAAAACTTCATTAATAAAACATAGGGGATATTAACCAAAACGGGTACACTAAGCAATCATTACTCTGCAATCGAGAGCATATGGAAATCTGGGATATTTTTCCGACGGCCAAGCCTAAAAACGCGGACCTTGCTGAGAAGCTAAGGGGCAACATGATCGCGTCTTTGGTGAATAGCCGTGGGAGCGATCTGGAAATAGGCGAGTTGCAGGCACTGAAAGCTAAAATAGAAGATAGAGAACATATTAAGCTAGGTAATCTTATCGGGGCGGGGGCGCAGGCGCTGGTATTCGAAATTCTCGATGCGCATGACCGGCCGCTCGAACATTCCGTATTGCGCATTGAGGACGTCCGCTATGCCGGCAAGCTCGATAATCCGCTAGCCATCATGCCGCTGGATGAAATATTCAGCAGCGATACCGCAAAGGCCGAAACGCTGCGCTATGTCGCAAGCATCGTCCTTAAACAAGATGCGTCGCGCACGCCGCAGCTTAAGAATATGCGTGCGCGGGGGAATTTGCGAAAGACTTTGTCGGTCTATAACAAGCTGAGTCAGCTGGACGAACTGCGTGATATAAACGAAACCCAATTTAGCTATATTAAAGGAATATCGCTTCCGGTGATTACCGACAGGGGCTCGTTAGGCATTACCCCTTTTAATACCGATATGAATAATATAGATCGCTTTATCGAAACAATCGGTTTCGATTGCGCAAGCGTTGCAAGCGATGATTTGATAGAAAAATTGCGCGCGGAGGCGAGTGCGGCCTATGCTACCGCTGTAGAGGAACTACAAAATAACGGCATTAAGATTACCATTCCCACGACTCAGAGCGACGTGACGAAGACGCAAATAAGTTGCGAAGCGCGGGGGCGACATGTTTGAAGTCCCCCCCAGAGGCAAATATCGGGTGTATCTGACGCAGGGTATGTTCGGCGGCATCTATACCTGGCATTTCGTAAAAATTGAGGCGGTAAAAGTGCCGCTGTTCGAGAAGGCGCTGGATTCGGATACGATTGATGTCGCTGCCTACGGTGAAGTGCTCGCCTCCGGTTTCGGCCAGAAACCGCCGGAAGCCATTGCCCGGCAGATGGAACTGGAATATGCCTAGCCCGGCAGTTTGAGGCGCTCGACGATTTTCCCGCCTTGCAGATGCTCGCTTATGATTTCGTCGACATCGTCCCTGGTTTTGCAGCTATACCATACCCCGGCGGGGTAAATCACCATGCACGGCCCCAGCTCGCAGCGGTCCAGGCAGCCGGCGTTATTGACGCGCGTTTTCGGGAGATTGAGCTCCTTGATTTTCTTTTTCATGTATTCGCGCAGTGCGTCGGCGTCTTTCTCGGCGCAGCAGCCGCGCTTATGGCCGGGCTCGCGCCGGTTGGTGCAGCAGAAAATGTGAGACTCGAAAAGCGCCATTACAGATTATAGAAATAGGTATACAGCGCGTTGCGCGCGAAGTTCAGCAGCAAGATGAGGATGATCGGCGAGATGTCGATGCCGCCGAGGTCGGGCAGTAATTTCTGGATGGGCCGCAGCGCCGGCTCGCACAGGCGGTTCAGCGCATGCATCAATTTGCGCACGACCGGCTGATAGGCATTGACCACCTGAAAGGAAATCAGCATGGAAAGCACCGTCCAGGCAATCAGCACTATGGTGTAGAGATAGATGACGCTGGAGAGCAGATCGACGAAGGGATTGAGCATGGGAGACCTGTTGGCTATTTTGTTATTTTTTCACATGTTTTATAACCACTTGTCGGCTGCAACGCCAGGCCTTTTTTGTAGGTTTTCAGCAACAATCGGCGATGAAACGGCGCCAGAGGCCGCTTGCAACCGAAAGTTTAATATTATTTTAATCATATCTCCGTATTCGTTAAGGTGGATAAGAGCCGTTTTCCCGTAGCTGCTACGGTAACCCGCATGGAAGTCCTCGCCTGTGATGCAAAGACTGTTTCGAATATTGGTTTTGACCTGTTTTCTTGCAGGCATTTCTTTTCATGCGATCGCGCAGATCGCTAACGAATACGACGTAAAATCGACGTTTATTTATCATTTTATAAAAAGCTATGTTCAATGGCCTGAAACGGCTCAGGCCAGCAAGGAGGGACGTTTCAATATCTGCGTTTTTGGCGAAAGCCCGATTGCCGATTACAAATCGTTCTTTGACAAAGTCTCCACCTCCAAGTTGAAAATCAGCCTGCTTGACATAAGCAGCATCGCCAGCGCCGAATCACGCTGCCACGTTGTATTTATCGGCAAGTCAGAGACCGATGCGGTAAAAGACATTCTTTCCAGCCTGGCGGGCAAGCCGTTATTGACCGTAAGCGATATTAATAATTTTGCGAGCGCCGGCGGCATGATCGAATTCGTCATCAATGACGATAAAGTAAAAATGATCATTAATACCAAGCCGGCGCAAACCGCATCGCTGCGCATTGATTCGGCGCTGCTTGACATCGCACTCAAGGTGCTCAGGTAGGGGTGGCGGCATGTTGATCCTCAAAAACATATCGATCCGGCGGCGCCTCACCCTCATCATCATGGCGATCAGCTCGATTTCCGTGCTGCTGACTACGCTGGTGATCTCGAGCATCGGCGTCTATCACATGCGCGAGAACATCGTCTCCGAGCTGGGCCAGGCGGCGGCCATCGTCGGCGCCAGCAACAAAGCGGCGCTAACCTTCGATGTCTACGACAAAACGCCCGAATCGCTCGGCGTGTTCAGCGAATATAAAACCATCATCCAGGCCTGCCTGTACGACCATAAATCGGCGCTCGGTGAAACCATCAACATGGTGATCGCGCCGGCGCATTATACCAACAAACAATACCCGCTGGCGAAAGACTGCCCGCAAGACGTCAGCGAGCGCATCGTGATCGAAAATAACAGCATCGACATGATGAAGCCGATCTCCGGCGACGATGGCGAGCTGATCGGCTACATCTTCCTTGAATCGACGCTGGAGCAGATCGATACCTACATCCGCAAGCAAACCAGCATCGCCCTGACCGTCGCCATGGCGGCGCTGATCGTGTCGTACCTGCTTGCCATCTATTTGCAAAAGGCGATCAGCCGCCCGATCCTCAACTTGGCCGATACGGCACGGCGCATTTCGCGTGATAAGGATTACACCGTGCGTGCAGCCACGCTGCCGCGTTCGGAAGGCGAATATAACAACGAGCTGGTGATCCTGACCAATTCGTTCAACGACATGTTAACCGAGATCGGCGCGCGCGATAAGCAGCTCAAGCAGCAATTCTCCGAGCTGGAAAAAGCCAAGGACGTGGCCGAAAGCGCCAACCGCGCCAAGTCGCAGTTCCTCGCCAATATCAGCCACGAGCTGCGCACGCCGCTCAACGCCATTATCGGTTTTTCCTCAATCCTGATGAACCAGCTTTTCGGGCCGCTGGGCGACCAGAAATATTGGGAATATTCGAAAGACATCAACGAGTCGGGCACGCATCTGCTCGACATCATCAACGACATTCTCGATCTCTCCAAGGCCGAAGCCGGCAAGCTTTCGATGAATTTCGAAGAGGTGCATATCGGCAAATCCATCAATAAATGCATCACCATCCTGGCCGAGCGTGCCGAGAAAAACAAAGTGACGATCGTCGCCGACGTGCCGAAAATGCTGCCGCCAATCATCGCCGACCGGCTGCGCTTCATCCAGATCCTGCTCAACATCATGTCAAACGCCATCAAGTTTACCAAGCCCGACGGCAAAGTGACCATCACCGCACGCAGCAAGGAAGTCAGTGGCGAGATCACGCATTTCATCATCACCATCCAAGATACCGGCATCGGCATGTCGCGTGCCGACATGGACAAGGCGCTGCAAAGCTTCGGCCAGGTCGATAGCGGCCTCAACCGCAAATACGAAGGCACCGGCCTCGGCTTGCCGCTGACCAAGAAATTGATGGAGCTGCATCACGGCAGCATCGAGTTCGAAAGCGAAGTGGGCAGCGGAACCACCGTTTTCCTGACATTCCCCGCCATGCCGCCCGAAGGCGCCGGTTATGAGCAGTTATGAACTTTTGATTCCTATTGGGATTACCTGCATTGTAAATTGATTTTTAATAATTATAGGCTAGATTCAAGTTGATTCCCAACAGTGACGAGGTTCCCTTGAAACAAATATACACCGATGCGATTTTACTCATCGAGCGCCTTCACCGCCGCTTTCTCGATGTGGTCAAGACGGAACTCGATCGTCTGAAAATCGACGACATCAACAATATCCAGACGCTGATCCTCTACAATATCAGCAATGAGCAGCTTACCATCGGGGAGCTTACCAACCGCGGCTATTACCTCGGTTCCAACGTCTCGTACAACGTCAAGAAGCTGGTGGAAAACGCCTATCTGGTTCAAGAGCGCGCGCCGCACGACAAACGCTCATCGCGCATCAAGCTTTCCGATAAAGGGCTTTCTCTGTGCAAGAAAATCGATGAGCTTTATCAGCGCAATGTCGACTCGCTCGGCAAGGAAATGGATGAAAGGGCGCTTTCGGGTCTCAATAACGCGCTTTCGCAGCTTGAGCGTTTCTGGACCGACTACATCAATAATAGCCATAAAATCAAATAATCACCCAAATATCCTTGCGTTAACAATAGTTAATTCCTTAACCGGGAATTAACTATTTTGTGTTATTGTGAAACTAGATAAAATTTTAGTAAATTATCTATCTAGTTTATGCACATACATAAGAAGTCAGGCTTTTCTCTGCTGGAAATGTCCATGGTAATAATGATTACGGGATTACTGGTGGGCAGTATCGTCGTCGGCAAGGATCTGATCCGTACGGCCGAAGTGCGTGCTACCGCCAAACAGGTGGATATGCTCGATATGGCATTTAACGCCTTCTATTTAAAATATAATTGCTTGGCCGGGGACTGCACTAACGCCAATCAGTTTGGTTTTACCTCGACGGTCTTGATCCTGACCTCTGTTGAGCCGGAAAACAGCTTTTCTTTTGATTTTAACCCCATTTCCACCGCCTATGCGGTGGATGGCGACGCTTGTCTGGAAGATTGCGAGGATGACGGCGGTGACGGCGGCGGGCCTCCTCC
>JAGVLW010000109.1 GCA_020054105.1 Alphaproteobacteria bacterium | reverse complement strand
GACGATGTTGATGATGGCGCGAATATTATGGCGATAGCCGTAGCGGATAATCAGCGACGAAAGCTGGAAGAGCGGCCCCCACGTGCCGACATCCTTGATGGCGCAGGCGATCACTTTCTTATACAGCCATTGCGTGTCGGCGGGCGGCAAGGCGGCGACGGCGGCGCGCGCGCGCGCGGCGATGGCGTCGTCATTGGTAATCAGGCAGCCGCCGTAAAAAGACGTGATGTTTTTCGGGTAGCTGAAGCTGAGTATGCCGAAATCGCCGACCGTGCCCGCATGCTTGCCGCCGGCCCACGCGCCTACCGCCTGGGCGGCGTCTTCGACCATCAGCAGCTTATGCTTATCGCACAGCGCGCGCACGCCGGCGCGTATGTCGGTATTGCCGTAAAAATACGTCGCCATGATCGCGACCGTTTTCTCGGTGATGAGTTGCTCGGCGGCGTCCACGTCGAGGTTCCACGTTCCAGGCTTCACGTCGCAAAAGACCGGCGTAAACCCGGCCAGATGCACCAGGCTGATGACTTCCGGCACGGTGATGGGCGAGAGAATGATCTCGCCGGTTTTTCCCAGCGCGCGCAGCCCTTCGTAAATCGCCATGCGCCCCATCGAGGTCAGCACTGCGTGGCGCGCGCCGGTATAGTTTGCGATGACGCGCTCAGCCCGCGCGACGGCATCCTTGTCGCCAAGGCGCAGCAAGCCCTGCGCCATCCGCGCATAGGTCGTATTTTGCGTATAGAGCCGAAGCCTAGGCATGTGCATGGGTGGACAATCCTTGAAATACCGATGAAAATCAAGTGTTTTCAGTTAAATGAAAGCAACGTTTCGGCTGCGGAATCTTTGCCATGCCGCGTGGTCGGGATGGCCGAAATAGGAAGTGGGCCGGTCGCCGGGAATGTTCGCGCCAGTTTCCATATTTTTTAAACATTCGGCGACGCATTCCACCGCCAGGTCGAAAAATCGCAGGTAATTCTCAAACAGCGTGCGGCTGTAATCCAGCGCCACTTCGCGCTGATACAAAATCTTTCCGGCATCGATTTCCTTGGTCATCGCATGCAGCGAGATGCCGGAGGTTTTTTCGCCGTCTGCCATCGCATGGAATATCGGCATGATGCCTTTATAGGCGGGTAGCAGGGAAAAATGCATGTTGATAGCCACTTTGGGGATGGCGAGTATTTGTTCGCCGAGAATGAGCGGGCTGGCCGAGAGTATGACATCGGGCGCGCGCGCGGCCAGCCAGGCGATGACTTCCGGTGTATTCGCTTTTCCGGCCACATGCAGGCAGGGGATGCCGCGTTTCCTGGCGATGCCGGCCAGCGTCGCATCCGGTGCGCGCAGCAGGATACGCAATTGCAGCGCGGCGCGGCGCCAAAATAATTTCACCAGCTCGCGGAAAGTAAAATAGCGTATTTTTTTGAGCAGATGATAAGTGCGGTTATGCTTGGCGGCGGCCTTGGCGATGACGATGCCTACCACCTCATATTCCAGCCGGTCGATCAGGCGCGCAACGAAGCGCGGGTAAAACATAACGTCGTCTTCGATAATCAGCACGATGCGGGGCTTGGCGCTCATGGGCATGTATCCATCCTTTTATGATTTACCGCGCGGCTTGCGGCCTTCCCAGAGTACGCGCAGCATGCCGCGAAACGACTGCACCTCCTGCGCGCTCCAGCGGCCGCGCAGCAGCATCGTCTGCATGTTCTGCCACATGACCGTTTTTTTATGCGCCACGCGGTAGTAATTCGCCTCGTCGAGATAGATCTCGAGCTGGTCGAACAGCCCGAGCATGTCCGCCTTCGGCGCGGGAATCGGGGATCGGGCATCAGGTATCGTATTATTTTTATCTGATCCCTGAT
The DNA here is from genome assembly GCA_020054105.1 of Alphaproteobacteria bacterium. Classification (GTDB taxonomy): domain Bacteria; phylum Pseudomonadota; class Alphaproteobacteria; order Rickettsiales; family SXRF01; genus JAGVLW01. Next base: position 5,957 of record JAGVLW010000109.1, on the reverse strand, counting down.
GCCTGATCCCCGATTCCCGATACCACTCATACCCCAGCACCACCGCCGATTGCGCGATGTTAAGCGACGGGTTTTCCGGTGCGGTGGGAATGATGACGATCGTGTCGCACAGCGCCACTTCCTCATTTTCCAGCCCGGTGCGCTCCGGCCCGAAAACGAAGCCGGCCTTGCCGCCTGCCGCGCCTATCTCCCCCATCGCCTCTTGCGGCGTGACGGCGCGTTTTGCCATGTCGCGCGGGCGGGCGGTGGTGGCGTAGAGATGGCCGAGATTGGCGATGGCGGCGCCAAAATCCGGATAGAGCCTTGCCGCCTCGATAATGGGCTGGCCGCCGGAAGCGACTTCCAGCGCGCGCGGGTTCGGCCAGCCGTCGCGCGGTGCAACCAGGCGCAGTTCGCTGAGCCCGAAATTGCTCATCGCGCGCGCCACCGCGCCGATATTTTCGCCCAGCTGCGGGCGCACCAGCACTACCGCAGGAGGCTCGGATTTGCGATGCGCGCGCGCCAAATTATTTGCCTTCGCTGATGATGCGCTTGGCCACCGCATCGTCGACCGGCTTGCAGGTCACGCTGTTGCCTTCGAGCAGGCCCAGGAAGCGCGCCTGGTCGGCCAAGGCATCGAATTCGAAGCCCATCAGCGCGCGGCCGATCGACTCGCCGGAATAGGCGTAGTTGAAATAGCAGACGCTGGCGGTGCCCGAAATGCTGTGCAGGAAATCGCGCAGCGCGCCGACGCGCTCGGGGAAATGCACGTGGAAAAACAGCGGATGCTTAAACAGCGCCGGGTCATAGGGGATGATGCGGTAGCGCACGTCGGCGTCGCCGGTGACGTCCTGGTAGGCGATGTTCCTGGCTTGCAGCCGGGCGAGGAACGCGTCGATGCGCGCCGGCGTCGCCTCGAAGGCGATGACCGGCCAGCCGTGCTCGGCGCCGGTTTTGCCGTATTGGAACTCGGAGATGTTCATGTCGGCGAAGCCGTTTTCGATCAGCGCCAGCATGCTGCCTTTGCTTTCGGGAATGTAGAGCCGCAGGTAGCGGCGGCGATAGGCGCCGACGGCCGACTGGTTCGAGATAACGCCGAGCTTGCCGAAATCCATGTTGGCGCCGCAGACGATGGCGAGCAGTTTTTTGCCGCGTATTTTTTCCGGGTTGGCGTAGGCGAACTGGATGAGCCCGGCGAGCCCCATCGCGCCCGACGGCTCGGGGATGATGCGGCAGGCTTCCCATAATTCCTGGATCGACGCGCAGACTTCCTCGTTGGTGACGGTGAGAATGTTTTTTTCCATGGAGGCGCGGCAGATCTCGAAGGTCAGATCGCCCGGATGCTTGACGGCGGTGCCGTCGCAAAACGTATCGACTTCGGGAATGGTGACCGATTTTCCGGCGGCGAAGGATGCTTTCATGCTCGCCTGGCCGACGCCTTCGACGCCCAGAATATGCGTGGAGGGATGATGCGTTTTCAGCCAGCTCGCCACGCCCGCCGCCAGCCCGCCGCCGCCGATCTGGATGAAGACGTAATCGAACGGCGACTCGCCCGACAGCACCAGCTCGTCGGCGATGGTCGCCTGGCCGGCGATGGTGTAGATGTCGTCGAAGGCGTGGACATAGGCGTAGTGATGTGCGGCCGTATATTCCAGCGCCTCCTGCGATACCTGGTCGAAATTATCGCCGGAGAGGATCACCTCGACATGCTTGCCGCCATGCAGCTTCACCGCCTGCTGCTTCATCAGCGGCGTCGGCAGCGGCATGAAAATCTTGGCGTCGATGCCAAGCACGCGCGCCGCCAGCGCCACGCCCTGCGCGTGGTTGCCCGCCGAGGCGGCGACGACGGTCTTGACATTCTGCGTCTCCGAAAGCACCGCCGTGCAATTATACGCGCCGCGCCATTTATAGGAATTGATCGGCGACAGATCCTCGCGCTTGATGAATATCTGCGCGTCGATTTCGGGAATGACGATGCGCTGCAACGGCGTCGCATTGCCGACGCGGTACACGCGCGTGCGGGCGAGCAGCACCTCGGCGAACAGCCGGTCTTTGAGGCTGGTCACGCTATTGTCTTTCATTTCCGCCTCCTGCCGCAGAGACGGGGCCTTGGCCCGGTGCGGAGAGTCCCCGCATCGCCTGGCGCATTTGGCTGGCGATCCCCAGCTCGACGGCCCATGCATCTAAAGCTACTCTTACTTCCGCGAGCCGTATGCGGCCCATGTCGTCCTGCGCATGCCACGGATGATCCCGGAATGCGTGCGCTATCGCGGCGGGCACCTGTGCCGACTCCGCCACGCCACTCGCTGTAACTTGCGCTATCAGTTCCTCAATTTGGATATCTATCATGCTCGGAGCAAAATGTTTCAGGAGATGCTTTTCCGAAGATTCGGGCAACTTTGCCATGCGCGTTTCCCATACTTTCTCGAATTTAGGATAAGCCCGTTCCCAAGCCCGCTTCATTTGTCGTTCAAGTTTTTTCGGGGTTGTGGTCGCCGTATCGCTCATGCCCGCCGCCAATCTGTCGTTCCGTCCGGCCGATCTTCGAGCAAAATGCCGGCTCCCGCAAGCGCCTTGCGGATGCGATCGGCCTCGGCCCAGTTCTTGGCCTTTTTAGCGGCGATGCGCGCATCGATTTGGGCCTGGATATCGCCATCGCCGCCGCCATCTCCCTTGAACCAGCTCTCCGGCGGCTGCTGCAATAGGCCGAGCAGATTGCCCATGGCGTGCAGCTCCTGCGGGCTTGCGGAATGCATCAGGCTGATGGCTTTGGGCAGGTTGAGATCGTCCAAGAGTGAATTGAGGAAATGAGGAATTGAGGAAATGGGGAAATCATTTTTTTTCTTCAATTCTTCAATTCCCCAGTTCTTCAATTCCCTATACCACCCATCCAGCATCTTCTTCGCATCATTCAGCAGCTTCTCGCTCCAGTCGAGCGGCTCGTTATATTTGGTCATCAGCAGCGCCAGGCGGATCACTTCGCCTTTGACGCCTTTATCCAGCAAATCTTTGACCGTAATAAAATTGCCCAGCGACTTGGACATTTTTTCGCCGTTTACCGTCAAAAACCCGTTATGCACCCACGTGCGCGCGAACTGCGAGCCGGGGCTGGCGCAGCGGCTTTGCGCGATTTCGTTTTCGTGGTGTGGGAACATCAAATCAGCGCCGCCGCCATGTATGTCGAAATTTTCACCGAGATACTCGCCGCTCATCGCCGAACATTCGATATGCCAGCCGGGGCGCCCTTTGCCCCAGGGCGAATCGAACACCGAGGACGGATCGTCGCCAGCGTCGGCCGGTTTCCACAGCACGAAATCGCCGGGATGTTTTTTATACGCTTCCACCTCGACGCGCGCGCCGGCCACCAATTCATCGAGCTTGCGGCCGGAAAGCTCGCCGTAATTTTTGTAGCTATCCACCGCGAACAGCGCATGCCCTTGCGACACATAAGCATTGCCGTGTGCGATCAGCTTTTCGATCATGGCGATCATCTGCGCGATATGCGCGGTGGCGTGCGGCTCGCGGTTGGGATCCAGGCAGTTCAGCGCCTTCATGTCATCATGGAACCAGCCCTCGACACGCGAAGTCAGCGCCGAGATCGGCTCGTTATTTTGTTTGGCCGCCGCATTGATTTTATCGTCGACATCGGTGATATTGCGCACATAGGTCACGCAATCCTTGCCATAGACATGCGCAAGCAATCGGTAGAGCACGTCATACACCACCACCGAACGCGCATTGCCGATATGCGGCCTGTCATACACTGTCGGCCCGCACACATACATGCGCACGTTTTTGGGGTCGAGCGGCGTGAGCGGCTCTTTCTTGCGTGAAAGCGTATTGTAAAGAGAGAGGGTCATGCCGAAAGCCTTTTGGTCGTTTTATCACGTCCCAAAAGCGGCAGCAGCTTCTTGAGCTCCGGGCCGTGCTCAAGGCCGGTCAGCGCCTTGCGGATGGGCATGAACAGCTCCTTGCCCTTGCGCGCGGTGGTCGGTTTGACGGCGGCAAGCCAGGCGTCGTAGGTGTTTTCGTCCCACGGCGCCGGGAGCAGCAGATGCGCCGCGCCGCGCAGGAATTCGCGTTCGTCATGGTTCAGTTCAGCGCGGATATCGCCATGAAGAATCTCCCACCACATTTTCGCTTCCGAAATGGTTTTCAGGTTGGCGCGCACGGCAAGCCAGAAAGCCTCGTCGGCGAAAGAAAGTTTTTCTTTCACCGCCGCGAAAGGCAGCTGGTGCAGCAATTTCTCATTGAGTTTTTCCAGCTCGGCCACGTCGTAATTGGCGGGTGCGCGGCCGAATTTCTTGAAATCGAAACTATCGATGAGTGACTGCATGTCATAAAACAGCTCTACCGCATCGGACGTGCCAATGCGCGCCAGCAGTGAATTGATCGCCATCGGAAACACACCTGATTCTCGCAGGGCGCGGATGTCGTTGCCGCCGAGGCGCTTGGACATTTCGCCTTCCTTGGTTTTAAGCAGCGCCATATGCGCGAACTGTGGCACAGAAAATCCCAGCGCCTTATAAAGCTGAATCTGCACGGCGGTATTGCTGACATGGTCTTCGCCGCGAATGACGCGGGTCACCGCCATTTCGCCGTCATCGACCACCGAGGCCAGCGTATAGACCGGCACGCCGTCCTCGCGGATCAGCACCGGATCGCTCATATGCGTGGCCTTGAAATGCGTGTCACCACGAATCAAATCGTCCCAAACGATTTCTTCATCGTTGAGCAAGAAACGGAAATGGGGGCGGCGCCCCTGGCGTTCATAGTTTTGTTTTTGTTCATCTGTCAGTTTTAATCCGGCGCGGTTATAGATCGGCGGCAGGCCGCGGCTGGCCAGCATCTTGCGCTGCACGTCAAGTTCCTCGGCGGTCTCGTAGCAGGCATAGAGCCGATCATCTTTTGCAAGTTTATCCGCCGCCAGCTTATAGCGATCGAAGCGCTGCGACTGGTGTTCGATGCTATCCCAGGTAATGCCCAGCCAGCTCAGATCTTCCTTGATCGCCGCTTCATATTCGGCTTTCGAGCGCGCCGTGTCGGTATCGTCGATGCGCAACAGAAAATGCCCGCCATGTTTTTTGGCGAATAGGAAATTGACCAGCGCCGTGCGCACGTTGCCGACATGCAAAAAGCCGGTAGGCGAGGGGGCGAAGCGGACTTTGGTCATTGTTTTTGTATGGGCGGGGCGATGACATCCGGTATGGCGGCGGGCGGCGCGGCGGGCGCGGCCGGGTTGGCGCCTTGCGCGGAGGTTTGGTTGCACCAGCCGAAATTCGCCGCATAAGGCTCGCCCAGCGGCACGTCTTTGATCGAGCCGTCATTATGGATGGCGTAATAGGCGTAAAAGCCCGAGGCGATTTCGATGACCACCCGCTCGCGCACCTGCTCGTCGGCGGCTTTGCGCTCCAGCGTAATCAGGTTCGACGACAGCGTGACGAATTCGTAAGGCACGCTCACATTCAATGCGGCTTTTGCCGCATCCTGCGCCGAGCGGATGATTTCCACCGCGCGCTTTTCATCGATTTTGTAATCGAGTTTTTCCACCGGGCGCAGCGTGAGAATTTTATGCTCGGTATCGGCCTTGAATCCCTCGGCCATCGCCAGGCAGGCTTTGCCGACGCAGTTGCTTTTGAAGCGCTGGCAGGTGAAATGGATGGCATCGGCCTGCGCCGGCGTGCCTAGGCATAGCGCCAGTAAACTCCCTAGCAGTATTTTTCTCATAAACCGCCTTTTTTTGTTGATTTTCATAAGTCTATCCCAAGTCCCATGCCAACGCAATCGTGATTTGTCATAAAAGGTTAACAGAATTGTCATCAAACCGTCACATAAAATCCGTAAAATGATACTTACTTATTAACCAATAAATGGAGGAGACCATGAAAAACCTTAAAATTACGTTTACGGCAACCTCGGCGGTACTGGCGCTTTTCCTATCGGCGCAGAGCGCGAGTGCCAGCCCAGTATCGATGTGT
>JAGVLW010000046.1 GCA_020054105.1 Alphaproteobacteria bacterium | reverse complement strand
TATCACCATGCCGGCTTTGAGCGCGCAGTCGTTTGCGCGCTTGCTGATGCGCTGCGGCCCTTCATGGACGCTGAGGAAACAGCCGACGCCGTGGCCGGTGCCGTGGTCGTAATCGAGGCCGGCCTGCCACAGATATTGGCGCGCCAGCGCGTCGAGCTGCGAGCCGCTGGTGCCTTTGGGAAATACTGCCGTGGCGATGGCGATATGGCCCTTGAGCACGCGGGTGAAGCGGTCTTTATGTTCGGGCGACGGCGTGCCGATGGCGACCGTGCGGGTAATGTCGGTGGTGCCGCCGGGATATTGGCCACCGGAATCGAGCAGCAATAATTCGTCCCGTTGCAACGTGCGGTTCGAGGCTTTGGAAACGCGGTAATGCACGATGGCGCCGTTGGGCCCGCTGCCGGCGATGGTGGCGAAGCTCGGCTCGACGAAATCCGGCTGGCGCTGGCGAAACCGCAACAGCTGCTCGACCACTTCCATTTCGGTAACGGAACGTTTTTGCACCTCGCCATCGAGCCAGCAAAGTAATTTCGCGACCATCGCGCCGTCGCGCACATGCGCGTCGCGAATGCCCGCCAGCTCGGCGGCGTTCTTGCAGGCTTTTGGCAACTGGCACGGGTCCTGCCCGTCCACCACCGTCGCTCCCGCCGCCGCCAAAGCCTGCGCGAACCAGACCGACGACGAGGTCGGGTCGGCAAGCACGCGCTTGCCCTGATACGCCGCCAATGACTGGGCCAGGCGCTCGGGCGGCGCAACCACGACGCCGTTGCACAGATGTGCGCGCACGACCGCATCGGCGCGGGCCGGGTCGATGAAAAACTGCACCGTCCCGTCCGCCTCCAGCAAGGCCGCCGCCAGAACCAGCGGCGCGTTCTCGACGTCGCGCCCGCGAATATTGAGCAGCCAGCAGATCGAATCCGGTGCGGTGATGAGCGCGGCGTCGGCGTCGGCATTGGCGACGGTTTCGCCCAGGCGCTGGCGCTTGGCGGCGGATGTATCCCCGGCGAATTTCAGGTCGTGAATGAATAAGGCACTGGCGGGTGCTGCCGGCCGGTCGGGCCAGATCGCATCGACGAGATTACCGCACGGCACGAGCGCAATCGATTTTTTATCGAGCACCGCCTGCATCCGTTGCACCATGTCGCGGGTAAACAGGCGCGGGTCGTAGCCGACGCGCCCGCCCGCCAGCGCCGCCGCCAGCCAACGCTCGGCGCTGAGCTCACCGCTATTATGCAGCTCGTACAGCCTGCCATCGACTTCGTTTTTCGCCTGCAGCGTATAGCGCCCATCGACGAACAATGCTGCCCTATCCGTCAGCACCGCCGCCATCCCCGCCGAACCGGCAAAGCCGCAAAGCCACTCTACCCGCCGGCTGCAGGCGGGCGGATATTCGCTCATATATTCATCATGCACCGGCTGGAGATAGCCGGCAAGCCCGGCGGCTTCGATCTGCTTGCGCAATGCGGCGAGTTTTTCGGCGGTCATGCTTACCTCGTGAGCACCAGCGTACACCACTCTTTGTGAACAAAACGTTTATGTAGCCTGAGCCCCTGGGCGCGGTGCGCCGAAAGCACCATTTTTTCCTGCGAGGTGAGCAGGCCGGAAAGCACCGCCACGCCGCCGGGCGCGAGGTTGAACGCCAGGTCGGGTGCAAACGCCATCAGCGGCCGGGCGAGAATGTTGGAAATAATGAGGTCGAAACGGTCGCACCGCTTGATGCGGTCGCTGTCATAGCCGTCGGAGACCGCCGCCGTCACCTGCTGCACCACGCGGTTGATGGCGAGATTGTCCTGCGTCACCCGCACCGCCACCGGATCAATGTCGACCGCCAGCACCTTGCCGTTCCACAGCTTCGCCGCCGCGATCGCAAGAATGCCCGAGCCGCAGCCCATGTCGAGAATGTTGGAAAATGCGCGCCTTTTCGCCAGATCGTCGAGCGCCTCGAGGCAGCAGCGCGTCGTGCCGTGCTCGCCGGAGCCGAACGCCGCGCCCGCCTCGACCTGGATGGCGATGCTGCCCGCCGGCGGCGCCTCTTTCACATGCGAGCCATGCACATAAAACCGGCCGATGGCAAGCGGCGGGAAATCGCGCGCAACCGAAGCCAGCCAATCTTGTTGCGCAAGCTTATGCAGCTGTGCCTCGGGCATCGCCACGCCATGCAACGACGAAAGCAGCATCAGCCGGCGCTTCACGTCGTCCATGTCGGGCGCGTCGCCGCACAACAATTCAAATGTCCAGATATGGTTGGCCTCGTCGGTCTCGAAGCCCGACACCGCCAACGCCATGTCGTTGAACGCCTCTTCCGCCGTCCCCGCCGCCGCCGCCTCGATGGTGAACACCACCCTCCAATATTGCTCGCTCTGCGCGAAGGGGTTGGGGCTGCCTGGCATGTCAGCGGGCGCGTTTACTCTTTACGTTGTCAAACATCGCATCACGCAATTTGATCGGGTCGGCCATTTTATCTTCCGCCAGCGTACGCATATCTTCCAGCAGCATCTCTATAGCATCGAGCGAATCCATTGAGCGTGTCAAATGGTGATCATTGCCCAGCCTTTCTTCGCTCACCGGAAGGTAGTTCGTCGCTTGCTTAAATTCGGCATAAAGGGATTGCGCTCCCTCAATACATTCCACGACCTGCGCGCACAGCGCCGTCGCATCCTGTTTGGCGATATATTCATTGCCGCGTATTTCCAGCGCCGCCTTGTACAGAGCATCGTTGAGCACGATCAACGCTTTCTTCATGCCGTCCACCGCTTTATCCAATAACGCCTGTTCACGCATCTGTTGATCACGCGATCTCTCATCAACGACCGAGCGGGATTGCATGCCTGCCTTATGCTCAAGATACAGATAAGGATCGTCTATCGCGCGCGCGAATTCAGTGTCATATTCCATCAGGTTTCGCTCCAGCGCGTTGAGCTCATAGGGAAACATGGGACCGTTCTTAACTACTTGATTGCGGATACGCTCGAAAATATGCGCATCCTCCATTTTGGCCAGCGTTTCGAGATAGCGCAGGAACTTCTCGGTATCCGTGTGCCGGAAGGCAATTTCAACCCCATCAATATATTCCCTGAACATGTCCCGAACAACTTTTTCCGTCATGTCGTTGATGGCATTTTTCCATCGGCTGTGCGCGGCCTGTTCTTTTTTTTCTCCCGTCTTGATGTAATGATATCGCTCAGCTAACGGAGGCACTCTGCTTATATCCAGCAAAAACTGCTGATTCATCTTCTCGATCTTTTCCAAAACACCTTCTCCCCCTTCGCGCAGCAGGGCAGGCGGTATATTGATGGATTCTTCAATGTGACCCTTGGCATCCCGGAATTTCAATTCCACCACATAACGCTGATCGTGCTGTACGATTTTCGCGCTGACATAATCCGTTTTTCTGCGCGGCAGGGGAGTCTTATCTTCTTCAAACAGGTGTCTTTTTGTCATTCATTTATCCGTTGCAATCATTTCCAGCCACTCTTCTTCGCTCAATATTTTTACGCCCAGTTCCCTGGCTTTTTTGAGCTTCGAGCCGGCATCCTCGCCTGCGATCACAAAATCGGTGTTGGCGGAGACGCTGCCGGCGACTTTCGCGCCCAGGCTTTCGGCTCTGGCCTTGGCTTCGGCGCGGCTCATCTTAGCCAGCGAGCCGGTAAATACCACCGTTTTTCCCGAGACGGACGAGTCCACCGAAACGGCGGGCGCGTCGGCAATGCGCAGCTTTGCGGCAAGCAACTGTATAACATCCTGATTATGCGGTTCGCGGAAGAAGTCGGCCAGCGCCGCCACCACCTTCGGCCCGATGCCGTCGATGCGGTCCAGTTCCTCTGCCGCCGCACCGCCCTCCGGTAATTGCCGCATCGCGGCGAGCCAGGCGGCAAACGAGCCGTAATGGCGCGCCAGCAGCTTGGCGGTGATGTCGCCGATATGGCGGATGCCCAGCGCGAAAATGAATTTATGCAGCGGCGCATCGCGCGATTTTTCGATCGCCGCCAGCAGATTCTCGACCGATTTCTTGCCCCAGCCTTCGCGGCTTGCAATCTCGTCCGCCTTGTCCGGCAGGTCGAAAATATCGGCGACATTTTGAATCAACCCGTCCTGCCAGAACGCCTCGATCTGCTTTTCGCCCAAGCCTTCGATGTCCATCGCCCCGCGCGCCACAAAATGTTTCAGCCGCTCGACGAGTTGCGCCTTGCATTGCAGCCCGCCGGTGCAGCGCCTGGCCACCTCGCCCTCCTCGCGCACAGCCAGGCTGCCGCAAACCGGGCAATGATCGGGAAAGCGGTAAGGCTGCGCCTGTTTCGGGCGCTTGGCCGCATCCGCCGACACGATCTGCGGAATAACGTCGCCGGCGCGCTGCACCACCACCGTATCGCCGACGCGCACGTCCTTGCGCGCGATTTCATCTTCGTTATGCAGCGTCGCATTGCTCACCACCACGCCGCCGACGGTGATGGGCTTGAGCCGCGCCACCGGCGTCAGCGTGCCCGTGCGCCCGACCTGGATGTCGATGCCTTCGACAATTGTCACCGCCTGCTCGGCGGGAAATTTATGCGCGATCGCCCAGCGCGGCGCCCGGCCGACGGTTCCGAGGCGCTCCTGCCAATCGAGGCGGTCAACTTTGTAGACCATTCCGTCGATATCATACTGAATATCTCCTGCATCGCGTTTTGATTGTTGTTCCAAATAATATGCCAATGCACCTTCAAGATTGACGGCCACAGCAAGCTCCACTCCGTGAGGAACCAAATCAAAACCCCAATTTTGTAATTTAGCCAAAAAGCCTAGATGGTAATTACCTATATCGACATCATCGCTGACTTCGCCCCAGCCATAGGCAAAATAAGAAAGCTTTCGCTGCCTGGTGATTTCAGAGTCAAGCTGTCGAAGAGAGCCAGCCGCTGCATTGCGTGGGTTGGCGAAGGCAGGTTCCTCATTTTTTATGCGCTGCAAATTTAACTCCACAAAATCCTGCCGCTTCATAAAAATTTCACCGCGCACTTCCAGAACGCGTGGCCATCCATACCCTCTGAGGCGATGAGGAAATCTTGGAATCGTCTTTAAGTTTTCTGTAATAACTTCGCCACTCTCGCCATCACCCCGCGTTACTCCCAATACCAGTACGCCGTCTTCATAACGTGCAGAAAAAGACACTCCGTCTATTTTCAGCTCGCATACATAATCGACATCCTCTAAAGGCGGCTTAAAAAACGTCCTTACCCGCTCATCCCACTCCCTCACCTCCTCCTCGCTCATCGCGTTATTCAGCGAGAGCATCGGCACGGAATGTTTCACCTTGGCGAATTTTTCCAGCGGTGCCGCGCCGACTTTCTGCGTCGGGCTGTCGGGCGCTTGCAGCTCGGGGAAATGTTTTTCGAGGGCTTCCAGGCGGCGGCGCAGCACATCGTACTCGGCATCGGAAATCTCCGGCGCGTCCTGCTGGTAATACAGTGCATCGTGATGGCGGATGGCATCGGCAAGGCGCTGCCATTCGCGGGCGGCCTGCGCCGGCGTCATTGCCAGCGGCGCCGAGGAATCTTTTGCATTCATGCCGCTTCCTCTAATAACTTCTGCGCGGCTTTGCGCGCTTCCGGCGTGATCGTCGCACCGGCGAGCATGCGCGCCAGCTCCTCGCCGCGCTGCGCCTGCGATAGCGGGCGCACGGTCGTGAGGATTTTCTTCGCCTTCTCCATTTTCTCGACCAGCAGATGCTGGCTGCCGCGCGCCGCCACCTGCGGCAGATGCGTCACCACCAGCACCTGCGCGTTCTCACCGAGTTTGCTCAGGCGCTTGCCGATCGCATCGGCCACGGCGCCGCCGGTGCCGCTATCGATCTCGTCGAAAATGATCGTCGCTGCGCCGCGCACTCCGGCCAGCGCCACTTTCATCGCCAGCATAAAGCGCGACAACTCGCCGCCGGAGGCGATCTTCGACAGCGGCGCGTAGGCGATTATCTTGCTGCCTTTAGTGACATTGGTCGCGCATTCGAAATGCACCAGGTCGCTGCCCCATTCCGACCAGCCGCTTTCGGGCAGCGTTTCCAATCGGACGCGAAAGTGCGTGCCCTCCATCTTGAGCGGTTTCAGCTCGCCCTCGACGGATTTCTCCAGCCGCGCCGCCGCCTTCTTGCGCTCGGCCGACAGCGCCTGCGCTTCACGGATAAACGCCTCTTTCGCCTGCGCTTCTTTTTTCGCAAGCGCGCCCAACTGGTGCGATTGGTTGCCGATCAGCGACAGTTTTTCGGCGACCTGCGCATACAGCCCCGCCAGCTCATCGACCGGCAGGTTGTATTTGCGGCCGGCGGCTTTGAGCGCGAAAAGCCGCTCTTCGAGCGCCTCGAACTTTTCGGGATTGAACGTCGCTTCCTGCCCGGCTTTTTCCAGCGCGTAGAGCGCCTCTTCGGTTTCGATCGCCGCGCGCTCCAGCGCTTCGATGATCGGCGCAAACAGCGCCGAGGCCGAGGTAAGCGGCGAGCGCGTAAGCGCGCGCTGCGCGCTGCGCAGGGCCGAAACCGCGCCCTTGCCGGCGCCAAGCTCGCTGGTGGCGGTGTCCAGTACCTCGAATAATTTTTCGCTCTGCATCATTGCCGTGCGCTTATCGGCGAGCGTTTCCTCCTCGCCGGGCTGCGGCGCCAGGGCTTTGAGCTCGTTATGCATATGCTGCAGATAATCCTGCTCGCGCGCGGCCTGGTCGATCTGCGCCTGCAGCGCCGCCACCGCCTGCGCCGCCTCGCGCCACGCCTGATAATTCGCCGATAGCTGCTTGCGCCGGGGCGCGAGCTTGCCGTAATCGTCGAGCAGCGCGCGGTGCAAAATCGTATCTTGCAGGCTACGCTGGTCGTGCTGCCCATGCACCTCGACGAGCGTTTCGCCGAGTTTTTTCAGCGCCGCCACCGTCACCGGCTGGTCGTTGGCCAGGCAGCGCGTCTTACCGTCGGTTCCTAAGCTGCGGCGCAGTATCAGCGTGTCGGCTTGCTCCAATTCCAATGCCGCAAGCGAGGCTTTGGCGGCGGCGTTGGCGGTAATATCGAATTCGGCGGAGATGGAGCCTTGCGCCTCGCCGCGGCGCACCAGCGACGCATCGGCGCGGCCGCCGAGCACCAGTCCGAGCGCGTCGAGCAGAATCGATTTACCGGCGCCGGTTTCGCCGGAGAGCACGCACAGCCCGTCGCCAAACGCGATGTCGCAGCTTTCGATCAACACGATGTTTTTAATGGAAAGCTGGACCAGCATGGCGTTCCTTTACGGAATGATGGAATCCCAGATGGAGCTGTCTTTGCTTGCCTGCTTGGCATTGCCGGTCATCAGCGCGTAGGAATCGCGATACCAGGAGCTGCTGGGGAAATTATGGCCGAGCACGGCGGCGTAGCGTTTCGCCTCTTCGGTCACGCCGAGCTTGAGATAGGTTTCCACCAGCCGGTGCAACGCTTCCGGCGCATGGCTGGTCGTCTCGTAGGTTTCGACGACGAAGCGGAAGCGGTTGATCGCTGCCAGATAATCGCCGCGCACGAGATAGTAGCGGCCTACTTCCATTTCCTTACCGGCGAGATGGTCGATGGTCAGGTCGAGCTTGACGCGAGCGTCGCGCGCATATTCGGTATTGGGAAAGCGCCGCACCACCTCGCGCAGCGCCTGCAGCGCCTCTTCCGTGACTTTCTGGTCGCGGCCGACATCGGAGATCTGGTTATAGGAGCACAGCGCGATCAGGTAATAGGCGTAAGGCGTGGACGGGTTGCTCGGATAGAGCTTGACGAACCGCTCGAGCGTCGCAATGGCGGGGTAATATTCCTCGGCGCGGTAATTGGCGTAGCCGGCCATCACCTGCGCGTGCGCCGCCCACGGCGAATCAGGATGCTGGCGCTCGACTTCCTCGAAGGCTTTCACCGCCTCCTTGTAGTTTTTCTCGTCGACTAAATCGCGCGCTTCGCTATAGAGCGATTCGGCGCTTTGCGGCGGCTTGATGGCGGCCGCGTCGTCCTTGTCGCCGCAAGCGGCGACGGCGAATAAGCAGATTAGGGCAAAAAAGCGTGGAAATCTGGTCATGGGCACATGGTCGGTTTACCCGATTTATATCAGGGAAAACCGGCGCCGCACAAGGAATTTATGCGTAGGCGGAAAGGGCCGGATCGGCGGGCGCAACCAGCGGTGTCGGGTTGCCTAGCGCATAGGCGCTTTCGTCGGCAAGCAGCGCGCGCAGCAGCTTGTTGTTGATGGGATGGCCGGGGCGGATGAACGTAAAGCGCGCATCGATGCGGGTGCCGGCGAGGAACAGGTCGCCCAGGCAGTCGAGCGCCTTGTGGCGCAGGAATTCGTCGCCGTAGCGCAGGCCGTCATCGTTGAGAATTTTTTCCTTGCCGACGACGATGGCGTTTTCCAGCGAGCCGCCGAGCGCCAGCCCTTGGCTGCGCAGCGCCGCCACCTCATGCTCGAACCCGAACGTGCGTGCGCGCGAAAGCGACTGCTTGAAGGTGATCTCGCGGAAATCATAAACGGCGCGCTGGCGATGGATGATCGTATCGCGGTAATCGATCTCGATATCGATGACGCAACCGTCATCGCCTTCTTCGTTGGGGGCGACGCGGGCGATGCTCTCGCCGTCTTTTATCTCGACCGATTTGAGGACGCGCAGCAAGCGCCTCGGCGCATTCTGGCGGATGATGCGGGCGCATTCGAGCATGAACATGAACGGCTCGGAGCTGCCATCCATGATCGGCACTTCCGGCCCGTTGAGCTCGACGGTGGCATTATCGATGCCGGCGCCCCACAGCGCCGCCATCAGATGCTCGATGGTCGATACGCAGACGCCGTGGCGGTTGGTGATGGTCGTGCCCAGGCGGGTGTCGGAAACCAGGTCGTAGCGCGCCGCAACCAGCGCCTGTGCCGCCGGCACGTCAAGGCGCTTGAATACGATGCCGCTATTCGCGAGCGCCGGCAAAACCGACATGCGGACATTGCGGCCGCTATGCAGGCCTATGCCGCTGCAGGAAACCGGATTGCCAAGTGTTTGTTGTTTAATCATTTATTTCTTTCGGCGTTAGGTGTCTATGCAGCTAACTTACGCGCCGGCCCACCTTATTTCAAATCACTCATTGTTACAGATTGTTTCAATGATAAACTCCTCAGCAGGCTGGGGAATTTGCTATCGCTTAGATTATGGCGATACGAGCGGCAGGAACTGCGCCTTCTCCTGCGGCACGGCGATCACGTCTTGCAGCTTGGAGAGGCGGGCATAGTCGAAGGGCGCCAGCTGGTATTTACCGCTATCGTGGCTGGCTTTGGCGAAATAATAAAAGCGGTAGTTGGGCGGAAACAGCGCATACAACGCCTGCTCGCCGCCCAGCGTCTCGCGCGTTTTCGCCGACAGCTCAACGATCATCAGCGGCCGATCGCGCCGGATCGTTTCCGCCAGCCCCTCCAGCACGAATTTCTCAAACCCCTCGACATCGGCCTTGAGTATGTCGATTTTCGGCAGGTGCAGCGCATCGCCGCACTTAAGCTGCATGTCGCCGAGATAGTAATTATCCTGCTTATGGTCGGCAAAAAACGAGGCAGCGCCGAGATTGCTGTCGGGCGCGGCGTAAAACGGCAGCGTCGCATCTTCGTTGCTCAGGCCGAACGGATAGACGGTGATGTTGCCGATGCCGTTGAGCGTAATGTTTTCTTCCAGCTGCGTGCGCACGCGCGGATAGGGCTCGAACGCATGCACCCTACTCACCAGGCGCGCCATGAACAGCGCATGGTTGCCGGCATTGGCGCCGACATCAATATAGGCGAGCGCCGCTTGCGGCGACTGAGCCTTGGCGCGGCGCACGTAATCGCGCAGCAGGCACAGCATGAATTTCTCGTGCGCGCCGCAGAAATAAATCAGCCGGTCGATGTAATTGACGATGTTGCCGCGAAAACGCAAGCCAAGCGACGGATCGAAATATTCGGCCTCGAACGAGAAATCCCTGAGCATCGCCGGATACAGGCGCTTGATGAGCGAGCGGCGGAATTTATACGGCAGCCGGCGCTGGCGTGAAAGCCAAACGGCGAGTGAACTAAAACACATCACTTTTCCTGGAAATATGTCAATTTGCCTGGCGGCGCAGGAAGGCCGGGATATCGAGATACTGGTCTTCTTCGGCGGATTTCTGCGCCTTTTCGGCGACATCCATCGGCGTCGATTTCTGCACCACCTGCACGCGCTCGCTCACCTCTATGCGCCCGGACTCCGTGCGCGTAGACAACGACCGCCCGACATCGGCCATGCGGTGGAAAAAGCCGCGCACCGACGATTCCTCGCGGGCAGACTCGCGCCGCAGCAAGCCGTGCGCCGAAACCGGGGCATGCATGTCGGCATTCTCATAATTTTGTTCTTCCGCCGTTTCGTGCAGATTATCGCTTTCGAAATCGGAAATGCGGATGCGCGGCGCGCTGGCCTGCGGCTCGGGCTGCATCTGGGCCATAGCCGGTTCCGGCTGGCGCTCCAGGCGCACGGCGCCGCCGGCAAGCAGATCGGAAG
>JAGVLW010000018.1 GCA_020054105.1 Alphaproteobacteria bacterium | reverse complement strand
TCTCGAAAAATTTCTGCGGGTAGGCGAGCCCGCAAAATGCCACCAGCTTTTTGCCTTTGAGCATTCCCACTTCCTTAGGCCGAGTGCGCGCATGAAAAAACCGGCTGCAAGTCGGCATAAAGCTTGTGGAACTATCGAAATTCATCAGGATCGCCGCATCGGCGCGGGCAAATCCGCCGGCGGGTGTTTCGCGCAGCGGCCCGGCGGGCAGCAGCCTGCCATTGCCAAAACCCACGGTGCCGTCGACGACCAGTAGGGAAAGCGTTTTGGCGATGGCGGGATTTTGGAATCCGTCATCCATGACGATGGCTTTTGCGCCGCGAGCGATAGCAAACCGCGCGCCTTCCAACCGGTTTTTGGCGATGACGGTCGGCAGGCAGCGCGCCAAAAGCAGCGGTTCGTCGCCGACCTCACGGGCGCTGTGGCGCGTTGGATCGACGAGTGTCGGCGCGGCGATGCTGCCGCCATAGCCGCGGCTTAAAAAATACGCGCCGATGTTTTTTTGTTTTAATCGCTCACCGACATAAAGTGCGACAGGCGTTTTTCCGCCGCCGCCCGCGGTCAGATTACCGACGCAAATGACCGGCACCGGCAGGGTCGTTGAAGCAGTCGCCCGGCGCTTGGCGGTGGCAACGCTATTATATAACGCCGCCGCCGGCAGTAGCAGGGTGGAAAGCGTATTTTTGGATTGCCAGAAGGACGGGGTTTTCATGGCGATTTCTTCTCGGCAAAGAGCGGCGAAAGAATCGCAAGCAATCGTTGTGCTGCTCCGGCACGCGCCTCCACCCAGGCCTTGGCGGATTTTTGCAGCGCGTTGCGCCGGTCGGAATTATTGAGCAGCGCGTCGATTTCCGCCGCCAGGTTTTCGGCGTTTTTCACGCGCACGCCTGCCTGCGCCTGCTGCATCTGCGCGTAGATGTCGGAGAAATTATGGGTGTGCGGCCCGGTTGCGATCGCACAGGAAAGCCGCGCCGGCTCCAGCGGATTCTGGCCGCCATGGCGCACCAGCGAGCCGCCCATGAACACGATTTCGCACAGGCGGTAAAACAGCCCCAGCTCGCCCAGCGTATCGGCGACGTAAAATTGCGTGTCGGCGGCAATCGGCTCGCCTTTCGAGCGCAACGCCACCTTGCCGGTTTTGCCAAGCAGCGCAGCGACTTCGCCGCCGCGGCCGGGATGGCGCGGCACGATCACCGTCAGCAATTTGCGCGTCGCCGCCAGCAGCATGTGCGCCTTTGCTATCAGCTCCTCTTCGCCCGGATGCGTGCTGGCGGCCAGCCATAACGGCCGCCCGGCCATATGTTGTTGCAGCCGCAACAGCTCCGCCTCGTCGCACGGCAACAGCGCCGCGTCGAATTTGAGATTGCCTTCGCAGTGCACGTCGTGGGCGCCAAGTGATTGCAGCCGCTGTGCATCGTCTTCGCTTTGCGCGAACATCACGTCGAACGCGCCGAGAATTTCCGCGGCGAAGGCCGGGCATTTGCGCCAGGAATTAAAAGAGCGCTGCGACATGCGCCCATTGATTACGCCCATGAACGTCTCGCTTCGATGCGCCGCCAGAATCAGGTTGGGCCAGAATTCCGACTCGACCCAAAAGGCGATGTCCGGCCGCCAATGGCGAATGAAACGATTCGTCGCTTGCGGCGTGTCGATAGGCACAAACTGGTGGATGACGCCCGCCGGCAGGCGTGTTTGCAACAGCTGCGCCGAGGTGACCGTGCCGGTGGTGACGAGCATCGGCAGGGCAGGAAATTTTTTTCGTATAGAATGAATGAGCAGCAATATCGACGTCGCCTCGCCGACGCTTGCCGCGTGGAACCATACGAGCTTGCCCGCAGCGCGCGCGCGAAGCGTAGCCGAACCGCTCGCTAAACCGCGTGGCATCTTCCTTGCCGCGGCCGCGGCGATAGAGCAGCCACAGCAGCAATAGCGGCGCGCCGAGCGCCGTTGCGATCCGATAAAGATTATACTGCCAGCGCATCCGCTTTTTCGACCAGTTGGTTCATCGCCTGCTCAATGGCGTGCCTGGCGGCTTCCTCCGCCGGCTTGTCCGCATTCGCATCTACCATAATCGGCGCGCCGACGCAAAAAACAATCCGTCCCAGTGGCAGGGCCAGCATGAAACGATCCCAGCTGCGCATCCGCTTGTGGTGCGTGCTCGAAAACGTCACCGGCAGTACAGGTTTTTTCGCATGCTTGGCCGCTGTCACGATGCCCTTGGCCACTTGCTGAACCGGCCCGCGCGGCCCGTCAGGCGTGATGCTGATATTATCACCGGCCCCGAGGCAGCGCAGCATTTCCAGCAAGGCCGCCTTGCCGCCCCTGCTACTCGAGCCGCTGATGGTTTCCTGGTTGAAATAGCCGATGACGGTGGAAATCAGCCTGCCGTCGCCGTGATGCGAGCTTAGTACGCGCATCTGCCGGCCGGGCGGGCAGATGGTCGGGCACAGCATCATGCGGCCATGCCAGAAGGCGAAGATAGCGTTGTGCTCGCCGCGCATGTAAGGCATGGCGGCTTCGTCGTAATGGAAGGTTTTTCGGCTGGTGACGTACACCAGGCGGATATAGGCGGCAAGCAGAAACGCAAGTATCGCTTGCGTCCGCCGGTGCTTGAGCAGGCGTTTTTTAAAGGACATGCGCCCCCGCCGGCGATTGCGATTGCGCATAGAGCTCGGCATAGTTGCCGCCCGCCGCCATCAGGCTTGCATGCGTGCCGCTTTCGACGATCCGCCCGTCATCGACGACGTAAATCCGGTCGGCGCCGGCGATGGTGGAAAGTCGGTGCGCGATCATCAGCGTCGTGCGACCCTGCATCAGCGTTTCCAGCGCCTGCTGAATGGCGCGCTCGGATTCGTTGTCGAGTGCGGATGTTGCCTCGTCGAGCAGCAATATCGGCGCATTTTTGAGCATGGCGCGGGCGATGGCAATGCGCTGGCGCTGCCCGCCGGAAAGCCGTACGCCGTGCGCGCCTACCATCGTGTCATAACCTTGCGGCAGTGCGCGGATGAACTCGTCGGCGGCGGCGTTTTTCGCAGCTGCGAATATTTCGTCGTCGCCGGCGCCCAGGCGGCCATAGGCGATATTGGCCTTGATGGTGTCGTCAAACAACATCGGCTCTTGCGGCACGAAGGCCATCGCCTCGCGCAGGCTGTGCAGCGTGATGTTGCGCAAATCCTGCCCGTCGATGGAAATACCGCCATCTTGCACCTCGTAAAAGCGCAGCAGCAAATTCATCAGCGTCGATTTGCCGCCGCCCGACCGACCGACCAGCGCCACTTTCCGCCCGGCCGGCACTTCGAGCGTCACCTGCTCGACGCCGCGCGCCTCGCCGTAATGAAACGTTACGTCCTCGAAACGAATATGGCCTTGTGCGATGTTCAGCGGCAACGCATTCGGTTTGTCGATAATGTCGGGCGGCGTGTCGAGGGCGGTAAACAGGCGGTTGGCGGCAGCCAAGCCTTCCTGCAAGGCGGAATTCAATCCGGCCAGCGCGCGCACCGGCTTATAGGCCATGAGAAAGGCGGTGATGAAAGAGAAAAATGCGCCGGGGCTGGTGGTGCCGGCCAGCACCTGCGCGCCGCCATAGGCGATGACCAGCGCGATGGTCACGCCGCTTAAAATTTCCATGATCGGCGTCGAGGCGGCCTGCACGCGCGCCGATTTGAAATACAGCCCGAACAGCGATTCGATGATTGACTGCGCGCGGGCGACTTCGAACGTCTCGCGGTTATAGGATTTCACCGTGCGCACGCCGCTGAAGATTTCATCGAGCGTGGCAGTGAATTCGCCCATCGCGTTTTGGGTTTTATCGGAGATCTTGCGGATGCGCTTGCCGAAGCGGATGATTGGGTAAATGGCGGTGGGAAAGGCGACTAGCGCGACCAGCGTCAGCTCGGCATTCTGGTAAACCATGACGCCGACCAAGAATATCATGCTCAGCGTTTCGCGGGCCACGGCGGTGAGCACGTTGGAAAAGGCGTTGCGCAGCAGCGTGATGTCGTTGGTGAAGCGCGAGATGAGCCGCCCGCTCGCCTGGGCGTTGAACAGGCCGATGTCGCTGATCATCAGATGGCGAAATAGCCGCGTCTGCATGTCGGCGATGATGCGGGTGCCGACGAAGCGCATGGAAAGCGTATTGCCGTAATTCGCCGCCGCGTTGATGAGCGCCACCGCTGCTACCGCAAACGGGATGATCATCAGCATGGCGCGGTTTTTTTCGATGAAGATCTGGTCGAGCACCGGCTGCATCATCCAGGCATTGGCGGCGGTGCAGGCGGCGATGACGACCATGCAGCCTACCGCGATGGCGAGCTGGCGCCAGTAAGGGCGGATATGTTCGCGCAGCAGGCGTTTGATGAGCTGGAGGCTGGTATAAGACATACCTACAACCCGGCGATGGTCATGGCATCCACGCGCACGGTCGGCGCGTTGGTGGCATAGCGGAATTCCAGATCGTTGGCCGGCGTGAGCCCGGCGAACATGTCGCGCAGCCGCCCGGCGATGGTGATTTCCGACACCGGATAGGCGATCTCGCCGCCTTCGATCCAAAAGCCCGACGCGCCCTGGCTGTAATCGCCGGTGGTGGTGTTGACGCCCATGCCGAAGGTTTCGGTGACGTAAAACCCGCTTTTGATGTCGGCCATTAATTCCGTCGGCGAAACGATTCCGGGTTGCATATAAAGGTTGCTCGTCGACGGCGAGGGCGGCGCGCCGACGCCACGCGAAGCATGGCCGGTCGGCGGCAGCTTCAGCCGGTTGGCCGAGCGCATGTCGAGCAGCCAGCTTTTAAGCACGCCGCCCTCGACCAGCGCCAGCTTTTTATTGGCCACGCCTTCACCGTCGAACGGCTTGGAGCCGAGGCCGCGGCGTATATGCGGGTCGTCGATGAGGGTGACGTGCGGCGCGAAAATCGCCTTGCCCATGTCGTCTTTAAGGAACGACGAGCCGCGCGTGATGGCGCTGCCGGAAATGCTGCCGGCGAAAATGCCGAGCAATTGTTTACTGACGCGCGGATCGAACACGATCGGCGCGTTGCAGGTGGCCACTTTTCGTGCATTGAGCCTTCCCACCGCCCGCTCGCCGGCGCTGATGCCGATGCGGTGGGCGGGCGTCAGGTCGCTGCGGTGATGGGCGCTGCTGTAATCGTAGTCGCGCTCCATGGCGGTATCGGCGCCCGCCAATACCGAGACGGAAAGCGAAAAATGGCTGTTTTGGTAGAAGCGGGCGAAGCCGATGCGCGTGCCGTCATGAATGGCGAGGCTGATGCGGCTTTGGCTGTAACCGGCATCTGCGCCCTCGGAATTGGTGACGCCTTCGACCGACAAGGCGGCGTCCTCGGCAATTTTGCATTGTTGCCGCAGCCACGATGCGTCCGGCTCGTTTTCGTCGAACAAATCCAGCGCGGGAATCGTTGCCGGGTGCAAAGAGGCGGGGGCTAAGGTGCTGTCGGCATCGGCGGGCGCGGCCTTGGCCATGGCGACGGCGCGCGCCGCCAGCTCCTGCAAGGCGTCTTTCGACAAATCGGTGGAGGATACGCAGGCCTGCTGCGCTCCCACGAAAGCGCGCAGGCCGACGGCCTTGTTTTCCGAGCGCTCCAGCCCTTCGGGTTTGCCCATGCGCTGGGAGACGTTGAGGTCGATCGTTTCGAACAATACGGCGTCGCCGCCGCTGGCGCCCAGCGCGCGCGTTTGCTCCAAAAGCCGGGAGACGATATCGAGGGAGGATTGCATAGTTATCGTTATCGTGATTATCGGCGGCTATTTAAAGCAAATAATGTATTTTCGCAACGGCCGCCAAAAAAATGACCTGGAATGTGATGCTATTGCACCATAAAGGTTGCGGCAGTTTTTAGCTATTTGTAGTATGTCCGGCGATATGACCAGCCCAGCCCTAGCGTTAAACACCCCTATCCGGCCAAAAATCTACCGGCTGCCGGCGGCGCGCCCGCAGAAGAAAGCGGCGCTACTTCCCAAACATGCGTTTTTCGGTGCTTTTTGCCTGGCAGCTACGGCGCTGGTGGTAATGGGTACGGGTAGTTTACTGGCCCATATCGCGTCGGATGAAGCGGAAAATAAGGTCATTTCCGACGCTGCGGCAGCCTTCCCGCCGCCGGGAAAACCGCAGACCCGCACTGTCAAGCAAGGCCAGGCCATCGTCATTACCGGAAATAACGGCGGCATCGTCGGCCAGATGGCCAAAATACCGGTACAAAATGAGCAGATAGTCGAAATCAAGACGGTTTCAGGGGTTGACAAGCGCACGGGGCACGATTTACTTACCATCATCGGTAAATACTAATTTTTGGTAAGGTGGTGTCTATGGTTCGCAGTTCGCTGGCTGCAATGGCGTTTTTCGCCGCGCTTGCTTTTTCATCGCTCACGCATGCCGCCCAAAAGGATGAGCTGCTGGGCATCGTTACCGGCCCCAAGACCGGCACATATTATGCGTTCGGCAAGGACATCGCCATCGCCGCCAACAAGATGGGCATCGATGTCGACATCAAGGACTCCGAAGGCTCGATCGACAACATCAAGCGCATCAACAGCTCGGAAAATGCCGCGCTGGGCATTATCCAATCCGACGTGCTGGGATTTTTGAGCCGCTCGAAAAGCCCGGAATCGATGAAGATCGCTCGCAACCTGCGCCTGGTCTATCCGTTTTATAACGAAGAGGTGCATGTGCTCGCCCGCCGCGAGATCGCCGATTTCGCCGGGCTGCAAGGCAAGAATGTCGCCATCGGCGAAGAGGGCAGCGGCAACATGCTCACCTCGATCAATCTGTTTTCGGTCATGGGCGTGGTGCCGGCCGAGATGAAAAAAATCCCGTCGGCGGAAGGCGTCGTCGCCGTGCTTAAAGGCGAGCTCGACGCCGTCATTTTCGTCGGCGGCAAGCCGGTGCGGCTGTTCAAAAACCTGGAAGATCTGACCCTGCCGGAAAACCAGAAATATGCCGACATGCTAAGCCAGGTGCGTTTTCTGCCGCTGGACAGCCCGAAATTGCTGGAGGAATACCGCCCCGGCGAAATCACCCAGAACGATTATATTTTCGTTACCGAAAAAGTTCCGACCGTTGCCGTGCAGGCGGTGATGGTGTCGTTCGATTTTTCGCAAACGCCCAATAAAAAACGCTGCAAGCTGCTTACCGATCTCGCCAAGGCCATCCGCACCGAGCTGCCCTATCTCAGGGAGCACGGCCATCCGAAATGGAAAGAGGTCGATTTGGACAGCGACTCGGGCCTGTGGAAAAAAGACGGCTGCGCCTGGCCGGTGGAATCGCCCAAGGCCAGCGCCGAAAAAGCCGAAAAGGCCGCCAAAGCCGACAAAAAAGCCCTGATGAATATTTTAGAAAAACGGTAATTCTGTCATCCCGGCGCAGGCCGGGATCCAGCGCACCGCGTCTGCGGTGCGGAAGAACTAGATTCCCGCTTTTGCGGGAATGACAAAAATTCTCAAAACAAATGCCCGGCTTTTTTGCTCTTGGCTTCGATATAGGCGTGGTTATGGGCGCTGGACGGGGCGGCCAGCTTGATGCGCTCGGTCACGGTAATGCCGTATTTTTCGATATTTTGCAGCTTGCGCGGGTTGTTGGTGAGCATGCGGATATTGGAAATGCCCAGTGATTTCAGCAGGGCGGCGGCGATGGAAAAATCGCGCTCGTCCTCTTCGAACCCGAGCATGAGGTTGGCCTCATACGTGTCGAGCCCGCGCTCCTGCAGCGCGTAGGCGCGCAGCTTGTTGGCGATGCCGATGCCGCGGCCTTCCTGGTGGAGATAAAGCAGGATGCCGCTTCCCGCTTTTATCATGGCGTCGATCGCCAACTGCAGCTGGCCGCCGCAATCGCAGCGCAGGCTGCCCAGAATGTCGCCGGTGACGCAGGAGGAATGCACGCGCGTCAGCGGCGTTTCGCCGGGATCGCCGATGATGAGCGCCAGATGCACGCTGGTGCCGTAGCGCTCGCGGAAACAGACGACCCGTGCTTGCTCTGCGCCTGCGATGGGCAGTGCGGCCTGTATGAGCGGCGCGATGTCGAGTTGCGGCGCCTCCCAGTAGGCTTTTACGTCCGCCAGCGCGATCGGCGCCCAATCTTCGGGCAATGACCGGCTTTCCACGATAAGCAGGGCCGGCAGCAAGGCGGCATGCTTGGCGAGCTTGAGCAGCAGATCGTGAGAAGCCTCGGCAGGAAGCAGGGTAAGCCGGGGAAGGGGGGGCGCTTCGCTCAGCGGGTCGGACAAGGCCTGCAACAGCGGCAACGATAGGTCTTGCGCATCGATGCGCACGGATGTTCCTTTGGCCTCCAGCCCCAGGCTTCTGGCGCGGGCGGCGGTGATAAGCAGGCTGAGCCTGGCAACGGGCAGGGCGCGCAGCTGCGCCAAAAGACCCTCCGTCAGCCCCTCGACGGGGCAGGCGCCAAATCCGGCATCGCCGTTTTCTCCCACCGCCAGGCCTAATTGGCGGCGCAAATGGTCCACCGCCCGGGCGGCGGCAAGATGGGCTTTGCCTATGGTGTCGTGTTTTTTCATCGTATCTTTGCCAGGCTCTGTTGACATATTTTATCATGACTGCGTTGCTGTTTTGGCCGAGCAGCCCGCTAGGCAAGGCGCTGGGCGGGTAGCCAATACTACCTGCCAGCGCCTTAACGACGCGGATGCCGGCCAAAACGCAACCCTTTGGGACGGTCGCTTTTTTGAAATGGCGTTGTCAGAAGGCTTGCCCGTAGTGTAAACTATGGGCTTCGCCTCCTTTCTAGCCATTTCAAAAAAGCGCCTCGTCGCAGTCATGATAAAATATGTCAACAGAGCCTAGGAAAACCCCTTATACTACACACGGGGCCTAGATTAGAAGGGATTTTATGATTCTTGTCGTCAGCAAAGACAAGGACTTTTCGCATACGCTGGCCGAGCACATCGTCGGGCAGCTGGGGTTGGAATGCGAATGCGTCGAGTCGGCGCAGGCGGCGCTGCGCTTTGCCCCCGGCAGCGTGCAGGCAGTGGTGACCAGCGAGGCTGAGCTTGACCGCGCCGATGCGCCGGTAGTGACCGTCGCGCCGCCCATCCGCCTAAACGAGCTGCTGCGGCAAATCGCCCAGGCCGCCGGCGAGGCCACCGCCGAAGACATTACCTTTGCCGGTTTCCGCCTGTCGCGGCGCGAAAAACGCTTGGCTCATAATGCCAACAGCGTCGATCTGACCGATAAGGAAATCGCGCTGCTGCAAGCGATGCTGGACGCGCCTGCCAAGGGGGCTGCCAAGGAAGACCTGCTGAAAAACATCTGGGGCATCGAGGCCGAGGTGAATACCCATACGCTCGAAACCCATATCTACCGTCTGCGCGCCAAATTCAAGGATATTTCCGGCAGCGAAATGATCCTCGCCGAGGATGGCGGCTACAGGATAAGCGCATGACCAATCTAACCTCGGATCAATTGGTAACTTACTGCGAATATAACGAGCTGCTCAACAGGATTGAGGCGGTGTTGCCGGAGGCTTTGCGAGAAGAAATGGAGCGGTTTGGCATGCGCGTCGGGTTTGCATGGAAAGGCATAACGCCAAACAAGCAGACGCAACGCGAATTACAAATTCCTGCCACGCCTCCCACGCAGGAAGAGGCAAAAGAACTTTTCGGCCGGGTGTATCTTGCGATCGACAATGGTGAGACGCGAACCATTGTCAGGCTTTTTATGAAAGCGATGGATATGGAACTGCCGTCAAGACAAAGCCCAGGCGGTACCCAACCAGGGAAGAGCAATGCATAAGATCTCGGAAAAAACGCCCATCATCGGCCTGACCCGCGAGGAGCTGACGCAAAAGCTGGCAACGCTCGGCCTGCCCGCTTTCCGTGCGAAACAAATATGGCATTGGCTCTATACCAAAGGCGCAACCGATTTTTCGCAGATGACCACCATCGCCAAGCCGCAGCAAGCGCTGCTCGATGAGCATTTCAACTTGGCGCGCCCGGGGATCGCTAAAGACCTCACCTCGTTCGACGCCACGCGCAAATGGCTGCTTGAATTCCAGGACGGCAACAAGGTCGAAACGGTGTTCATTCCCGAGGAAGACCGCGGCGCGCTGTGCGTTTCCTCGCAGGTCGGCTGCACGCTTTCTTGCACCTTTTGCCATACCGGCACGATGAAGCTGGTGCGCAACCTGACCGCCGGCGAGATCATCGGCCAGGTGCTGGTGGCGCGCGACGGGCTTAATGAATGGAACAAGAAGCGCGAGGACTGCCTATTCACCAATATCGTGATGATGGGCATGGGCGAGCCGCTGTATAATTACGAGCAAGTGGCGCGCGCGCTTACGATCATCATGGACGGCGAGGGCATCGCCATTTCCAAGCGGCGCATCACGCTTTCCACCTCCGGCGTCGTGCCGATGATCGAAAAATGCGGGCAGGAGTTGGGCGTGAATCTGGCGATCAGCTTGCATGCCGTGCGCGACGATCTGCGCGACGAGCTGGTGCCGCTCAACAAGAAATACCCGCTCGCGCAGCTGCTGCAGGCCTGCCGCGATTACCCCGCCGCCAACAATGCGCGGCGCATCACTTTCGAATATGTGATGCTAAAAGGCGTCAACGACACCGACGCCGATGCGCGCGAGCTGGTGCGATTGCTCGACGGCATTCACGCCAAGGTAAACCTGATTCCCTGGAACCCGTGGCCAGGCGCGAAATACGAAACCTCGTCGCGCAACCGCCAGCATGCCTTCGCCAAAATCGTCAACGATGCGGGCTATTCCTCGCCCATCCGCGCCACCCGCGGCGAAGACATCATGGCCGCCTGCGGCCAGCTCAAATCCGACTCCGAGCGCAAGAAAGGCGAGAAAGTGTGGCTGGGATAGAAGCCAAAAATGTACATCGCCTGCTTACTGCCATCGCCGCTATGCCTCCCTGGCGCGACGTGGCCAGGCGCCCCAGCAGCACGGGCTTGCATTTCCCTCTATTGGACGGCGTGCGCGCTATAGCCGTCCTGCTGGTCATCTATCAGCATGTCGTCCGGCCCGATACGCTCAATGTGGGGTTCGTCGGCGTATGGATATTTTTTGCGCTAAGCGGGTTCTTGCTGGTGCAGCCGTTTCAAGACGCCGCTACCTACCAACCGTCCGGCCTTGCCAACTACGCGATGCGGCGGTTGCTGCGCATTTTGCCGATGTATTATTTCACGGTGATCGGCGTGTCTTGGGGGTTGGGATTGCCTCACCCGGTCGACGGCCAGTGGCTGGCGAAACATCTGACCTTTGCCTGGTCAAGCGGCGTGCTGTGGACCGTCAAGCAGGAGCTGCTGTTTTATGTAGCCTTGCCGTTTTTAATGTGGGCGGCCAGGCCGCTTTCTTCTTCCGGCATGGGGCGTACCGCCTGCTTTCTCGGCCTGGCGATTCTCTATAGCCATGCGGCTCCTATGGCGGTGTTTTCCGTCTCCGCCTGGGAGCCGTCTATTTACATCGCGCTTTATTTCAACGTGTTTCTTTTTGGCATGGCGGCGGGCTGCTTTATCCATACCCGCGCGGCAAAACGCATCATGCGGGCACGGGCGCACTGGCTGATCGGCAATGGGCTGGTAGGTGCGTTATTGTTTTTTTGGTATAGGATATTGCTGGGTTTCTCTCCTTCGGGTCTTTACCTGGACGCCACCTGGATCGCTAGTTTCTGTGCAGGCGCGGTGTTGTTTGGCTTATTGGTTAGCCTAGTAATATTTCGCCATAACCTGCTTGGACTTCTCTTGCGCTTTCCTCCCTTGCGGGCGCTGGGCATCATCGGCTACAGCATGTATCTGCTGCATTATCCCCTCATCGCCTATCTCGAGCCGCTCGGCCTTACCCACGGCACCCGCGCTTTTATCGGCGTGGTATGCATCACGGCGTTACTGGCATCGATTACCTATGCTGCCATCGAGCGGCCATTCATGATGTTGGCATTGAAAAAATGGCGCCGCGCGCAGTTAGCGTAAATCCAACATGATCCCAGTCTAATCTTGCACCCAAAATCAAAGCCATGCTAAATGGCAGGCATAACGGGGAAAGAGCAAAAAAATGAAAAAGGTCGTCATCGCCGGCATGATCGGCAACGGGCTGGAATGGTACGATTACGCGCTGTACGGCCAGGTCGCCTGGCTGCTCGGCCGGTTGTTCTTTCCCTCCGACGACGCGACCGTGCAATTGCTGGCGACGTTCGGCGTGTTCGCCGCCGGGTTTTTCGCCCGCCCGATCGGGGCGGTGTTTTTCGGCTGGCTCGGCGACACCTATGGCCGCAAGACCGCCCTGGTGACGGCGGTGCTCATGATGGCCATCCCCACCGGCCTGATCGGCGTACTGCCGACCTACGCCGAGATCGGCATTCTTGCGCCCATTTTGCTGACCATCATCCGGCTGATGCAGGGCCTGTCGTTGGGCGGCGAGTTCTCCGGCTCGATCACCTATATCGTCGAGCATGCGCCGCCGCATCGCCGCGGCCTGGCCGGAGTGGCGTCGCTGGTGAGCCTGATACTCGGCTTTCTGCTCGGGCTGCTGGTCGTGCGCGGCATGATGGCGTATTTCGGCGAGGCGGCGTTCGAGGCCTGGGCCTGGCGGCTGCCGTTTATTATCGGCATCGTCATCGGGCTGGTTGGGTTTTACATCCGCAGCCATTGCTGCGAAAGCCCGACATTCGAACAGGCCAAGGCCGCAGGGCATATCTCAAAAACGCCGGTGCGCCAGGCCTTCGCCGAGCATCCCTGGGAGATGCTGAAGGGCTTTGGCATGTATATGACGGTGACCATGCCCTTTTACCTCACCACCATCTATTTCATCAGCTTCAGCCATGTGCATCTGGGCATCTCCACCGAACAGGCGCTGAATCTCAGCATCTATAACATGCTGGCGCTGCTGTTCATCAAGCCGATCTCCGCCTGGGCGTCGGATTATATAGGCCGGCGGCGCATCATGATGGCCACCGCCTTGCTGATGTGTGCGGCGGTCTATCCGCTATTCAGCTTTTTCGAGCCGGGCGCGCCGCTTATGACCATCGCGCTGGTGCAGCTGGCCTTTGCCGCGATCCTGGCGGTGTATGTCGGGCCGGTGGCGGCGGTGCTGGTCGAACTGTTTCCGACCTCGGTGCGCTTTACCGGCATGGCCATTTCCTACAACCTCGCCGCCGCCCTGTTCGGCGGCACGGCGCCGTTCGTGTGCGAATGGCTGATCAAAGTCACCGGCAGCAACGCCGCCATCGCCTGGTATGTGATGGCATGCAATGCCGTGTCGCTGGTGGCGCTGTATTTCTATAAGGATCGTTATAAAGAGGCGCTACGCTAATTTAGATAGTAGGCGCTGGTGCAAAGATAGAGCGCCTCGAAGATGATCGCAGTGATCAGCGCCCCGTTATAGCCCTCGTTGCGCTGGGCAAGGTAAAAAACGCCGTATTTGACGATATGGTAGAAAAACATGACGATATAGATCGGATTATTGGAAAAAAACGCCGAATCCGAGCGAAAAAGCGTCATCGCCGAATAAAAGGGCGAGCCATAGACGGCGGCGAGGTAAAATAGCTCGTTGGCCTGCGCCAAATAGCTGCCGCCAATGACCGCAAGCTGGGTGAGGGTGAGCAAAAACAGGATAAATGAATACATCGCGGCGGCCGGGCGGGTGAACTGCCCGATAGTAAAGCCCCCGCCCGCCAATATCAACCTTGACTTTGCCGGGCGAGTCCGATACCTGACAGTCCCTATTTGTTTATTTCGCGAGTGAAAGGCGAGTAGTGAAGATATAGCCCGCCTACGCTCCTTTGGAGCTTCGTCGGGCGCAATGTTTTCTAAATGCTTTCAGCATTAAGAAAACCTAGCGGAGGAGTGGCCGAGTGGTCAATGGCAGCAGACTGTAAATCTGCCCGCGTAAGCGTTCGCAGGTTCAAATCCTGCCTCCTCCACCATTTATTTTCAGGATATCTACGGACAGAAAATTCGCCCGTATGGGCAGATATCCTGGAAAATATGCTAAATAGTCCCTATATATCGCTTTATCCGGGCGGATTGCCTATGGTGCGCCGCACGATAAATCGGTGTAGAATTTACTTTCAAATCTGCCTGTTTCGTGGTTTTTAGCCAGCCGGAAGCAGTATTACGACAAGGGTTACGATGGCACAGGCCGCATTGAAACTGAAAGATGTTTCCCTAGACGATAAGTTTACGCTCACGCAGGGCCAGGCCTTCATGTCCGGCCTGCAGGCCTTAGCGCGTATCGCCATCGCGCAGCGCCGGCGCGACATCGCCGCCGGAATCAATACGGGCGGATTCATCTCGGGCTATCGCGGCTCGCCGCTGGGCGCGCTCGACCGCGAGCTGGCGCATGCCAACCGCTATTACAAAACGATGGATGTCGTCTTCCTGCCCGGCGTCAATGAAGACCTCGCTGCCACCGCCGTGTGGGGCACGCAGCAGGTGGGCTTGCTGCCCGGCGCGAAAAAAGACGGCGTGTTCGGCATCTGGTACGGCAAGGCGCCCGGCGTCGACCGCAGCATTGACGTGATGCGCCACGCCAACGCCAACGGCACGGCGCCGCTTGGCGGCGTGCTCGCCATCGTCGGTGACGACCATGGCTGTAAATCCTCGACACTTTCCTGCCAGAGCGACCATGTGCTCTCTGCCATGCAGATGCCGATGCTCTACCCGGCGAGCCTGTCGGAGTTCGTGGAATACGGGCTGCTCGGCATCGCCATGAGCCGCTATTCCGGCTGCTGGACGGCGCTCAAAGTCACCACCGCCACGGTGGAAACCTCCGGCACGGTTGACCTCACCTGCGAGCAGCGCGACATTCTCACCCCCGGCGAGGACGAATTCACCATGCCGCCCGGTGGTCTGCATATCCGCTTAAACGACGTGCCGCGCGACATCGACTGGCGTTTGCAGAATTACAAGCTGTTCGCCTGCCATGCGTTTGCGCGCAAGAACAAGATCGACCGCGTGGTGATGGATTCGCCCAAGCCGCGCATCGGCATCATCACCGCCGGCAAATCTTACGGCGACGTGCGCCAGGCCTTGATCGACCTGGGCATTACGGATGCGGTCGCGCGCGAGATCGGCCTTCGCGTCTACAAGGTCGGCATGACCTGGCCGCTGGAACCGCAAGGCATCCGCGCCGCCGTCGAGGGGCTGGAAGAAGTGCTGATCGTCGAAGAGAAGCGCGAGTTCATCGAATACCAGCTCAAGCAATATGTCTATAACTGGGAGGAAGGCCGCCGCCCGGCCACCATCGTCGGAAAATACGACGAAAAAGGCGAGAAGCTGCTGCCGCTGGAAAACGACCATTCGGTGGGCATGATCACGCATGTCATCGCCAAGCGCATCAAGCGTTTCTATCACAACGACAAGGTGGAAAAAGCGCTGAAATTCTACGACGATTTCAACGCGCGCGAAAAAAGCTACCTGCCGCCGAGCCTGCGCAAGCCCTATTATTGCGCCGGCTGCCCGCACAATACATCGACCAAAGTGCCCGACGGCAGCTTCGCCATGGTCGGCATCGGCTGCCACTACATGGTGCAGTGGATGGATCGCAACTCGGCCCTGTGCACGCATATGGGCGGCGAGGGCGTGCCCTGGGTGGGCGCGGCGCCCTTTAGCGAAACGAAACATATTTTCGCCAATCTGGGTGACGGCACCTATTTCCATTCCGGCATCTTGGCCATCCGCCAATCCATCGCCGCCAAGGTGAACATCACCTACAAGATTCTCTATAACGACGCCGTGGCGATGACCGGCGGCCAGGCGGTGGACGGCGAAATGCCAGTGTACCGCGTGGCGCAGCAGGTGATGGCCGAGGGCGTCGCTAAATGCTGGATCGTGACGGAGAATCCTGAAAATTATAACGACCGCAGCCTTATTCCCAACGACGTGCAAATCCTGCATCGCCAGTGGATGGACAATACCCAAAAGGAAGCGCGCGAAACGCCCGGCACGACGATCATCATCTACGACCAGACCTGCGCCGCCGAGAAACGCCGCCGCCGCAAGCGCGGCAAATATCCCGACCCGGCCAAGCGCGTCTTCATCAACAAGGCCGTGTGCGAAGGCTGCGGCGATTGCAGCGTGCAGTCCAACTGCATGGCGGTGCAGCCGGTCGAAACCGAATATGGCCGCAAGCGCGCCATCAACCAGTCCATGTGCAACAAGGATTTCAGCTGCCTGAAAGGTTTCT
>JAGVLW010000075.1 GCA_020054105.1 Alphaproteobacteria bacterium | reverse complement strand
GATGATGGCGAGCAGCTGGCCGTTATGGGTGATGCGTTCGATCATTTCAGTATATAATCCAGAATTTTGCGGGCCTCTTTTTCTAAACTATCGACGCTGAAATGTCCATGCACCATCTGGCGGCAGGCATCGGCCAGCGCGGCCGCATAAGGCCTGTCGCCGATCAGCCGGATGATGGCCGCTGCAAAGGCTTCCGGCGTATCGGCCAGAAGCAGGTGCTTTTCATGCTGCACGGGCAGGCCTTCCGCGCCCAGCGTCGTCGATACAATGGGGATGCGGCAGGCGGCGGCCTCGAGGATCTTAAACCGCGTGCCCGACTCGAATTGCAGCGGCACCACCGACAAATCGGCATGGGCGAGATAAGGCAAAACCGAATCCAGCCTGCCGGTCACGGTGACATGCGGGCTTTCTTCCTGCCCAAATGCCTCCTTCGAGCGGTTGCCGACGATGTAGAAATGGATGTCGGGCAAGGTCCGACGGACAATTGGCAGCACGTCGTCGAGCATCCAGCGCGCGGCGCGGTTCATGGCGCTGGTGGCATGACCGAATTGCCCGGCCAGGTAGATGCAGGGATGCTTGAGCCCGGGCGCGGGCGGTGGCAGGGCGGCGTAGCTTTCCAGGTCGATCACGTTGGAAAATTGGTGGATCTTGCCGGTATCGGCGGCGAGCGAGCGGTAATAGGCGCAGTCCACCTCCGACACGCCGGTGGTGACGTCGCATAGCACAACCCAGGCGCGTTCCTCGCGCTCCTTGGCGCGGCCGCGCCGCGCGACCAGTATTTGCCGCAGCGGGTTTTTGATGTAGGGCAGCTCGCGCAGCACGAAGCGCGACCACACGCTGTCGGTATCGCAGACCAGTTTGAGGGCGGGGCGGGCGCGGCGCAACGCCTTAATTAGCGGGAAGGAGAAGAAGCTGTTACCATAGCCCAGCCAGACGACATCGATTTTCCATTCATCGACGCAATGCAGTATAAACGCGCAGTCGCGGGCGGCGTCGTAGCCGGTCAGTTCGCCTAGGATGTTGCGGGCCTTGCGGAAATAGCGGTTGCGGTTATAGGAAAGGCAGGAAGGGGCGTAGTGGAACGCTTTGGCGAAACCGCTGTAAAACCGCTCGGCTGCCGAGCCGCCCATCGGCGCCTGGTTGACGCGCGAGACGATGTAGAGATTGCCGACGCGGCTGAGCGCCTTGATGGTGTTTTCGATGCGCAGTTGCGGGCCGCCGACCGGCGGATGTTCCATGAGCGGCGTCGTAAACAGGATATTCACGATTGTTTCTTGAGCAGATTTATATCCGACTCAACCATTTCTTCGATCATCGCCGCAAAAGGTTTTTTCGGTGCGAAGCCGAGGATTTTTTTTGCCTTGGCCGCGTCGCCCACCAGCGGCACCTGCGCTTCCGGCCGGACATATTGATCGCTTATCTCGCAATGATCCTGGTAGTTTTTACCGATGGCGGCGAAGGCGATTTTAAGCACCTCTTCGACGCTGTGCAGCACACCGGTGGCAAGCACATAATCGTCCGGCTGGTCCTGCTCGAGCATGGCGACCATCGCTGCCACATATTCCGGCGCATAGCCCCAGTCGCGCCTGGCCGAGATATTGCCAAGTTCGAGTGTCGTGCTCAGCCCGAGGTGGATTTTCGCGACGCCCGAGGTAATCTTGCGGGTCACGAACTCAAAGCCGCGGCGCGGCGATTCGTGGTTGTAGGCGATGCCGGTGCAGGCGAACAACCCATGCTGGCGGCGGTAATTGGCCACGAGATGGTAACTGGCCAGCTTGGAAATGCCGTAGAGCGAGCGCGGATTGAAATGGCTGCGCTCGTTTGCGGCGCGGCGTCGGGCGCGCCGAACATTTCGCTCGACCCGGCGAAATACAGCCGGCATTTGGGCGCCAGCTCCTTTAAAGCCGACAGCAGGTAATGCGTCGCCGAGAAATTATGGCTGAGGATGGTGTTCTCGTCGTCGAATGCATAGCTTACGAAGCTGGAGGCGGCGAAATGGTAGCACTGGTCGGGCCGCACTTCGGAGACGATTTTATGGAGCGATAGCGAGTTATCGATATTGGCGGCGTGGAGCTGAATGCGCGGTTGAATGCCGACGATGTTGGTCAGCCGGTGCGTGGGGTCTTCCAGTGCGTCGCGGCGCACCACGCCGTGCACCTTGTAGCCGCGGCCGAGCATGAGCTCCGCCAGGTAAGAGCCGTCCTGGCCGGTGATCCCGGTGATAAGCACTTTGCGCGCGGACATGTCACCCCAATAATCTATCGATCGCGGCACCCAGCCTTGCGAACCGCCCGCCATAGGTCGGCAGGGGCGCGAAGCGGTGGCCGCACAGCGTTTCTGCCAGTTTCATGCGCGCATGTAAAGCCTGGCGGGAAAAAGCGAGGTCGCCCGCCAGTTTTGCCGCCGCTTGCTCCGTGGCAATGGCATCGCGGTAGCGGGCGATGAGGGTGGTCAAGCAACCCTCGGTCTGTGCGTCGAAGATACGGTTGGAATGCTTGCTCAGGCGCTGGCTGCTCTGGGGAAAGCCGCTGAAATGGAACAGCTTGGCGGGCACGTCCCTGGCGGTAAGCACACCGCCAGCCTCGCGCAGCGGGCGTTCATGCAGGTTCCAATAGGCGATGTTGATGGCGGGGCTTTGCAGGATAGCGGTGATGTTGCCGAAAAACTGCGGCAGGAAGCCCAGCCAATGCTGGTCGCCGAACATGCCGTAAGCGGGGGCGACGAACCAGTTATGACGCGTCTGGGCGATGAGCCAATTCAGCGCCTCCAGGCTTTGGGGCGAGCGGCGCATGTACAGCAGGCCGCCATTGATCGCGCCGGAAGCCACCAACTCCAGCTCCGTCGGCGACTGCCCGTCGGCGGGGTAGGGGGCGGTGGTGTGATAGGTGACGGCGATGTCTTTATTGGTTTCGCGGATCTCCGGCGTAAAATCGCCCATGACCAGCATGTCGGGGTCGATGAAGCAGCATTCCGGCTCGTTTTTTGCGATGAGCTGGTAGCCCAGCGCCAGCACCTTGCAGGCCGAGCAGAACTCGAAGATGGAATAGTAGCGGCGCATGTCGGCGATGGCGGGAATGCCGAGATCGTCGCAGCCGATGAAGCTGGCGAGATCGCCCCAATGCGTGCGGATGTCGTCAAGCTTGGCCTGCGACACGTCCGTCACGAGGATGCACAGCCTGGCGCCGGGAATGTGCTGCCGCAGCAAGCGGGCAAACACCAGCGTGACAGGCAGGTAATTGACGGCGGTGACGGTTTGGAAAAGCATGGCGGCTATTTGGTGAGCACGAAGGTGATCTGCTCGAAAGGATAGATGAAGGAAAGCGTGCTGTTTTCAAAACGGAACGGCCAGCGCAGCGCCAGGGTGGAAAAAAACGCGCGCGCCGGAGACCAGCGATAATCGGTATCGAGGAAGACCTCCTGCCTGGAAAAGGCGACGTCGCCGAATTTGTATTCGTTGTTGCAATAGGTGCCTTTGACGAAATAATCGAGCGTCGAGATGGTGAAATGCCGCACATGGGTCGGGTCGATATGTGCCCAGGAGGAGCGGAAATAGGGGGTGTGTGCGACCAGAAAGCCGCCCGGGCGCAGCACGCGGTGGATTTCGTGCAAAAGCCCGATCAATTCCTGCACATGCTCGAGCACCTGGTTGGCATAAACTACGTCGAAACTGTCATTGTCGAAGGGCAGTCTCTGGTTCAAATCGGAAACGACGTCGACGCCGGGAAGGTTGCGGCTGTCGAGCCCAACGGCGCCTTTAAGCTTGGCGTTGCCGCAGCCGATATCGAGGATTTTCTTCCCGCTCATCGTCTGGGGATTGAATTTCTTGTGCGTAAACATTCGGCTCCCCTATCTAAATATCGGCAAGCAAGTCGCGGTCGGCAG
The DNA here is from genome assembly GCA_020054105.1 of Alphaproteobacteria bacterium. Classification (GTDB taxonomy): domain Bacteria; phylum Pseudomonadota; class Alphaproteobacteria; order Rickettsiales; family SXRF01; genus JAGVLW01. The sequence continues at coordinate 48,827 of JAGVLW010000075.1, read as the reverse complement.
GGTTGATCGCCCATTGCCCGAATTTCTCGAGGTCTTTGGGCAGGCTGTTGCCGCGCAATCCGGTAGGAATATAAATCAGATCGTCGGAGAGATAAACCGTTTTGCAGCCGAAGCGCCGGCGTGGCGTAAGCGACGAAAGCGTATAGGGTTTCAGGACAAAGATCGCATGGGCGTAACGCTTGGCCAGGCGGGTTTGCTCTCGCGAAGGCGGCGCCAACTCATGTAGGCGGCGCAATATGTTGAGATATTCGCTGGCATTCGCGGGATCGACAGTAAAGCCGTTGCCTTCGTAACGGCCGGTGCCGGCGGTGATGACGGTCTTGCCGAATGCCGCCATCTCGAGGCCGGAGGTGCCGCGCACGGTGATGCCATAATCGGCGAGCTGAAACCAGGTGTAGGGGTTGATTTTGGTATCGGCGCCGACGATGCGTACATGCGGCGGCAGCGCGCCCAGCGCGTTTTGCAACAGCCGTTCTTCCTCGAAACGACCTTTCAGCAACGTATCCATCTCGCCGCGCCAGAGGTTGGAAGGATGCACTTTTATGAGCCAGTCGATATGCGGGTTGGCGATGGCGGCGCGTGCGGTCTCGACCAGCCATTCGGAGTAATCCTTGAACAGGTCGGTGCCGAAGAAAAACAGCGTGTCGTAGAGGATATGGCTGTAAATGACGGCGACTTTACGGCCCGGCGTGATGCCTAGCTGCGCCTTGGCCTGCTCGACGCCTGGCATCTGCGTATTGGGATGCCCGCGCTTGGAGCGGTGCCATTTGTCGCCATAACGGTCCATGAAATTGGCCGCCAGCTCGGCTTCCATCGCGGCATCGTCGCTGCGGCGCTGTATCTTTTCCCAGGTGGTTTTATCGAGCGAGGAATGGTGGATGCGGTCATTTTCCTTGGAGAGGTGCTGCATGATGAATGCGTCGTCGCGCACGGTGCCGGCGAAGCGGACGATGTTGAGCTTGGCGTTCAAGGCGGCGTAATAAAATGCACCATATTCCTCCATGAATACTTCGGTAACGAACAGCATGTCGACCCGGCGCTCGGCGAAAATGCGCTGCGCCAGATCCATGCAATGGCAGACGCGCCCGATCCATTGCCGAATATACGTTGTCACTTTTGGGTCGGAAAAATCGATCAGCCCGGTGCCGAAATTGCGGCTATAGGTGGAAAGCGCGATCTGCCCGACCGGCGCCGATTGGTAATGGATCGTCCTGAAGCTTTCGATATCAGTTGCGCTGGCCGTCGCTTCGCGAATGGCCGGGGGAATGTCGGCGGATAGCGGATAATCGTCGAGATGGATGAGTCGCAGGCCCATCAGCCGGAAATAGCCGTTGAGTGTACGCTGGCGGCGGTTGGTTAGCACATAGCCGGTGTAACCTTGCATGCGGACGGGAAGGCTAAGCAGCGCCCATATCTGCGCCCAGACGACGTTCATGCCGTTGCCGGAAATAATCAGCAGCGATTGCCGTTCGCTTTCTTGCCTGTCGCCGAGCAGTTTTTTATACAGCCGGATTTTGATCGCGTAATCGATCAGGTCGATCGTATTGCCAATGCGGCGCAGCGCGGCCTTGGGCAATTTCTTTAGAAAAGCAGGGAAAGGTTGCATTGCTAGGAATGGGCCGGTTTCAGCTTGAACAAAGCGGTGGTCATGCCGAACTTGCCCGGCAGGAGTTTGTCCAGCCATGTCACCAGCGGGGAAAAGAGCCGGTTGGCGGCAAAGATATAGCTCGGAAGCCGCGCACCTTCATGCTTTCCGTACAGCCCGAACAATTTGTTTAGCCCGCCAAACAGGCGCGCCGCCCAGGTCAGCGATACGAAATCGGACGCGACCAGCTCGTATTTTGCGCCCTGAAAACGGGCAAAATAGTCGTCCGGCGTGCGCAATATATATTCCGGCATGGGCAGTTTGGGGATACTGCTTGTGGCTTCGTGAATGAGGATATATTGCGGTTTTGCATCCTTCATCGAAGTGGTTACCGCTTCGAACATCTGCGGGTCGGTGATGTGCTGGAGCACGGTGACGGTAAAGAGCAGGTCGATTTTCTGACCCGCGGGAACCGGCAGGTTGCTGGCGTTGGTTTGAATATAATCGACGTTGTGCAAATCGGCCAGGTTGGCTTTCGCCAGGCCAAGCAGGCGCGGCGAGCAGTCGAAGGCCAGGAGTTTTTTTGGTCCCAGTTTCGAGAAATAGCGCAGGTTCAGCCCGGCGCCGCTGCCCAGTTCGGCGACGCAGCTTTTATCGGGAACCAGGGCGCAAAACCGCTCCAGCGCGGCGACGGCAATCCTTCGGGCGTAGACGTCGTAAGGCGCCTGGTAGCCGACCAGATCTTTATGCGCAAGGTCGGACTGGCTGATATTCTCAGCGACCGTATCCCAATATTGCGCCTGGTTGGTTTTTGCCACGTCGTTCGTGCTTGCTGGTTATCGATGTTGCTTTGCAGCAATTCTGCGCTAGCCAGTGTATGTCTATCGCAAGGGGGAGGAGAACACAATATGCTTATTACATCAGCGCGCCGCCCCGTGCGGGAATTGGTTGCAATCGTAGCGCGGGAGTGCTTGCGGTCGGTTCAGCAAATCGTTTCTTGCGATGTCGCGGGGTTCCACATTGAAGGAAAAGGCGCAGCCTTCCTGTTTGAGTATCTGTTCCGATATGGCATTGAAACTGTGAAATCCACCGTACGGGTAACAAAAGGTTTTCAGGTGAAAATCGCCGACGATCCGCTTGAGCGCGGCAAAGGAGCCTTTAATCTCCTCTTCCTGCTCGTGCTGCGATAATTTGCTTAAAAGCGGATGGTTTATGGAGTGCGAACCGATAACCATCCCGCCCTCGTGCATTTCGCGTATTTGCTCGGGGGAAAGATAAAAGCTCGCAATGTCGTATGAAAGGCGATTGGTTTTTATAAGCGCATCGATGATTTGTGCGCGGTAGCGGTAATCGATGAAATAATTGAGCGTGCGCTTGACGTAGTTGATCGCTTCGGAATTATTCTGCCGGCTGTAGGTCAGTTCTCGAAACTCGCGGATCTTGACGTCGGGTATCATCGTTTCGGAGATAAGGCCGCGCAGCTGCTGGGCAAGGATTTCTCCCTTTATCTGACCGGTCAGTAAATGAATAAGATGCACGTCCAGATGGCGTTGCTGCGTAAGCGGTCCGGTCGGAACGTAGAAAATGCCGAAGATGTTTCTCTTTCTCAGCTCCGGATAAACATAGCGGTAATGATCGGAAAAACCGTCGTCGAAAGTGAGGATGACGGCGTCGGGCGGCGGCTCCGCATCGCTTGCAAGAGTCTCCTGGAATGCATCCAATGACAACAGCCGGTAATGCGCGGTGAAATAATCCAGCTGCTGGATGAAATCGTGAATGTGCAAAAACCTGAAAAAGGGCAAGGCAGCGTCCTCTTCCCGGACGTAATGATACATGATCGCTTTCACGACTGCACATCCCTTATAGCAGGATTGGCAAGGATGGGCGCATTTTGCAGGCGTTGGGGCCGTTGCGCGAGATAGCGATCGATCAACCCGCTTTCGAATTGCGCGTATAGGGCTTCGCAAGCACTTCTATCAAAGTCCTTGCGCGTGCAGAGCTTGCCCGCCTTCTTGTCGGGTTGGGGCAGCGGTTCGATCCTGTCCCAATTGCTGACGATATTGGCAAACGTCGCCGCCATATCGCCGATCAGCCGGTTGCCGACCTGGTGCGGACTGTCGCCCGGAACAATCCTGGCGCGGATTTGGTGGATGATATCGCCGGTATCGATCCCGGCATCCATATGCAAGAAGGTGGCCCCAACCAGTTCCGGCTTGCCGTCGATCAGCGGCCAGATATTGGTGCCGCTGCCGCGATAATAGGGGGAAAGGCCGAGATGCGCGTTGAGAAACCGGCCGCGAAATACGTCGAGCAGTGGGCTTTTGATGAGGGAGGTGCCGTAGCAGATGAGGAGGTCGGGATTTGCCTCGATGATGCGCGCGATGATAGCCGGATCGTTGATGTCGCCCTTGGCAATGGGGATGGGATTCGATCTGTCTGGCGCGCTATCAAGAAAGGCACCAAAGAAATCCTGTTCGGATTGCTTGCGCAGCATCGCGTGTCTTTGCATTAATTCGCTGGCGTTCGCATCACCGATGATGCGGTTTTCCAGGCTTTTTTCGGTTCCTTCGCAATAGGAGGCGAGCACATCAATGTCCGGCGTCAGCGCCAACACGCGGCGAAAATACCGGTGCCTTAGTTCATCGCCGGTGATGATGATAATCTTTTTCATCGGTCGGGATAGTCTTCGGGAATGACGATCCCTTTTTCCACCAATGCCTGCATTAAGAGTACATCTAGCGCAGTATCGAGATTCAGGCTGCGCTCGGCGGGCATGAGGTAGGGCATGGTTTTGGCCGGCATGAACGTAGACTGGTTCAGCAGGATATCGCGGTGGGTAAGGTAAAACGCGCCATTGAGCGCATATACGGTGGGGAGCGATTGCCGGGCAACGCCCGATTCTTTACCGGTATAGGATTTTACCATGCCGCCTTCGATGGTTTGGATCTTGTCGGGATGCGCACTCTGGTGTTCGGTCAGGCTTGCGATCGCATCGGCAGTGTCTACCTCGAACGCGGCGCACAACGCGTTTGCATCGGCCAGGGTGCGCAAGGGCGACGTTGCCTGCAGCAGCAGGATATAGCCGCTATCGATCCGGTCGGCGCTGATGTGATGCTTGACGACATCCACGGTTTTTGCCGTATCGCTTGCAAGCGCCGCCGGGCGCAGATCCTGGGTCGCCACGCCATATTTCTTTGCGATGGAGAACATCTCCGCATGATCGGTCGAAACCAATACTCTGTCGACATATTTAGAGGCCTGGGCAAGCTTGATGGCCCGCTCAAGCAGCGTGTCTTTGCCCAGGCGCAGCAGGTTCTTGCCAGGAATACCTTTCGAGCCGCCGCGCACGGGGATAATAACGGTCAGGGGCTGGTTTCTAATCATGTTTACCCGTCAATCAGCCATGCATTGGCTAAGCAGAACTCCAGTTTCTTCGCATTGATTTTACCCAAAGGCGGCTCCTGAAGCTCAAATAGATGGATATCGCTATGCCGATCGTGGGTATATGCCCATTGCCGTTTGAGAAAGGCTTTGAGGAGACGTGCATTTGCGGTGCGGCCGTCAACCAGAATCAGCGTTCCCGATTCGAGAAAAAATTCCATGCGCAGGATGTCGGCCGCCATCGGCATCCGGCATTTATGCGCAATGGAGAAGCCATTTATTTGATCATGGGTGGCAAATTGCGATGGGCCGTCAAGATAGATGAAATCCGGGCTAATGTTGGGCAGGTGGTCGTAAACGGTGGCAAAACGCTGCTCGTACTCGATTAAGGAAACGGCACTGTAGGATAGCGAGGCATTATGCAGCCCATGCTGTGCCAGTCTTTTTTCGTCACGTCGATGAAATGCTCGCTTTCGTCCACGCTGTATAGATGGAATGCCTGTTCGCATCGGAAATTTTTCTGCGCGAACGGCAGGAAAAGCTCGGAAAGCATCCGGAGGGCATCGGCGATCACCACCGTCGAATATCCCGATCCGAACTCCAACACGTTGATGGTTTTCCGGGTCAGTACCAGCCAATGCAGTCTGCACAAATCATTCAGTACCGGAACATAGGGCTTTACTTCATTATCGCTGACGGAAACCAGCAATTCCTCATTGGTACCCGATACCACGTCTTGGGCAAGGGCGCTGCAAAGATGCGAAATGCCGAATATGTGGTCGTAATCATGGACGCGCTGTGGCTGGGCGAAATCCGGCAACGTGAAGGCGCCGGCTTTCGTTATGAGGGAAGGTCGCTCGGCGGCTTGCTGCATAACGTTCCGATTAAGGCTTGCGAAAGATGGCGATTTGGCGGCTGCCCAGCATGTGACGGTGGATGTAATCCGGGGTGATAAACTCGAATAATTCTTCCGGATCGCCGTAGCCGTGGTAGGGGTATTCGCCGGACATATAGCTTTTGATATTGTCGATCTCGGTGATGACCGTTTCGTGGAAAATTTTCTTCAACCCATGGCGCTCCATAAGCGTAGTCAGGCTTTTGGGCGAAAAATGCGACACATGTTTCCACGCGAATGTCGGCGACATTTCGCGCATCAGCCGCGTCGCCAGCGATTCGACGTTGGTCACCAGGATGAATAGCAGCCCGCCGGGCTTGAGCATGGCGATGAGCGTATCCAGAATTGCATGCTTGTCGTACAGATGTTCGAGCACGCTCCACATGGAGATGGCGTCGTAATCCTTGCCAAGCTTGCCCGGCTCCAGCCGCTCGAAGCTGGAATTGATGAACTGGATGCCGACGCTGGCGTTATACATATCGCTGTAACGCTCGTTGATGTCGACCCCGACGCATTGCTGCCAGCCGCCGCGCTGCGCCATTTTCAGGAATACGCCCGCACCGCAGCCCAAATCGAGGATTTTGTCGCGCGCCGGCGGGTTCAACTGATCGATCAGGTCGATGCCGTATTGGTATTTGATCTCATCGATTTCAATCTGCAGCGGCTGCGAATAGATGTCGGCGGCGGTCTTGTCGTCCATATATAGCCGCTCGGCGGAATCGAATTTTACCCGCGGATTTAAATAGCGATGGCTGCATTTGGTGCAGCGGTATATGTCAAGCGCGTAGCGGTTTAGGAAATGCGTGCGCTGTGCGCTGTCGCATACGGGGCAGGCATCCACCGCCTCCCAATGCCCTTCGATGCGCCGGTAACGATCGAGGCCCGTATCTTCGACGATCTTCGCGTGTTCACGGATCAGTGCGCCGCTGGAAGGCTTGCCTTCGCCGCTGCGGTTGGTTTTCGCATGAAAATCCTTGGCGCCTAAAAGCAAATTGCCATCGAAGCGGTTTTTTACGGCCAGCCGCTCTTCGAAAGAATCGATGTTAAAGGCGGCGGATGTTTTATTTTTAGTCGCGGTTTTCATTTAATGGCCACGAACCCTTCGAAGCAGATATATTTCATGATCGATACAATATCGACAAAGCCGGCGCGTCCCAGCATATCGAGGTTGCCTTGGGTGGAAAACGGCTCGAGCACGCCTTTGAGACTGCGCGCCTTGGATACGACTTCCTCCGGGCTATAGCCCTGCGCGAGTTTGTAGTCGTCATACATACGCGCAAACATATCCTGGAACCGCGCATCGGCGCCGCGCACTTTCTCGAACATAATCAGCGCGCCGCCCCATTGCAGATGGTCATAAAGCTTGTCGATGAGCTTCTGGCGCTCGCTCGGGCGGATGAACTGCACCGTGTAGTAGCAGACGATCAGGTCGCAGGGCTGCATCTCCATCTGCATGGCGTCGTCGGTCACAAAACTCACGTTTTTATAAGGCTTGCCGCGGGTTTTGGCGATCTCCACCATGTCGGGCTCGACATCGACTCCGATAAAGCGCACATCGGCCTTGCCGGCGGTATGCTGCGCGAGCTTTTCGGTGAGCGCACCGGTCGAGCAGCCGATCTCGTAGCATAGCGAGCCGGGCTTGAGGAAAAAATCGCTCAGCTCGCAGACCAGCTTGTGGCCTTCATGATACAGCGGCACGGATTTCGACACATGGCTGTCGAAATTCTGCGCGACTTCGCCACCAAAGCGCCAGTTGGCGCGGTCGGCTTTCAGGCCGTCGCCGACGGTGATTGCTTCCGATAATTTGTTGATGGGAGGCATTCAATGTCCTTTCAACTTCGTTTGCGCGTATTATCCAATTATCCGCTTATCAAGCAATTGAAAAATTGCCAAATTCCGCCGTTATCTGGGCCGGTTTAGATATAACCCAGCGTTTTTTGCACGTAAATGGGGACGCCGGCCAGTTTTTCGGCGATGCGGGCGCTGGTTTTTCCGTCGCCGTACAAGGTGCTGGGCGCATAGCGGCCATGCGCCAGCTGCGCGCGCAGTTTGGCCAGGATATCTTCGCTGGTAATGTCGGAATAGACCAGATTTTCGGCCACTTCGCGGCCGGTCTGGCGGTCGCCGACCAGAACGACGGGAGTGCCGAAAAAGCTGGAATCCCTGACAAAGCTGCTGCTGTTGCCGACGGCGCAGGCGGCATTGGCGAGGATTCGCAGATAGAGATCGGGCGGATAGTTTTTCACCAGCCGCAGCTTGTCGGTGTTGTTGAATTCGCGGTAACGGCGGATGGCTTTGCTGACATGATCGGAGCCGGCGTCGATGTTCGGCCATAGCCATAATGTCTGGTGCCCGGTTTCCATGACGGCTTTAAGCAGATTGAGGGTCTCGTCGCCTTCCATGCCGAATTCGGTGGTGATCGGGTGAAGTATGGCCAGCAGGTAAGGCTTTTTGGGGTCGATATGGCCGCCGATGCCACGCTGGAAAATATCGGCAGGCAACGACACATCTGTATTCAAGGCGATATCGCCGCTGGGGCAACCGACATGGAACACGGTTTCTTTCTTCTCGCCCATGCGCTCGATAAATTCGGCGGAACGCAAAGTGGCCGGGAAATGGTAATGGGCGAGCTTGGTCAGGCAATGCCGCGCGCTTTCGTCGATCGAGCCGCTGACCTCGCCGCCTTGGATATGGCCGATGCAGATATTCATGTAGGCCGCCGCCATGCCGGCCGCCAGTGCTTCGTAGCGGTCGCCGATGATAAGGACGATGTCGGGCTGCAGCCTTTGGAATTCGCTGGCAAACTCGTTGACCGCAAAGCCCAGCGATTTTGCCATGGTCACCGGGATCGAGCCTTCCAGCTCGATATAGACTTTCGACGCGATGGCAAACCCGTCCGCTTCGACGACCTGCACCGGCGAGCCGAAACGCTCAAGCACCATGGTGCCCGCGCATACCACCTGCAGTTCCAGCGCCTCGTGCTGCGCGATGGCGGCCATGACCGGCTTGAGCCTTCCGTAATTGGCCCGGTCGATCAGTATGACGGCAATTTTTCTTTTTTTCATTTCACGCACTCAGCAAGCTATGGGTTTTTTTTATGTCAGTTTGGGATCGACGTCATTATCGCCGATCGCTTCGTCCGGCTCGACGGCGCGCAGCAGCTTGCGCCCATACAGCATTTCCATTTTGTCGGGCGACACGCCGCCACCGGGTTTTTTGAGGGTGACATCGTCGGCGCTTATAAACGTGCCGGCGGCCATTTTCCGGCGGGCGACCACGCTTTTGCCGAACAGGCGGCGCATATTTTGCACATGCTCGGAGGCGGCATTCTTATCGACGGGGTGACCATGTGTTTTTTCCAGGAAACGCAACCCGGTTACCAACTGCGCCAGTTCTTCGACGGTAAGGGAGGAAGAAACATCCGGCCCGAACATCTGGCGCGACAGCGTCAGATGCACTTCCAGTAGCCGCCCGCCGAGGCTGTAGGCGGCAAGCCCTGGGAAGATGGTTCCGGAGTGATCGGATAGTCCTACTGTGCAGCCGTAGCGTTGTCGTAACTCCGCCAGCACGTTGAGGCCGACATGCTCGGCCGGCGTCGGGTACATGCTGGTGGTTTGCAGCACGCCCAGCGGCGCGGTGCCGTTTTTGACGAGCGCCACCGCCCTGTCGATATCTTGCCAGTTGCCCAGCCCGGTGGACAGAATGACCGGCCTGCCGGTGGCGGCGAGCCTTTTGAGCATGGGCGTATTATCGATTTCTCCCGAGGCGATTTTCCATGCGGCCATGTTCAGGCGCTCGAGCAGATCCACGGCTTCCATGGAAAAGGGCGAGCTTAAGAAATGCAGGCCACTTTCCTTGGCATGATCGGCCAGGCCGCGCCATTGCGCTTCGGTGAATTCCATGCGCTTCCAATAGTCGTAGCGCGACGCGTCCTGGCGGCTGAATTTGATGCGGAACTGTTCGGCCGGCGTGCTTTCGGCGCTGGCAATATGGGTCTGGAATTTGATGGCGTCGGCACCGGCGCCGGCGGCGGCGTCGATGAAGGCATGCGCCTGGCCGAGGCTGCCGTCATGGGTTTGCGCGACTTCGGCAATGACCAGGCAGCGCGGGTTAGAGGGCGAGAAAAATGTTTCCATGGCTGTCATCGGATTACGCTTTCACTATATGCGCGGCGGGTTCGAGATATACACCGCGGCTGTCAACAATCAACCGGCTATGCCGCTTGATGGCGTCGTAATCGAACTTGCCGTGGTTGGTGGCGATCAATACGCAATCGGCGGCGGCCAGCGTTTGCGCGGAAAGTGTCACGCTTTCCAGCGCGAAAGGCTGATCGTGGGAAGGATGCAGGCGGGGCACATGCGGATCGGAATAGCTGACGGCCGCGCCTTTGCCCTCAAGAATGCGCATCATGGCGATGGCGGGAGATTCGCGCATGTCGTCGACATTTTTCTTATAGGCGGTGCCGAGCACCAATATCTTGCTGCCCTTGACTGATTTGCCGTGGGCATTCAGGGCATCGACCACCTTGCCCGCCACCCATTCCGGCATGGCGCGGTTGACCTCTCCGGCCAGCTCGATGAACTTGGTGTTGAGCCCATATTCGCGGGCCTTCCAGGTGAGGTAGAACGGGTCGATGGGGATGCAATGGCCGCCCAGACCCGGCCCCGGATAGTAAGGAACGAAGCCGAACGGCTTGGTGGCCGCCGCGCGGATGACCTCGTGGATGTCGATTTCCATCCGGTCGCAGACGATTTTCATCTCGTTGACCAGGCCGATATTGACGGCGCGGTGAATGTTTTCGAGCAGCTTGGTCATTTCCGCCGTGCGCGTGGAGCTGACGGGCACCAGCGTATCGATCACCTGGCCATAGAGCGCCAGCCCGGCTTCCAGGCAGCTTGGGGTGATGCCGCCGCAGAGCTTGGGGATGGTACGGGTGGTAAAGTTGCCATTGCCCGGATCCTCGCGTTCCGGTGAATATACCAGGAATATATCCTTGCCGACCGTAAGCCCGGTGGATTGCATGGGCGGCAGCAGCTCTTCTTCGGTCGTGCCGGGGTAGGTCGTGCTTTCGAGCGAGATGACCTGCCCGGTGCGCAGGTGCGGCAGCAATGCATCGATGGTGCTCAGTATGTGGCTTAAATCGGGTTCGCGGTGCTTGTTAAGCGGCGTGGGCACGCACAAGATGATGGCATCGGCCTTGGCGGCCTGCGCAAAATCGGTAGTCGCCTCGAATCCCGCCGACTTCGCAGCGGCGATCGCCTGCGCGCCGATATGCTCGATGTAGCTTTGGCCGAGGTTGAGCTGGGTTATTTTGTCGTTGTCAATGTCTATGCCAAGCACGCGGTATTTGGCTTCGGCGTAGCGCAACATCAGCGGAAGCCCGACATAGCCGAGCCCGACAATGCCGATCAACGCCGTTTTGTCGGCAAGTTTACCTTTAAGGATATCCAGATGCGTCATATCACCCCGTTCCCAAAATAGCGCGTTCGTCGTTTTTAGCAACCGCTTGTACCAGCGCCTGGAAGGTCTGGGATTGGGCAAGCAGCTCGCTGTAAGTTCCCTGCGCTTCAATGGCGCCGTCCTTCATGAGCACAATATGGTCGCATTGCTGCACCGTCGACAGCCGGTGCGCGATCACGACGATGGTTTTGCTGCCGCCCAGCCCGGCGATGGCGTCCATCACCAGCCGTTCAGTGATGTTGTCGAGCGCGCTGGTCGCCTCGTCGAGCACTAGCAATTGCGGATTATGATAGAGGGCGCGCGCCAGCCCGATGCGCTGCCGCTGCCCACCGGAAAGCCGGATGCCGGGCTCGCCCACCACCGAATCATAACCTTCGGCCAACTCGGCGCGGATAAATCCGTCGATTTTCGCAAGCTCGGCGGCACGCTGCACGGCGTTTTCGTTTATTTCATCATCGGTGATGCCGAATGCGATGTTGCGGCGGATAGTGTCGTCGAGCAGATAGATATGTTGTGGCACATAGCCGATGCCGTTTTGCCAGGCGCGGATATTGGTGCGATCGAGCTTCTGGCCGTCAACGGCGATATGGCCCGATTGCGGCTCCAATATACCGGTGATGAGGTCGGCCAGCGTGCTTTTACCGGAGCCGGTGGCACCGACCAGCGCGGTGATTTTACGGGCGGGAATGGCAAGCGTGATGTCTTTAAGCGTCGGTTCGGATTTGAGTGGATGCGTAAAAGAAAGTCGCTCGATAGCGATCTGTTTATCTAGCGGCAATTGCTGCGTGGTTGCAGGTTGTGCGTGATCTGATTCCTTCGTTTCCACCGTGTCGCATATTTCATGCATGAGCGGAATATGGAATTTGATGACCGTGATGTTGTGGAAGATATGTTGCAGCGTCGGCAATATTCGCGCACCCACCAGTGCGTAAAGCGCCAGCACCGGCAATAGCTCGGTCAGCGATTTTCCCTGCGATAGCAAATACAGCACCACGCCGATGATGAGGCTATAGGCCAGCGTTTCCAGCAAATAGCGTGGCAGTAGCGCATAGGTTTCCTTTTTCGCGCGCAGCATGGCGGCAAACTCGGAAGGGGTGGAGAATCGCTCAAGAAAATACGGCTCGCGCGCCAGCAACTTTACTTCCTTGATACCGTTAAATAGTTCGGTGACGGCCATGAATTTTTTTGTTTCCGCCTCGGGAACCAGGCGGCCAAGCCGGGTGATCTGTTTACGCATCGCTATAAACAGCACCAGATAAGCTGAGCAAAAAATAGCGAACACGACCAAGGTTATCACGGGATTGACCAGCAGAAGTAACCCAAACAAGGCGAGCAATACGATGGTCCGCGACAGGAATTGCAGGCTCGGCGTCAGCAAGCCATTGACCAGCTGGCTGACTTGGGTGAGCACAATTTTATTGATGAGCGAAGTGTTGTTCGTCAGGAAATAAACATAGGGCTTACGGATGAATTGGTTGAGCAGATAGTGCGAAATTTCATGACCGCGCCGGTGCGAAAAAGACAGCAATCCCCAATTCACAAGAGCCGCCATGAAGTTGGCAGTTACCAGCAAAAGCAGCATTGCAATGCCCAGCAGCATCAAAAAGCCCATCGGCGTGGCGGCGCCGCTGAGCGTGTAAAGGGTGTTGAGCATGGGCTGCGTCTGGATCAATTCCGGGCGCGACGCCACCGCGATAAACGGCATGACCGACGCCACGCCGACCACCTCGAACAGCGCCACCATCACCATTCCTACGAGCAGCAACAGCACTTTACGTCTGCCATGCAAGGTCAGTAGAAAAACGATGCGGCTTAAAGCTGAGTGCTTAGGCATGATGCTGGGTGAATAAATAAGCATGGTAGGATTCCTCGATGCCTTCGCGCAGCGAGACTTTCGGTTTCCAGCCCAGCGCGGTGATTTTGCCGATATCCAGCAATTTCCGGGGCGTTCCATCGGGTTTTTCACTATCGAAAATAATCTCTCCGGTAAAACCCACCACTTCCGAAACCAGTTTCACCAGCTCGCGGATGGATAAATCCTCGCCGTAACCGACATTGATGATGGGCAGGTGCTCGGGCGCGGTAAGCGACGTCATGGCATTGTCGTCCGCCAACAAGAAGATGCAGGCCTCGGCGAGGTCGTCGACATAAAGCAACTCGCGCAGCGGCACGCCGGTGCCCCAGACTGTCACCGGCTTCTGGCCGTTGATTTTGGCTTCGTGGCATTTGCGGATGAGGGCGGGCAGGACGTGCGACGTATCGAGGTCGTAATTATCGTTGAGGCCGTAAATATTGGTCGGCATGATTGCCAGATATTGCGCGCCATGTTGCCGGTTATAAGCCCAGCACATCTCGATGCCGGCGATCTTTGCCACCGCATAGGGCCGGTTGGTGGGCTCGAGCGGGCCGGTGAGCAGGTATTCCTCGCGGATCGGCTGCTTGCATTCGCGCGGGTAAATGCAGCTCGAGCCGAGGAAAATAAGGCGCTTGACGCCGTGCTGGTAAGCGGCGTCGATGACGTTGGTCTGGATCAGCAAATTGTCGCGCACGAACTCGACCGGGTAGCTGTTATTGGCGAAAATGCCGCCGACCTTGGCCGCCGCTAAAATAATATGTTCGGGCTTTTCCTTTGCAAAAAACGCATCGACCGCATGACGATCGCACAGGTCGAGCTCCTTGCGCGTACGCGTAAGCACGTTGCGGTAGCCTTGCTGCTGCAAAAGCCGCAAGATGGCCGAGCCGACCATGCCGCGGTGGCCGGCCACGAAGATGCGTGCATCTTTGGCGAGGCCGGTCATAGGCTATTCGCGGTAATCGCAGGCGCTATAGCCGTGCGTTTTCACCAGCGCGTCGCGCCGGGCGGACTTCAGGTCTTCGCGCATCATCTCGGCCACCAGCTCCTTGAAGGAAATCTTGCTTGCCCAGCCGAGCTTCTTGCGCGCCTTCGAGGCGTCGCCCAGCAGCGTTTCCACTTCGGTGGGGCGGAAATAGCGCGGGTCGACTTTCACGACGATTTGTCCCGGCTTGCAGGCGCATTCCTTATTCGATATTTTTTCGATGGCCGCGGTTTCAGTCACGCCATTTCCTTGCCAGCGCAGCGTGATGCCCAGCTCGGTCGCGGCGGCGTTGACGAAATCGCGCACGCTATATTGCACGCCGGTGGCGATGACGTAGTCCTCCGGCTTGTCCTGCTGCAACATCAGCCATTGCATTTCGACGTAATCCTTCGCATGGCCCCAGTCGCGCAGCGCATCGAGATTTCCGAGATAAACGCAGTCTTGCGCGCCGACGAAAATACGCCCAAGCGCGCGGGTGATCTTGCGGGTGACGAAGGTTTCCTCGCGCACAGGCGATTCGTGGTTGAACAAGATGCCGTTGCAGGCGTAGATGCCGTAGGCCTCGCGGTAATTGATGGTGATCCAGTAGGCGTAGAGCTTGGCGATGGCGTAGGGGCTGCGCGGATAAAACGGCGTGGTTTCCTTTTGCGGGGTTTCCTGCACCAGCCCGTACAGCTCGCTGGTGCTCGCCTGGTAAAAGCGCGTTTTTTTCTCCAGGCCGCAAATGCGGATCGCTTCGAGCAGGCGCAACGCGCCCAGCGCATCGACGTTGGCGGTATATTCGGGTTCCTGGAAGCTGACGCTGACATGGCTTTGCGCCGCCAGATTGTAGATTTCGTCGGGCTGGATCGACTGCACGAGCCGCACCAGGTTGGTGCTGTCGGTCAGATCGCCGTAATGCAGGATGAATTTCCGGTTATCGACATGCGGGTCTTGATAGAGATGGTCGATGCGGTCGGTGTTAAACAGCGACGCGCGGCGCTTGATGCCGTGCACGACATAGCCCTTCGCCAGCAGCAGCTCGCTTAAATAGGCGCCGTCCTGTCCGGTCACGCCGGTGATGAGTGCGACTTTGTTCATGGCACCTTGTCTAAACTCTTCCGTAGCAATCTTCAAGCCTTACAATATCTTCCTCATCGATATAATCGCCGCTTTGCACTTCGATAAGTACCAAGGGCTCCGATCGCCTGTTTTCCAGCCGGTGCGTCATGCCTTTGGCGATATAGGTCGAGGTGTTGGCCTGCAGGTCGAACGTCTCGTCGCCGCGGGTGACGGTGGCAACGCCTTCCACCACCGTCCAGTGCTCGGCGCGGTGATGGTGGTATTGCAGCGACAGGCTCGCGCCCGACTTCACCTCCAGCCGCTTGACGACATAGCCCTTGCCGGCATCGAGATTCTGGTAGCTGCCCCAGGGGCGGTAGACTTTCGACGCCAGTACATGCTCGCTGCGCCGCGCCGATTTCAAATGCTCGACCACCTGGCGTACTTCTTCGCTATGGCGCTTGTCGATGACCAGGACCGCATCGTCGGTGACGATGACCGCGACGTTGCTGACGCCGACCAGGGCCGTATAGGTTCCCGCATTCGACCAGGCGAGGCAGTCATCGCTGCCGAAAAAGCCGGTATCGCCCTTATGGGCGTTGCGGTGGCTGTCCTTGGGCATGGCGTTCCACAGCGAGTGCCACGAGCCGACATCGCTCCAACCGATATCGACCGGCAAAACCGCACCCTTGGCGGTTTTTTCCATCACGGCGACATCGAACGGTATGGAAGGCAGGCTTGCAAACGCATCGGCATCGAGCCTGACAAACCCCAGATCCTGGCGGGCATGTTCCAATGCCTGCGCCGCGCCGGCGCAGATTTCCGGGCATAGAGCCTGCATCTCTTTCAGCAGGTCAGCGGCCTTGAACAGGAAGATGCCCATGTTCCACAGATAGTCGCCCGCCTCGACATAGCTTTGCGCCGCCGCCGCATCCGGCTTTTCGCAAAAACGCTTGATGCGGAAGATGCCTTGCCCGTCCTTAAGCGGCTCGGCTTTCTGGATGTAGCCGTAGCCCGTATCCGGGCGCGAGGCGACGGCGCCGAACGTGACGATATTTCCTGCTTGCGCCGCCGGAAGCGCCTGGCGGATGGCGGCAAGAAAACCGGCTTCGTCGGCAATGACATGGTCGGAAGGGACGGCAAGCACGATGGCATCTGGGTCTTGTTTAAGTAAATGCATGGCGCCCACCGCAATCGCGGCGGCGGTGTTGCGGCCGCACGGCTCCAGCAGCACGCCGGCGGGCGGGCATCCGGCCTGCTCTAGTGCGTCGGCTACCAGGAAGCGGTGATCGGCGTTGGAAATGACCGTCGGCGGATGAAACAAGCCGGCATCGCGCACGCGCAGCGCCGTGCAGGCGATCATCGCCGGGTCGTCGCTTAGGGAAAGGAACTGCTTGGGCCGGCAGGCGCGCGAGACCGGCCAAAGACGGTTTCCGGAGCCGCCGGAGAGAATGGGTGGGTATAGCTGCGGGTGCAAAGCGATAACCGTAATATGTTTTTTAGAGAATGGCGCACCCGGAGCGACTCGAACGCCCGACCCTCAGATTCGTAGTCTGATGCTCTATCCAACTGAGCTACGGGTGCATATTCCTAAAATAGGAGGCGGAACATTAGCTAAGCTGGGCGAAATTACAAGCGCTTTATTCCGGCTGTTGCCGGTGTTTCTTGACTCCCAGCAGGCCATGATTTACCCTCATATTAACAAGGTGAGGGGGAGTATTATGGCGATGCGTTATTTCGGAAGTGTTTTGGTTCTTGGCTTGATCGCCGCCTGGGGTATCGATGCCGATGCTGGCATCGGCAGGGTCGGCTCGGTGCAGGAAAAACCCGAGCAGGAAGAGCCGGTAGCGGCTTCGCAGGCGCAGGAAGAGCAGCCGGTTACCAAGGAAGAGGAAGAAAAACCGCTGATGGTCATTCGCTTCCCCAATAGCCAGCGTCATGTCTATTTCGAGCGCCAGGTGCGCCAGGCGGTGAGGAGCACGGAAGAAACCGTCGCCGGCGTGCATTATGAGGTGGTGTCGTATGTGCCAGCCGACGGCGCTTCCAGCAAAAGCAAAGTGGCCATACGGCGTTACAATGAGCAGACGCGGCAAAACCTGTCGGCGATAGCGAACGAGCTGGCCAATAACGGGATCGATGCATCAAGCATTTCGACATCCACGGTGCAGGTGCCGACGGGGAATGCCCAGGAGATCAAGATTTTCGTGCGCAACAATGCGCAGCAACCGGAAGTGCCCGCCGAGGCGGACGTTGAACCGGTTAGCCCTGCCGTGCCTTAAAGCGCGGGTTCTTTTTATTGATGACGTACACGCGGCCTTTGCGGCGCACGACGCGGCAGTCTTTATCACGCTTTTTCGCGGACTTTAACGAACTGAGGACTTTCATAACCGACACTTTCAAACAACGGGATGGAGCAGCTTTCTAACCGAAATCGACTATCGCTGTCAACGGGATAATCCGAAGGCCGGGCATGGCCGGACTGCCCGTGCATGGTCTTTTCCCAAAAATGAGGTTTTACAATCAGTTGCCACAATGCCTTATAGCTGGCGATGGAGTGCAATATCATGTAGAGCGGGTACAAGAAAGCCGCCGCATACATGGAAGGCGCGCGGTTTTTGCGGCTATAGAGGCTGTAAAACGCCACATACCAGCTGCTGGCCAGGTTGAGCGCAAGGTTGACGATGGTCAGCGCCGCCAGCCAATCGGGAAATTGCGCAAAGCCCATTTCGCTGCCGCTGGCAATCCACCAGAGCGATAGCGCCCATACCACCGGCGCGGTGAGAAAAGTGAAGCATGACAGCCCGACGAAACACTGGAATCCCAGGAATCCTTTGGCGCCCAGTGAGCGATACAGCCTGAGCGGATGGCGCATATGCACCAGCCAGGTTTGCATATAGCCTTTGATCCAGCGCGACCGCTGCCGGATCCACATGCCGATATAGGCCGGGGCTTCTTCCATCGTATCGGAATCGAGCATTACCGTGCGAAAGCCGCGCGAGGTCAGCCGCGTGCCTAGATCGGCGTCCTCGGTGACGTTATACGGGTCCCATTCGCCGAGCTCTTCGAGCTGGCGGCGCATGATGTGGTTGCTGGTGCCGCCCAGCGGGATGGGGATGCCCAGCCGCTGAAGCCCGAACAGCAGGAAGTCGAACAGAATGGTGTATTCGAGCGAGAAAAACCGCGTCAGCAGATTCTGGTCGGCGTTGTAATAGTTGAGGCGCGCTTGCTGGCAGATGACATTTTCCGGCAGCGTCTTGAATCCGTAAGCGGCTTTTTTGAGCTGCTGCGGCTCGGGCAGATCGTCGGCGTCGAAGATGCAGACCAGGTCGCCTTTGGCAAAACGCAGCGCGTAGTTGCAGGCGCGCGGCTTCGTGCGCGGCCGGCCTTCCGGCACGCGGATAATCTCGAAATTGTAATGCGGCTTGAGCGCCTGCGCGATGCGCAGTGTTTCTTTGTCGTCGGTTTCTAAGGCGAGCTTGATGTCGAGCTTCGACGGCGGATAGTCGAGCGCCTTGATCGCCGCGAGCAATTGCGGCAGGCTTTCGGCCTCCTTATACATGGGCACGATGATGGTATAGGTCGGCAGGTCGTGATCGCTCATACCGGCAAGCAGCTTGTCCCACGGCATGGGCGGCGTCGGGCTGTGGGCTTCTTTGGCGTAGATGGCGCATTTGAAAATCGTCGCGGCGAAATAAGCAACGTTGCAAATGGCGCAAACAAGAAAGACGGCAAGGGCAGGGGAGGTGATGGCGATATAACTGATCGCGCCCGCCAGCGCCAGCAGCCCAATCTTCTGCGAGGTATAGAGCGTCCGGCGCGCCGACATGTGCGGCAGCTTGCGCCAAAGCGACAGGCGGCTATCGCTCTCCAGCGCCAGGCCGAAATACAGCTCGACGCTGCGGCGAATATCGAGCGGCGAAGTGATCGCAAAGCGGATATGCTCGCCATATTGCTTCTTCGCCCAGCGCATGACGGTCTCGTCCATATCGCATAAGGCGACGATCAGGCAGTCGCCGTCGCGGCGCCACGGCATGGCGCGCAGCGTCAGGTAGTAAAGCGCCTTCTGCTCGTCGAGCAGGGCGAGGTCCGGCGGGTCTTTCAGCAGATCGGCGAAAGGAAGCCGGTAATATTCCGAAAGCGCGTGATAGAGCGCGTAATAGCCGAGCACGCCCTGGCCGATCAGTATGTCGCCGAGCCGGTTGCCGCTGTATTTTTGCATCGCAAGCGCGCTTTCTATTTGCGCCGGGGTGACCAGTGCGCGGCGCAATAATATGTCTCCGATCAATTCCATCAGAAATTTCTCCAAATGGAAATCATCGCGCCGTTGCCGCCGCCGGTATTCTTGCCGTCGATATGGGCGAAGGCGCCGGCTTGCAGCGATAAGCGCGAATTGAGCCTGTACACGGCGGAAAGCTGCAACTTCGTCAAATCATAATCATCCCCCGACGATTGTGTAAAGGCGGAGCTAGCGGGCATTTTTGCGCTTTTGGCAATGAAAAGCTGCGGCAGGATCATCCATTTCGGCGTGACGGAAAAACCGGCGGTGGCCGCCAGTTTTATCTGGTCCTGCGGCGTGCCAAAACGGTAGCGGTAGCCGGCATCCAGGTTGACGAAATGATTTAACTTGAACAGCGTGAAGCCATAACCGGCAGACGCGCCCATCTCGACGTCGTAATCGTCGCCGCTCAGCACCGGCGCGTCTCTTAGCGACCACGGGCTCGGGAGCTTAACCAGCGGTTGCAGCGAGAACACGAAGCCGTTGCGCGCGAGCAGCCGGAAGCGCGCGAAAAATTCGCTGTCGCCGATGCCGGCATTGGATTGCTCTCCTTGCGCTGCGAAGGGAAACGACAGGTTGGCGCCAAGCGTGACCCAATCGCGCAGGCCATATTCGTAATAAGGGTTGAGCTCGTATTTGCTGTATTTGGTTTGATCTCTTTCGCGGCCGGACGCATCCCACATCTGGTCGGCCCCATAGTAAAGCCCGGTCAGGATGAGCTGGCTGTTGCCGCGCTTTTGCGTCCAGGCGCCGCCATAGGCAAGGCTGGAGGCCAGAATACCGGAAAGAATCAGCAGTGCGGTGACGGGTAGATGGCGCAAGCGATTCACCTTAGTGAACCTTGCGCTCCATATCGGTAAGGGCGAGCTTGACCAGCTCTTCCTGCGATAGGTTGCCGACCTGATCGACGATGATAGCCCTGGCCGCCGCCAGCGCGATATCGACCACATGGTTGCGCACGTCGTCGATGGCTTTGGCTTCTTCCTGGGCGATTTTATCGACGGCCTGCTTCATGCGGGCATCGAGCGAGTCTTTGAGTTCGTTTTGTGCATGGGCGACGATGGCGTCGGCATCGGCGCGGGCTTTTTGCAGCATCGCGTTGGCTTCCTGCAAATATTCGGCCTGTTTCTGCTTGTATTGCGCCAGCACCAGCTCGGCTTCCTCGCGCAGTTTCTGCGCCTGCTCCAGCTCGGCTTTGATTTTCGCGGCGCGGTCATCGAGCATGCGGCACACCATCGCCGGCACTTTTTTATAGACGAGCAGCGCGAGCAGCAGCAGGAAGGAAACGGTCACCCAGAATTTCGGCTCGTGCAGCATCTCCATGGCGGTTACCTGTTGCTGTGGGGTTTGGATAGCTCGTGCAGGAGCGCCGCCACCTTATCGGCATTGGCCGGCAGCTTGGTGAGTTTCTCCACGATCATCGCCGTCAATTCGCCGGCGGTCGGCGCCAGATGGTCGATCAGCTCGGCCTTGCGCGCCGCGATCTTCCGTTCGGCTTCCGACAGCTTGGCGCTGACGGTGGCATCCATATCGGTCGCGGCCTTGTCCGCCCGGGCTTTCTGCTCGGCCAGCGCCTCATCGATGAGCGCTTGCGCGCGCATGCGTGCATCGGCCAGCGTGCGCTGGTAGTCGTCGCGCGCATGCTCGGCCTGCTCTTTCAGGCTTTGCGCCTTTTGCAAATCCGAGTCGATGGTGCTGCGGCGGCCGGCCATGACGCCCAGCAGCGACGGCAGGATGAGGCGCGACAGCACCGCATACAGCGTCACGAAAGTGAGCAGCAGCCAGAAAAACTGCGAGGCGAACCAGGTGGGATCGAGTTGCGGCATGGTGTGTGCGGCCGCTTACGACTTTACGACGTATAATATCAGGATCGCTACGACGAAAGCGAGCAGGCCCATGAATTCCGCCAGCGCCATGCCGAGCAGCGCGAAGCCTTTAATCGAGCCTTCCTTGGCCGGGTTGCGGGCAATGCCCTGCAGCGCGGCGGAGAAGATGATGCCTACGCCGATGGCGGCGCCCAACATGCCAAGCGTGGCGAGGCCGGCACCGATATATTTTCCCATGAGTACAGTTGCAAGAGCAGATTCCATTGTGTGTAGTCCTTTTTTGTTAGGTTAGTGTAAATGTAAGGCGTCGTTGAGGTAGATGCAGATGAGGAGCGTGAAAATATAGGCTTGCAGGCAGGCTATGAATATCTCAAACCCGGTGAATATCAACAGAAAAGCAAAAGGAAAAATTCCCAGCACGCCGATCATCACGAAACCCGCCACGATCTTGAGCAAAAGATGGCCAGCGAGCATGTTGGCGGCCAGACGAATCGACAGGCTCACCGGACGCGCGAGGTAGGATACCAGTTCGATCAATATCATCAGCGGCATCATCCACCAGGGCGTGCCGGCGGGCAGGAAAAGCGAGAGGAAATGCGTGCCGTGCTTGATGAAGCCGATCAGCGTCACGCCGAGAAACAGGATTGCCGCCAGGGCGAAAGTGACCAGGATATGGCTGGTGACGGTGAAGGAATAAGGCACCATTCCGAAGAGGTTGCAAAACAGGATGAACATGAACAGGGTAAAAATGAGCGGGAAAAATTTCATCGCCTCCTGGCCGGCATTGTCGCGCACGATGCCCGAGACGAATTCCATCAGCACTTCCGAGGCCGACTGCCAGCGGTTTGGCACGAGCTGCGCGCGACGCACGCCCTGGAACATGAATAAGATCACCGCTATGGCGGCGACCAGCATCCATAGCGAGGCATTGGTGAAGCTGATATCGTGGCCGAACAGGCTAAGCGGGGTCGTGGGATGCAGCGAGTAAATCTCGAACTGTGCTAGCGGGCTGTGATCCTGGCCGGTTTCTGACATTATTTATTCAACCTTATCCATCGTTTTGGCACTGCGTAACATATTCCTAAGCCCGGCGGCAAAACCGAGGAAAAACAGCAGAATGAAGAATACCGGCAGCGTGCCCAGCCATTGGTCGATCCAATAGCCGATTATGCCGCCGACGCCAACCCCCACTATCAACTCCATGCCCAGATGCATGGCCTTGCCGAAACCGGCAGTAGTAGAGTCGGGAGTTACGTCTTCATCGCCGTGCGGCCTGGCAGAATCGATCTTGCGCTGCAACGCGTCGAGCGACGGTAGCGGCTTGTTTTTTTCTGCCATAAGCCCTCAGGCGGTGCGCAATGTAAGAACCGTACCTGCCGGTGTCAATCGATTACTTCGACATTTTCGCTAGCCTGTCATCGATGAATGCGCCCACGCTTTCGATGGACAAATCACCGGTATATACCTCGTCGCCGATGAAAATATAGGGCGTGTGCGGGATTTTCAGCTCGTCTTTGGCGAGTTTCTTGACCTTGAGCACCTTGACTTCGCGGTCGGTGTTGCTCAGGCAGTTTTGGAACTGCTCTTTGCTCAAGCCGCCGACATTGGCGATGGTTTCGAGACCGGCCATGTAATTGCCGTCGAACGCCCATTTATTTTGCGAATCGAACAGCACTTTATTAAAGAGAAAATATTTTTCGTTGCTTTGCTCGCCCACGCATTCCACCAGCATGGCGGCTTTAAGGGCCGGCTCGTTGAGCGGGAACTGGCGCAGCACATAGCGTACCTTGCCGGTTTCGATGTAGCGCTTATCGATCTCCGGCAGCACGGCGTTGCTGAAATGGGCGCAGTGCGGGCAGGAAAGCGACGCATATTCGACGATGACCAGCGGCGCATCCTTGCCGCCCATGACGTAATCGCCGCTTATCGGCGCATCGGTGATGATGGAAGACGTCGCTTTGCCGCCGCTATCCTTGGCGACTCTCAGGTTGGGCTCGGACGATTCGTCCGCTGCGGTAGCTGCGAAAGCGACCAGCGAAAAAGCCAATGTTACAAATAAACGGCGCATGGAAATTCCTCCTGAATGATGGGTATATCTTTTTATTGCTGTTTTCGCGCAAGCGCAACCGCTATGTGCGCTTTCCCGCCGGTCGTGGCCCGAATTCCGCAGGAATTCTAGGGCCATCCAGTTTTTCTAAGACTGGTTCCCCCTAGAATTTGCTGCGCAAATTCGGGGGATGACGAGTGACAGGTGAACTATGTGCGCTTGCCCGACAAGGTTTCGGCAAAGGAGCTAAGCGCCGCTTTGAGCTCGCTGTCGGTCGCCTCCTGCGCGATGGCGACGCAGCCGGCGGCGAGGGTGGGGGTGGGGACGTGCAAGACGGTTTTGGGCGCGGGCGGCAGGAAACTATGGCTGATGGCGATACGCGCCACCGCCTTATAGCCGAAATAGCTGGCCAGGCGCTCCAGGATGACCGGCTGCATATGCTGCAATTCGGTGGCAAAGCCGTTTTCCGCGGCGATGGCGAGCGTCCCGCCGGTGGTTTTTCCCGCCGGGAAAGACAGTTTTTGCGGGATGCAGCGCCCGGCCAGCTCGCGGCCGACGATATTCTCCCATTCGCCCAGCAGCCGCGAGCTTGCCAGCCCTTGCGCTTTTAGAAGCGGCCTGGTCAGCGGCTCGATACAGCTTTTGAGGGGCTTGGGGAAAAACGAATAGCGCCGCTCGCCCGATGGTTTTTTGGGTTCATCGCTCATGCGGCCACTACCAGTTCGAGCAATTCGCGGATGGGCCGGAAGCTGCGGCGGTGATGCGCCGTCACACCCAGCCTGGCGAGCCCGTCTTGATGCAGCTTGGTGCCATAACCGACGTTTCTTTCCCAGCCATAGCCGGGGAATTCCGCGGCCAGCTCGCGCATGATGCGGTCGCGGGTGACTTTGGCGACGATGCTGGCGGCGGCGATCGACAGGCTTTTCGCGTCGCCGCCGATGACCGTATGCACCGGGCAGGGCAGCAACGGCGCGCTATTGCCGTCGACCAGCGCCATGTCGGGAATAATGCCGAGCATGGCCAGGGCGCGCTGCATCGCCAGTTTCGTCGCTCCAAGGATATTGAGCGCGTCTATTTCCTCGACGCTGGCGATGCCGATGCTGCAGCGTGCATTGGCGAGGAGGGTCTCATATAGGGCTTCGCGCTGGGAAGCGGTGAGCTTTTTGGAATCGTTGATGCCGGCGGGAGAGCGTTTGCGGTCTAGAATAACGGCGCTTGCTACGACCGGCCCGGCCCAGGGCCCGCGTCCGGCCTCGTCAATACCGGCGATAATTCCACTAAAACCGGCTTCAATGGAAAAATCGGGTGGCATGGGAACGCTCGTTTAGCCGGCGTTGTCGTTACCGGTGTTTGTCACTTCAATTGAGTTATAATCCGGCCAGCTTCCTTCCGTCAAGCTGGTCAGCGACGGGTTGTCGTTTCCCGCCATTTCGGAATAGACCCAGTAATTGGCCATGACCTGCATCACATAGGAGCGGGTTTCGGAAAACGGGATGCTTTCGATGAACAGCAGCGGATCGTTATTGTAGCTCAGCGTGTTTTTCCAGTCGGCAAGCCTGCCGGGCCCGGCATTATAGGCGGCCAGCATATAGATGAGGTTGCCGTCGACCGGCGCGCTGTCGAGGAGATGCTGGATGTAATTCTGGCCCAGCGTGATATTCAAGATGGGCTCGCTCACATTGGCCGCGTTTGCGGAGGAAATTCCCATGGCGTTTTTCATCATTGACGCGGTTTGCGGCATGAGCTGCATCGGCCCGCGTGCTCCCATCTGGCTGATGGCGTTGACATGGAAACCCGATTCCTGGCGGATGAGCGCATACATAAGCTGCGGATCGACCTTGAAGCCGTTCCTGGGCTGCCAGTGAGGCACCGGGTAGCGCGCATAATCGAGCGTCTCGCCGGCGTGGCTCAGTTGGCGCGCCATGCTGATCTGCACGCCGGCAATTTTTAGTGTATGGGCCAGCGCGAGCAGGCGGCGTTTTTCCTTTGCATTGGAATCGGGAAACTGGATGCGCAGTTCGCTATCGGCCAACTCGTCCTTGCCGACTTCGCCCAGCGCGATGATGCGGCGGATAGCGTTGCTGCCGGTCATTTCATCCATGTCTTTTTCGCTGAGGGTCTTGCCGTTCGTGTCGAGGTCGAGCGGCTCGTCGAGTTGCTTGCGTGCCAGAATGCCATAGAAGCTGCGTTGTTCGCTGGCCGCCATGCGCAGGTATTTCTCGGCATCGTCTTCCTCGTCTACGGCTTCCAGCGCGCGATATGCCCAGTACGAGGCGGCGACAATGTGCTGGCCGGCGAGCTTGCCATTATCGGCCAGCGCGGCAAACAGCCCGGCGGCGTCCTCATATTTTTCGGCCTTGAAAGCGGCAATGGCCTTGCGCCATTTAGCGGCATGCTGTGAGCGGGTAAAGGCGATAGGCGGACTGCTGCGGTCGTCGCCATAGCCTTGCAGGCGCGGCTCGCGCGGCGCGGCGGTGGCATGCACGAAATCGGGTTTTTTGGAGGCAAGCGCATAGAGCTTGGCGGCCTGCGGCAAGTCGCCATAGAGGTTGAGCCAGTCCTTCAGCTCGTCATTGCCGCTTTTATAGGCCGGGTTCAGGTAACGCTGGGCGAGCACATGCCCCAGCAGGAGCGGCTCCGACAATTTCCCGATGGCGGCATCGGCGGCGGCCCAGTTGGCCTGTTCCTGGGCGCGGAATATCTCGCGGTAAAGCCGTTGGTCGCTGGCCGAAAGCATGGCCGGAAGCGGGCTGGTTTTCTTGGGTTCCGGCCGTGCGGCGGATGCACGGGGGGCGCTGACGCCGGGCTTGGGATCGGGCGATGCTGTTTTTTTGCTATGTTGCTGCCAGTACGAGGTCGCCAAACTGAGGCAGACTGCGGCGCCAAGGGCAAACAATGTGGGCTTGTTTTTTGTCATAGGGAGGGGGGTTATAACCCAAAACTTCCTGCCCGGCAAGCCGCAAGGAACGTTTATTTATAAATTATGTATAAATATTAAAGAATACCTTTGTCGTTCAAGTGCTTCTTAATCATGAGCAAATCCGCCCATGCCAGCCGTTTTTGCAAAGGCGAGCGCAAAAGATAGGAGGGATGGTACATGAGCGTGGTCGGGATGGGGGCGGGTAGGTAGCCGTTGCTGTAATCGTAGAACTTGCCGCGCAGCCGCGAGATGGACTGGTCTTTTTTGAGCAGCGTGTTGGTGGCGGTGCCGCCGGAGAGGATCAGCAAGGCGGGGGCGACGAGCGCAATGTGCTTTTCCACGAATGGCAGGCAGATGCCGGTTTCCTCAATGCTGGGCTGGCGGTTGCCGGGTGGGCGCCAGAACACGGTATTGGAGATATAGACGCTGGTGCGGTCGAGGCCGATGGCGGCGAGCATCCGGTCGAGCAGCAGGCCGCTTGGGCCGCAAAATGGTATGCCTTTGATGTCCTCCTGCCCGCCGGGGGCTTCGCCGATAATCATGACCCTGGCTTTGGGATTGCCGTCGGAGAAGACGGTTTTATTGGCGGTTTTCTTGATGGCGCAACCATCGAAAGCACGCACTGCCGCCTCTAAAGCTTCCAGCGTCTGGCAGGCATCGGCCAGCTCGCGCGCCGCCGCGCCGGCCGCGGCGGGGGAATGGTGGAGGGTGGAGGTGGATGGCGACGTCGTCGCGAGCGCAGCGACGCGATCCAGTGCTTTCGGTGCTTGCTGGATTGCTTCGTCGATTACGTCTCCTCGCAATGACGGCGCCGTGGCAAAATAATTCACCGGAGCGTCGGCGGTCGCCTCGTCGACGCCGGCCTCAATGTACCATTCCAGTAACGATTTTTTATCTAACTGTGTCATATAAGCGAATATATAGTAGTATAAGCGTTATAATGCAAAGGATAGGCGTATGACCGAGACGATGGAATATGACGTGGTGATCGTAGGCGCCGGTCCGGCCGGGCTGACGGCGGCGATCCGGCTGCGGCAGCAGGCCATTGCGGCGAAGAAGGATTTCAGCGTCTGCGTGCTCGAAAAAAGCTCGGAAGTGGGCGCGCATATTCTTTCCGGCTGCGTGCTTGAGCCGCGCTCCCTCAATGAGTTGCTGCCCGACTGGCGCGAGAAAGGCGCACCGCTTAATGTTGCCGCCGGCGACGACCGGTTTTTGCTGCTTACCAAAAACCGCGCCTTCCGCCTGCCGACGCCGCCACAGATGCATAATAAAGGTAATTACATCATCAGCCTGGCCAATTTCTGCCGCTGGCTGGCCAAAGAGGCGGAAAGCCTGGGCGTGCAGATTTTTCCGGGATTTCCGGCGGCGGATGTGATTATCGAAGACGGCAAGGTTGCCGGGGTGATGACCGGCGAATTCGGGCGCGGCAAAGACGGCAAGGAAAAACCCGGCTACCAGCCGGGCATGGCCATCAAAGGAAAATACACGCTGTTTGCCGAGGGCTGCCGCGGCTCGATTTCCGAGCGGCTGATGAAGCAGTTCGGCCTGCGCGAGGGCGTTGACCCGCAGACTTACGGCATCGGCCTCAAGGAAATCTGGGAGATCAAGCCCGAGCTGCATAAGGCGGGCAAGGTGGTCCACAGCATCGGCTGGCCGCTGGACGCGCAGACTTACGGCGGCTCGTTCATGTATCACATGGAAAATAACCAGGTCGCGGTCGGGTTCGTCGTCGGGCTGGATTACCGAAATCCACATCTCGACCCGTTCGGCGAATTCCAGCGTTTCAAAACCCATCCGGCGATCCGGCCTTATTTCGAGGGAGCCAAGCGCATCGCGTACGGCGCGCGGGCGCTCAACGAAGGCGGGTTCCAGTCCATTCCCAAGCTGGTTTTCCCCGGCGGCGCCATGATCGGCTGCGGGGCGGGGTTCATGAACGTGCCCAAGGTCAAAGGCACGCATACCGCCATGAAATCGGCAATACTGGCGGCGGATAGCGTGTTCGCGGCGCTGCGCGATAATGTTCACGGCGCCGAGCTGACAAGCTATCCGGAAGCGCTCAAGAAAAGCTGGGTATATGAGGAGCTGCGCAAGGTGCGCAACATCCGGCCGGGGTTCCATTTCGGGTTGTATGCCGGGCTGCTGAACTCGGCGCTGGAGACATTTATTTTGCGTGGCCGTTCGCCCTGGACTCTGCGTAACCATGCCGACCACACGCAACTAAAGAAGGCCGCCAAGAGCAAAAAGATCGCTTACCCGAAGCCCGACGGCGTGCTGACCTTCGACCGGCTGTCATCGGTGTTCGTGTCGAGCACCAACCACGAGGAAGACCAGCCCAGCCATTTGACGCTGAAGGACGCGAACATTCCCGTGCAATATAATTTGCCCAATTACGATGCGCCGGAACAGCGCTACTGTCCGGCGGGCGTGTATGAGATCGTGCAGACGGAGTCGCAGCCGAGATTGCAGATCAACGCGCAAAACTGCGTGCATTGCAAAACCTGCGACATTAAAGACCCGACGCAGAATATTGTCTGGAAAACGCCCGAGGGCGGGGGCGGGCCGAATTATCCGAATATGTAGTGCTTAGATGTTCTTGTAAGCAATCGGCAGGTTGGTGTTCTTGTCGATCACCAGGTTGCCGTCTTCGAATGCGGCAGCCATGTAACGACCGACGCCGCTTTTGATGAAGAGCACGGGCTTTACCGCTTTGCCGTTATATTTGCGCAATTCGGTGGCCTTGCCGCGCGATTCCGGATTGTTTTTACTGCCTTTGCTGCTCATATTTTTCTCTCATTGTAAAATAAGTGTTTTAGATGACGCGGGATTCTATTAATATGTGAGCTACACGCAAGTGGAATCTTGCTTTTTGTCCTGTTTTGTTTTCGTGCCTGCTGCAAAATATCGCCAGAATATTTTTTATGTCATTGAATAAATATAATATATCCTCTTTTTTGCTTGCGTTGGGCCTCATTTTCGCTACTGGCCCCACTTTCGCAAACCCCGCCGATCCCGCCCCCTTGGAGGATAATGTCAAAGAAGAGCTGCAGGAGAATATCCTAAACGACTCGGAGGAAACCGCAGCGGCCGGGATGCAGATAGGTTCCGGCGTCAGCGGCAGCTACCTGTCGAGCCAGTTCGCGAAGTCCAGCGGCAATATCGACGAAGCGATCCGCTACTTGCGCAAGGTGCATAAATCTAGCCCGGATAATCTCGACGTCGCCAACCAGCTCGAAGGCATCTACATGCTTTCCGGCAATATCGACGAGGCAGTCGTCGTCGCCGCGACCATCCGCAAGGCCGACCCGCAAGATCCGATTTCCTCGCTGCTTCTGGCCATCAGCGCGATCAAGAAAAACAAGCTCGACGAAGCCGTGGCCATGCTCGATAACGACTTTAGCGGCGGGCGCGGGCAGCTCTGGCTGCCGCTGGTGATGGGCTGGATCGACGTCAGCCGGGATAAGCTAAAAAAACCGCTGACCATCGAAGAGCTGACGGCCAATGTAGGCAAGGCCGCGCCGATCGTCAATTATCACCTCGCTCTTATCAACAACAAGGCGGGATTCACGCAGGCGGCGGCGGCCAATTTCAAAAATGCCATTGAAGATGCGCAGAATCCGCCGGCGCGCATGATGGAGATGCTGCTGGCATTTTATGCGAAGAATAATAAGCCTGAGCTGCTGACGCCGCTCGTGGAAACTTATCGCGCGGCGCATCCGCAGGAACAGCAAGCCGTCGCTCCTTTGATCGTCAATGCCCAGCAAGGCGTTGCCGAAGTGCTGTTCACCATGGGCAGCATCATGCAGGCGGCGGGGCTTTCGCAGGACGGCATCATTTATTTGCAGATGGCGCAGTATCTGGAGCCGGATCTGACCGTCTCTCTGGTTGCGCTCGGCGATGCCTATACCGAGCTTAAGCTTTACGACTACGCCAAGAGCAGCTATGCAAAAGTGCCGCCGGGCACGCGGTTTTACAAGCAGGCGCAGCTGCGCATCGCCATCGGCTATGACCGGATGGATAAATTGCCCGAAGCGCTTTCCATGCTCGATAAAATCGCCAAGCAAGATCCATCGTCCACCGATGCGCTGGTGACCAAGGCCGATCTGCTGCGGCTGCATAAGCGTTTTCCCGAGGCGGTGGGGGTATATTCCCTGGCATTGCAGCGCACTCCGGAGCCCTCCGCGCAGCATTGGGCGCTTTATTTCGCGCGTGGCGGCTGCCTCGAGCGGCTGGGCAAATGGCCGCAGGCCCAGGCCGATCTGCGCCGCGCCCTCGAGCTTATGCCCAACCAGCCGGACGTCATGAATTATCTCGGTTTCGGTATGCTGGTGCGCAACGAGAACATCAAGGAAGCGCGCGCGATGATCGAAAAAGCAGTCGAGCTGCGGCCCAACGATCCGGCGATTATCGACAGCATGGGCTGGGCGCTGTATATGGACGGCGATTTCGAGCTGGCGGTGGCCTATATCGAAAAAGCCGCCGAGCTTTTGCCCAACGACCCAACGATTTACGACCATCTGGGCGATGTATATTGGCGTCTGGGCCGCAAGACCGAAGCGCGTTATCAATGGGAGCGTTCGCTGACCTATTCGCCTGACGAGGCGCTGGTCGACTCGATCCAAAAGAAGCTTAAGGACGGCCTGCCCAAGCTTGCTTATGTTAAGCCGAAAGCGGCGGTAAAAGCCGAGATATTGCCGCCGATTGCCCGGGAATGACCCACGTCCGGCTATTCGCGCCTGCCAAACTCAACCTGTTTTTACACGTTACCGGCAAGCGCCCGGACGGCTACCACCTACTCGAATCGCTGGTGGGTTTTTGCGAGTTCGGCGATACGCTGACCATCGAGCCGTCGGAGCTGCTCAGCCTTAGCATCCAAGGAACGTTGGCCGAAGAATTGCAGGCCGATGCGCACCATAAACTGGTCATGCAGGCGGCGACGCAACTGCGCATCCGTACTGGTTGCATATTGGGCGCAAAGATTACCCTCGATAAGCAGATTCCCATCAGCGCCGGCCTGGGCGGCGGCTCGTCGGATGCTGGGGCGGTCATCGAGGGCTTGAGCCGTTATTGGAAGCTGTGGGACATTGCCGCGTTGAAACACGCGCTGGCAGTCGATCTTGGCGCCGACGTGCCGGTATGCGTAAGGCCGCAAACTGCCTTTGTCGGCGGCATCGGCGAGCAGGTTACGCCGGTTTCATTGGAATGCGAGGTTTATGTGTTGTTGGTCAATCCCAATATCGCCTTGCCGACAGCGCAGGTATTCAGACATTTTAAAAGCGAGTATGCGAAGCCGGAACCTATGCCTGCCCGGCGAATCACGAGTTTCGATGCGCTGATCGACGGCCTTGCCGGCAAGCGCAATATGCTGGAAGAGGCGGCGACGGAGATTGCGCCGGCCATCGCCGATATGCTATACGCTTTGCGCTCGACCGCCGGGTGTCGCATGGCGGCCATGGCTGGCAGCGGCGCAACCTGCTTCGGCCTGTATCGCACGCAGGCCGAGCTGGAAGATGCGGCGCAGCAGATGCAACGCACTTTTTTATCCTGGTGGATACAACCTACGAAACTAAGGTGTCCTTAATATGGCAAAGCGCAATAAGATACGTTACCAGAGCAAGGATAAACCGTTGGTGACGCTGATCGCCAGCGGCAATGTCTATCTGGAATATGTCGATGACGAGGCGCTGGCCGTTCCGAAAAAAGGCGATTTCAAAGTCTATCCCTACCACGATGCGCTACAGGGCGTGCGCATGGGCGATTACGACAACACGGGATTTTCAGGTTATTTTAAAGTCGATGTGTTCGACGGCTGGCAGTGGAAAATCATCCTGATGAACGAGGTGTTCATCCGGCGGGAAAATTATTTTTCCAAGAAAGAACGGCCCATCGATACTTACGCCATCTGCCTGGATATATTGAAGGCCATGGCGGGGAAAACCCTGATCCGCACCTACCGGGAGCATTATTTCCCGGAAGGCGCGCCGCCTACAATATCCTCCCCCTCTTAGGGGGAGGATTAAGGTGGGGGTTATTTAAGAGTAACCCTCACCCTGGTTTTGTAACGCGAACTATGTTCGCTAACAAAACATGCCCTCTCCCTAAGAGGGAGAGGGGAAGATATATCAACGTTTTGTTATTTACTTAGGTTGAGTCGCCGGAGCCGGAGCGGCTGGCGCAGCTGGAACCGGGGCCGGAGCAACGGCAGGCGCGGGAGCGGCGGCGGCAGGCATTTTGCCGATACGTTCCTTGGCAATCAGCTTCTGTAAATCTTCGGTCGAGATGGCGCCGGGCACGAATTCGTTGCCGACGACCAAGGCCGGAGTCCCGTTAACGCCAAGCTCAGCGCCAAGCTCGCGGTTCTTGTCGAGCGCGGTGGAGATTGCGTCTTTTTTCATTTCGGCCTTGAGCTTGTCGCCATTGATGCCCAGCTTTTTAGCGATGGCCATGATGGCTTTTTCGTCGAATTTGCCTTCCTGCTTCATGAGCGCGGCATGGAAGTCGAAATATTTATCCTTGGCGATGTTGTTGACGGCCAATGCAGCGCGCGCGGCGGTCACCGAATCTTCGCTGAGGATAGGATATTCCTTGAACACGAAACGCACTTTCGGGTCTTCTTTCATGATCTGCGCGACGACCGGCAGCATGTGCTTGCAATAGCCGCAGTGATAATCGAAGAACTCGACGACCGTGACGTCGGCAGTCTTCGCATCGCCTACGCTTGGCGTGGCCGGGTCGTTAAACAGGTCGTCTTTGCGCTTGGTCAGTGTATCGAGCGCCTTTTTCTTGGCTTCGGCGTCTTTCTTCTCGCGCAGCTTTTGCGCGGCATCCTTGATGATATCGGGGTCGTTGAGCAATACTTCGCGCACCAGCGCCGGCAGCTCGCTGCGCATGACCGGTTGGTTAGCGGTAGCCGGGGCTATGGCAGCCGGAGGAACGATGACGGGAGTAGCATCGGCCGGAGGCGTTTGCGCCTGCGCGGACAATGCCATGAGGGCGACGAGCGACGAAGAAAGTACGAACAGGCGTGGTTTGAACATAAAAGCTCCCTTGAGGTGAGGAGTCATATGTAGCCGTCGCCTCGGCAAAAGTATAGTAAAATTATGCCTTAAAAGGGCGACGATTGTTCTTCCGTCTCGCGCTTGAGCTCGATCGCCTGCGCCTTGAGATCGAGTGCTTGCTGGTAAGCGGAGGTCGAGGGTTTCAGGGAGGAAAGCGCGGTTTCGATTTGCCGCAGCGCAGTATCGGGGTCGTTGCGCAGCATCGCCTGTTCGGACAATGCCAATGCCGCCATGCCCTTATTACCGGCCTTGCCGTAAGCGATGGCAAGCAGCCGCCAGCTTTGCCCGTTATGCTTGTCGAGGCGGATGGATTTTTCAAGATGGGCGATGGCCGAGCCGACATGGTTTTTATCGGCCTGCTCGAGTTCTACTTTGGCCAGGTCGGTCAATATCAGCGGCGCGCTGGGTAGCAGTTTTGCCGCCGTTTGGTAGGAGGAGAGCGCCTCGGCGGGCTTTGCATTTTCAAACAATATCTGGCCTTTGAGCTCATGCAGGAACGCATCGTCTTTATGTTCGGCGATCAGGCTATCCATTTCCTTAAGGGAGCGCTCGAGGTCGGGCATTTTGTAATAGGCGATCGCGCGCGCCATGCGCGCCGGCAGGCTTTTATCGCCGGCCGGATATTTCAGCATGGTTTGCTCCGGCGTTTGCAAGAACCCATAGAGCTTGGCCAGCATGCGCTTGTGCAGAATGTCGAATTTTTTGGGATACTGGCCTTCGGGAATGGGCGACGTGTCGATATGGTTGCGTACATGCTCGATGCGGCTGCGGCTCAGCGGATGGGTAAGCAGGTACGGGTCGGGATTGTTGCTGTGCAGACGCTCGTTGCGTTGCAGCAGGCCGAAGAGCTTCAAAAAGCCGCCGGCGGAAATATTCAGCGCGTCGAGCGAGTTGAGGGCGGACTGGTCGGCGGCTTCCTCGTTGGCGCGGGTGAAAGCGAAGAAATTACGGGCAATGCTCGATTGGTCGCCGGCGATGACGGCAGCGGCGCCTTCCGGTTTTCTGGAAGCCGCGGCGACCGCAGCGCCCAGCACGAAGGTAAGGATCGAACCTATCTGCGCGCCCTTGAGTTTTTCCGTGCCCTGCGCCAGGTGCCCGCCGGCGATGTGGCCGGTTTCGTGCGCCATCACGCCGATGAGCATGTCGGGCGTGTCGGTCGCCAGGATCAGGCCGGTATGGATGAACATGTTGGCGCCGCCGGCGACAAAGGCGTTGAGCGAATCGTCGTTGACGATGAAAATTTCTACCGACGAGGGCGTGACGCCGGCCGCTTTGAAGACCGGCTCGGCGTAAAGCCTCAGGGTGTTTTCAATCTCAGCGTCGCGGATAAGCGCCGCCTGTGCTGCCAGCGGATACAGCACCAGGGCTATCATCCAGAAACATGCGCAGAAGAACGGGCGCATCGTGCGGGCCTTCCGGTTGCGTTATTCCAGCTCGATCATTTTCTGCCACCAGCCTTTTTTAGCGGCCTTGTTGGGGTCGCGCGGGGCCGATATTGGCTGCGGGGCGGCGGCGGGTTTGCGGTCATGGAAAACCGGCGTCGGCTCGATCAGCACCGGCTCTTGCTTGGTAAAAGCAGGCAGCTTGGCTTCGACAGGCGCGTTTCCTGCCTCCTGCGGAGCGGCATTGACGGCGTTATTATCCGGCCGGTTCGACCCAGCATCGCTCTTATCGTCGCGCCAATGCTTGCGGCCTCGGCCACGGCCGCCGCGTTCGCGCCGGCGCGGGTTGGCGGGAGCATTGCTATCGTTGCTTTCGATGGGCATGACGTCGGTTGCGACCTCAAGCATATCGGATGCATTATCGTTGCTGGCCAATTCGATGTTGCCTGTGTTCGGCCTGGGTTCGTTGTTCTCGCGGAAACGCCCGCCACCGCTACGGCGCTGGCCACGGCGGCCACGGCGATTGCGGCCACCACGGCGCGGCTCGCGGTTACTATCGAAGCCTTCCTCGGTATTGGCAGGCTCACGCGCGGGTTCGTCCACGAATGCAATTTCCTCCTCGGCATTGCTCATTTCTTCCAGCACGGTTTCGGCAATGGCCGCCCTGGGATTGTCGTTGCGGTTGCGTTCCGGGCGGCGGTTCCTGCCGCGGCCGTCGCCGCTTGGCGCGCCGCGCTCGGATTGTCCCGTGCGGCGCATTTTTTCGAGGTTGAAGTCGGATTCCGCCAGGGCGACGTCGATTAAGACCTGGACCGTCAAATTATGGCGCTCTTCGAGCGTTTGCAGCGCTTCGCGCTTGAAGTTAAGCAGGTGCAGCGCCAGCGCTTGCGGTACGAGCAGGCGCAGGCTGCTCCATTGACCGCTCGACGCTTCTTTTTCGAGGGCGCGGATCATCTGGATGCTCATCGACTCGTTGGAACGAATCAGGCCGCGGCCGATGCAATGCGGGCATTGGATCATGTTGGTTTCGGCGATGCTCGGGCGCAGGCGCTGGCGCGACATTTCCAGCAGGCCGAACGGGCTGATGCGGCCGAGCTGGATTTTTGCCCGGTCTACTTTCAGCGCGTCTTTGATGGCTTTCTCGACGGCGCGACGATTGCGCGATTCGAGCATGTCGATGAAGTCGATGACGATGAGGCCGGCCAAATCGCGCAGCCTAAGCTGGCGGGCGACTTCCGCCGCCGCTTCCAGGTTGGTTTTCGTCGCCGTCTCTTCGATGTTGCGCTCGCCGGTTGCGCGGCCGGAGTTGACGTCGATCGAAATCAGCGCCTCGGTGGGATTGATGACGATGTAGCCGCCGGAGCGCAGTTTTACTATCGGGTCGTGCATCGAGAGCAATTGTTCCTCGATGTTATAGGCGTAAAAAAGCGGCGTCGCTTCCTTGTAATGCTTGATCTTGGGCGTATGGCTGGGCAGCAGCAGCTTCATGAAATCCTTGGCCGCTTTATAGCCTTCGTCGCCTTCGATGATAACCTCGTCGGTGTCGTTGGTGTATTGGTCGCGGATCGCGCGCTTGATGACGTCGCTTTCTTCGTAAATCAGCGCCGGTGCATTGGATTCGAGCGTTACTTCGCGCACGCGGTTCCAGACTTTCACCAGATAATCGTAGTCGCGCTTGATTTCGGCGCGGGTGCGGTCGGTTCCGGCGGTGCGGATGATCACGCTCATGCCGGCGGCCAGCCGCAGCTCGGTGGAGATGGCCTTCAGGCGCTTGCGGTCGTCGGAACTGGCGATCTTGCGCGAAATGCCGCCGTCCTTGGGCGAATTGGGCATCAGCACGCAGTAACGGCCTGCCAGCGACAGGTAGGTGGTAAGCGACGCACCTTTGTTGCCGCGTTCTTCTTTGATGACCTGCACCAGCACTACCTGGCCGCGGCGGATGACTTCCTGGATTTTGTAACGCCGGGAGAACACGTTGCGCTTGGGGCGGCTCTGGATTTCTTCCTCGTCGCTTTGCAGCGTTTCGACGGGTTCGGAGGCGGGCGCCTCATCGGCTTTGGTTTCCGCGTTATTATCATTATCCGAGACGGGCATTTCAGGCGCGTTTTCGACGACGTCGCCGGTTGGTTCGGACATGGGCGCCAATTCGCTTACGAAGGGTGCATCGCTGCTTTCGCTCTGGTAGGAAGATTGTTCGCTCGTTTCCGGCAGCTGCTCGATGGCGGGCGCCAGCGGCAATGCCGGTTGCGTGCTATCGGTAAA
The DNA here is from genome assembly GCA_020054105.1 of Alphaproteobacteria bacterium. Classification (GTDB taxonomy): domain Bacteria; phylum Pseudomonadota; class Alphaproteobacteria; order Rickettsiales; family SXRF01; genus JAGVLW01. Next base: position 11,860 of record JAGVLW010000075.1, on the reverse strand, counting down.
TTCGAGCTGTTCGCTGTCATTAGTATCATCCGCGTTATTCTGCTCGTCGCTGGAAGCATTATTGCCTTCATTCTCCGGCACGGCATCTTCCTGCGCGTCTTGCGCGGATTCGCTTTCGGCTTCCTCCATCAGGCGTTTGCGGTCGGATACCGGGATTTGGTAATAGTCGGGATGGATTTCCGAAAACGGCAAGAATCCTTGCTTGCCGCCGCCATATTCGACGAAAGCGGCTTGCAACGACGGTTCGACGCGGGTGATTTTCGCGAGGTAAATATTGCCTTTGAGCTGCTTCTTGTTGCTGCTGACAAAGTCAAAATCGATGATCTGGCTATTTTCGGCGATGACTACGCGGGTTTCTTCCGGGTGCAGTGCATCGATTAACATTCTTCTGGTCATGGGCGACTCCTAATATTGGATCGCCTCACGCTATGGAGTCAGTTTAGTTGGGCAGCAATTTCGCAAAACCTAGCAGGCGAGCACTGACGGGCGCAACCAGACCGGCTGCAAAGGCAGCGGGCGCATAGGGCGCGGGGGTGTTAGCCGGTGAATAATGACGAAATGAGAATTCCATACTGTTAACTGGGGACCATCCGTGAGGTCGTGGTTATTTAAAAAATACGTGTCTCTACTAATTCACTATTTAGCAAAGTCCACCGTGGGGCTGCGTTGCAGCGGCGGTGACCTTTGCGTCAATTTCGAATGCGCAAAACTAATTTTGCACGAACAACTTCTACACTATATAAGTAAAAAAACAATTACACAACAACTCTCATGTGCCGGCTCCTTATCCTGATGAAAAATATTACCTTTCTTGTTTTTCTATCCGCGATTTTCCTGGGCCTGGCGCCGTCTTGCGGCCATGCCGCCGAGCTGTTGCAGCTGCAAGCCGATAAAAATCAGGAAGTCATTTCGATCCAAGCGCCGGAGATTTCCCCCAACAAGGTGTTTCTGCTGGCAAATCCCGACCGGCTGGTAGTTGATTTGCCTAGGTTTTCAAGCAGGCAACCCATCAAATTGCCGTCATCGTATAACGGGACATTATTGCAATCCGTGCGCATGGGACAATTCGACCCGCAAACGACGCGCATCGTATTTACCCTGAGCAAGCCGATCGGCGTTTTGGAAGTCCGCGAGGAAGAGGGAAAAGCGCCGCAACTGGCCATTACCATCGCCGATGCCAGAAACAAGCGCGGTGCAGCGATTAAAAAACCGATGGTCGTCATCGATGCCGGGCATGGCGGCGTCGATCCGGGAGCTATCGGGCCGGGCGGCGTTCGGGAGAAGGATATCGTGTTGGATTATGCCTATGCGCTTAGAAAGCACCTGCTGAATACCGGCCGCTACCAAGTGAAGCTGACGCGGGAAAGAGATTATTTCATCATGCTGCGCAAGCGCGTCGACATCGCCCGCAAGCATGGCGCGGCGATCTTTATTTCACTCCATGCCGATTCGGCGCCGGAAGGGGCCGCGCGCGGCCTGTCGGTTTATACCGTGTCCGAGCAGGCTTCCGACAAGGAAGCCGAGGCGCTGGCCGCGCGCGAGAATAAAGCCGACATTATCGGCGGCATGAATTTGTCGCACGAGCGCGAAGACGTTGCCGATATCCTGATTTCGCTGGCGCAGCGCGAAACCAAAAACCGCTCGGCGCTGCTGGCCGATTTATTGGTGGCGTCGTTGCAGGGAAAAGTGGCGTTATTGCCCAATACGCATCGCTTCGCCGGGTTTGCGGTGCTCAAGGCGCCCGACGTTCCTTCGGTGCTGGTCGAGACGGGTTTCCTTTCGCATCCGAAAGAGGAAAAGCTGTTGAAATCGAAAACGCACCGTGAAAAGGTGGCGGCCGGAATAGCAGCGGGCGTCGATGCATATTTCCGGCAGGTAAACGATACGGATGGCCAGCGATGAGCCGTTTCTCAAGAAGTGTCATTGGCGTGTTCGGCTGGCTGTTTTCGCTGGGGTTTACCTTGCTGATTATCGGCAGCATCGTCGGGCTGCTGCTGTTCAATCATTACAGCAAGGGTCTTCCCGATTATAGCGCGCTCGAGAAATACGACCCGCCGACGGTAACGCGCCTGTATGCCGCCGACGGGCGGCTGCTTGCCGAATATGCGACCGAGAAACGGGTGTTCGTGCCGCTCAAGGCGGTTCCCAAGCGGGTGGTGCAAGCGTTTCTTTCCGCCGAAGACAAGAATTTTTATGCCCATACCGGCATCGATTTCACCGGAATCGCGCGCGCCGTGCGCGACAATGTTCGCTATTACGGCCAGGGGAAATCGCTGGTCGGCGGCTCGACGATCACCCAGCAGGTCGTAAAAAACTTTCTGCTGACCAATGAAAAATCCATCGAGCGCAAGATCAAGGAGGCGATCCTGGCGCTGCGCATCAGCCAGGTTTACAGCAAAGACAAGATTTTGGAGCTGTATCTCAACCAGATTTATTTAGGCCTCGGTTCCTATGGCGTTGCCGCCGCCGCTCAGAATTATTTCAACAAATCGCTCGATGAATTGACGCTCGACGAAGCCGCGTTGCTTGCCGCCCAGCCCAAGGCGCCGACGCTGTATAATCCGAAAAAAGACTATGAAGCGGCGAAGGCGCGGCGCGACTGGATATTGGAGAACATGTATAAGAACCAGTTTATTACGCTGGACGAATGGCATGAGGCACAAAAGGCGCCAATCACTCTGCGCAACCGCGATGCCGCCGAAATCGCGCCCGCCGAGTTTTTTGCCGAGGAGGTGCGACGCACCATTAAAGGCATGTATGGCGATAAAGGCTTATATGAAGGCGGGCTGGTGGTGAAAACCACGCTCGATCCGCAGATGCAGAAAGCCGCCGATACCGCGCTGCGCAAGGCGCTGGTCGATTACGACCGCCGGCGCGGCTATCGCGGGCCGATCAAGCATTTGCCTTATATCGGCGCCAAATCGTTTGACTGGAAGGAGCAGCTTGCGCGGCTTGCGCAAGAGCACGTCTACCATGTTTTCGACGGCCAGAAACTGGCGATGGTCACGGCGCTTGACGATAAGAAGGCGCAGATTATTTTCGAGGACGAATCGCGCGGCATCGTTCCGTTCACGCTGCTGAAATGGACGCGTAAGGTAATCGCCGACGGTCAGATCGGGCCGGAAGTGAAAAAGCCCGGCGACATATTGCGGCTCGGCGATGTGGTGCTGGTGGGAATACCGGCCGAAGAGCAGCGCAAATCGCTGCCGCCCGGCGAGCAGAAAATCGCATGGGACTTGCAGCAGATACCCGAAGTCAACGGCGCGATTGTCGTGCTCGATCCGCATACCGGACGGGTGCTGGCCATGTCGGGCGGCTATGCGTATGGCGGTACCGAGTTCAACCGGGCGACGCAGGCGAAACGCCAGCCGGGCTCGGCCTTCAAGCCGTTTGTCTATCTGGCGGGATTGGAAAACGGCTATACGCCATCGACGATGATTCTCGACGCGCCGGTGGAGCTGAGCCAGGGCGCGGGGCAGCCGATGTGGAAGCCGCAAAATTACAAGGACGATTATCTGGGGCCGACGACGATGCGCGTCGGGCTGGAAAAATCGCGCAATACCATGACGGTGCGCATCGCCCAGACAATCGGCATTCAAAAGGCGATGGAAATCGGCAAGCGTTTCGGCATTTACGATAACGTACCACGCAATTTCTCCATCGTGCTGGGCGCGGCGGAAACGACGCTGCTTAAAATCGCCAACGCGTACGGCATGATCGTCAATGGCGGCAAGGCCATCACACCGTCTATCATCGAGCGCATCGACGACCGCCACGGCAAGACGATTTTCCGGCGCGATAGCCGGGTTTGCGCACAGTGCGTTCTGGAAAACGTCGATGCCCTCGCTCCCGATGCATTGCCGCCGATTCCCGAAGATACTCGGGCGCAAATAGCCGATCCGCGCGTTGCCTATCAGATTACCTCGATACTGCAGGGCGTCGCCACCCGCGGAACCGCCGCCCGCGCCAAGGAGATCGGCAAGATCGTCGCCGGTAAGACCGGCACGACCAACGACAGCAACGACACCTGGTTCGTCGGCTTCACGCCCGACCTGGTCGCCGGCGTGTTCGTGGGATACGACAAGCCGCGCACGCTCGGCAAGAAAGAAACCGGCGGGTCGGTGGCCTTGCCCGCCTTTATTTCTTTCATGAAAGAGACGCTAGCCGATAAGCAAAATACGCCGTTTCGCGTGCCGTCGGGCATCCAGTTCATTAAGGTCGATTTGCATTCGGGGCAACCCGTCGACGGCCTGGAAGGGTCGGATACGGCCATGATCGAAGAAGCATTTATCACCGGCAGGCCGATTTATATTCCCGGCGTCTCTAAAGCATATGAGCCGCCCACCGCCGCTGATACCAGCGCGCCACCGGTGGTCGAAATTCCCGATAATGAGGTGTCTATCGAGCCTGCAGATGGCGAGCCAGTTACACCGAACCTGCCGGCGTTTCCCGGCATCCAGCAAACCCCGCCGGTGGTGGGCACGGGCGGGTTGTATTGATATACCTCTCTATTCCCCTCCCCCCTGAAGGGAGAGGGGAAGGAAGGAGCGGGGGAGGGAAAATTTTGAACTACTGATTCAGCACATCCAGGCTGATAACCGGATCCCAGGCCGTGCGGCCATACAGCACATAAACTCGGTCAAATGGTGCGGTACCGGTAATTCCATAATAGGTCGAGCCGATAATGATGTCGGTTTTGCCGTCTTTGTTGAGATCGGCGAAGGCGGGAATAAATGCTAAATCCCCGTATCCAGTTGAAAAATTCGGAATGACCGTATTCGCAGAATCGACACCGTTAATACGAATGATGTTTGGGTTTTTGCTTGGGAGCGTATTGATAGGGTCGCCGGTTTCGTAACTGAGATAATCAGTATCATCCTGTAAAGTAATCAGCGCCGGCCAACCGGTTGTCGGGCGGAATAGAACGAAGGTAGACCCCATGATAGTTGTTTGGTCGGAGTTTATACTGTCGCGCGTGCTTAAAACAATATCGTTCCAGCCGTCATTATTGACATCCCCGACTGCCAGCATTCCATTCGGCCCGGGAATGCTGAGCTGCTGGTTCCAATCGATGCTGCCGGCGGTGACGTTGGTGTAGCCGTCGATCTTGAAGCCGTTGGTGCCGTCGAGATTCGCGGCAATATTTACGGCGGCGGTGGCGGTGCCGCCTACTGAATTGATGGTGGTGCTGCCAACATTGTTTGCCCGGCCATAAAATACATAGGTATTGAGACTTGAAGATATGATGAGGTCTTCATAGCCGTCATTGTTTAACTCGGCGATGGCAACCCTATTGCCGAAATTGACTTCGCCAGTGTCGATGCTGCCCAAAGTAAATGCACGGGCTTTGGTGGCGGTTGCCAATTCCGTTGTGAGTACTATATTGGGAGGGCTACCTCCATCTGTGCTCCAATTGGCAGTAGTGCGCCCGAAAATGACATAGACCGCTTTGTTGGTATAGCCGGTGCTGGTGGAACTCCCGACCGCGATGTCGTCATAACCGTCGCCGTTAATGTCGCCAACCGCCAAATTATAATAGGTGGTGCCCAAATTGTAATAGGTAGCCTCGCCGGTGATCCTGAACCAGAATTGGTCGGTGGTTGCTGCAGTGCTAAGCGAAGCTGTGCCGGTACTGCTGATGTTTACCGGGGTGGTGCCGGAACCAAAATTAGCCCAATTCGGTGCGCTACCGCCTGAGGTCGGGCGACCGAGAATCACGTTAACGACGGTGTTAGTGCTCGATCGTAACCTTACAAACACAATGTCGTCATAGCCGTCGCCATTAACGTCGCCAATGTCGGCGGCGCCGATAGTAAGGCCGGTCTCCCCTCGAAAGGTTGCACCGACGGTGCCCAATAGGGTGGTTGCGTTTACTAGATTTGTGGAATTTGCTGCACGGCCAAAGAATAAATAATGAGAGTTGATCGTGCCGGTTCCACTCGTGCGGCCCGCGATAAAAATATCATCATAGCCGTCGCCGTTTACGTCGCCTACGGCAAGCGCCTGGCCAAACCTACTATTGCTGGCCAGATCGTCATTTCGGATAACAAAGCCGTTATAGCCGTTCAACGTGCCGGTTGAGGTGGAGGGGATAAATGTTGAAAAGCCTGACCCGGCGGCGGGCAATCCGGTTTTGCTGCCATAAATAACATACACATCGCCAAATTTTGTGCCGATTACGGCAGCGTAACGAGCACCATAAGAACTATACACCAGGTCGGTGATGCCGTCGCCATTAATGTCGCCCGTATCAAACACAATATTGACCGCGTAGTCGGAGCCGATCAGCCCAGTGCCGCCGAGGGTAAAACCGAGATTGGCCGATTTGCTGAGGCTTTTGCCGATGCCGACGCTTGAGCCGGAATAGGAGCCGCAGGTATTTTTGGTGGCTTCGTTATACCAGGCGACGTCGTCGAAAGTGGAGGTGGCGGTTTTTCGGATAATCTTTCCGAGATAGCTGGTGACAAAGCCGCTGGTGACGAAAGCGTTGGTCAGCGTGTCGGTGTCGTTGCCGCCGGCCAGGTCGGAGGCGCCGCTATTGATGCGGTCCGCTATGGCGCTGCCGCCGGCCGGGAAGGCGCCGTGCCCGTCCTTGCCGTACGATATCAGCGCCCACATCACGTTGTCGTAGGTATTGGTCGTATCGGCGCTATAGGCGCTTTGAATTTCCGGGATTCCTTTGGTGTTTGCGTTTTGCAAAGCGGCGCAGCTGGTTTTATAGGTCGCGCGCGCATCGACTACATACATGATGCGCCGTCCCCAGCCGTCTATTCCGTATTCATCGGGCAACCCAAGGGTGACCACCGGCACGCTGCCCGCGACCGAAGAGGGGAAGGTGAGCGTTGGCGAGCCGGTGGCGGTGGCGTTTCTGTCGAGCGTGATTTGCGTCGCTGAATCCACCGTGCGAATGCGCGTGCCTAAATCGATGCCGGCGGAGCCGGTGACCAGCGTGCCGGGCATTAATCCGACCGTGGAGGCTATGGTGACGGTTTTTAAGCCGTTAGTCGTGCCTCCCGTGGCTGTCGTGGATAAGGCGAAATTGGTTGCGGTGTTGGTGAGGGTCAACGCTACGCCGCTACCGCTCGCCGTGGCTTTAGTATTGAGCGTAATCGTCGAGTTTGTCTGATCCAATGCGGCGACGAAGCTTCCGGTGGGTATGCCCGTGCCCGAAACCGCCGCGCCGATATAGACGCCGACCATCGTATTGATCGCCGTTACAATGCTGAAGCCGCTGACCGTGGTGCCGGTGACCGAGGTGGTGGATGCAGGCGAGCAGGCGCCGCCGTTCGATGCTTCCTTGCCGAAAGCGGCGGCGGTGGGCGCAAGCGTGCCGTCGGCGGGGCAGGGACGGCGGCCATTGGCGGCCATGAAACGCTGCGTCGCCTCTTCTATTTTTTTCATGCGCTGGTTGGTAATTTCAGCTTTCTTTGCTTCCGAGGCGGCCTGGCCGCCGGGCAGCAGCGAGCCGAGAATGATGCCGCCGACCGCCAGCATCAGGCTGACCTGAACCAGCGAAAAACCTTGTTGCTTTTTGCTCATCGATTGACCATCGGTTTGTTGCATGGGAAAAGAGCCATATTATTATACAGAACTAACGATTAATATTGACTTAATGTTTTATAAATAACTTAGTGTTGCCATCGTCTTATTCTTCGTATTAGGTGCGCGCCATGAAAGCTGAAATCGAAACTCTCGCCCGCCAGATCAAGCAGTCGCAGGCCTTGTTGCGGAGGTATCTTTGACTGGGATAACGCGCTGCGCCGCCGCGAAGAGCTAAACAGCCTTTGCGAAGATCCCAATCTCTGGAGCGATGCGGCGAAAGCGCAGACATTGCTGCGCGAACGCAATCACCTCGAAGAAGTTCTCTCCGGCTATGAGCGGCTGAACCAGGAATGTCAGGATAATATCGACCTGGCCCAGATGGCCGAGGCGGAAAAAGACGACGCCATGCTCGCCGAAGCCGAGGCTGCGCTCAAAAACGTCGCCGCCGAATTGCGCCGGCTTGAGATAGAAAGTCTGCTTTCCGGCGAGGCCGACGCCAACGATTGCTTCATCGAAATCAACTCCGGCGCCGGCGGCACCGAGTCGCAGGATTGGGCGGAGATGCTGCTGCGCATGTATGTGCGCTGGGCAGGAAAACGCGGTTACAAGGTCGAGATGATCGACGAGAATCGCGGCGAGGAGGCGGGCATCAAATCCGCCACCATCAAGATCATGGGCCATAACGCCTATGGCTGGGCGAAGACCGAAAGCGGCGTGCACCGGCTGGTGCGCATCTCGCCGTTCGACTCCAACGCCCGCCGCCATACCAGCTTTGCCAGTGCCTGGGTCTATCCGGTGATCGACGATAAGATCAATATCGTGGTCGACGAAAAAGACATCCATATCGATACGATGCGCTCAGGCGGCGCCGGCGGCCAGCACGTCAATAAAACCGAAAGCGCCGTGCGCTTCACCCACATGCCCACCGGCATCGTGGTCAAATGCCAGTCGTCACGCAGCCAGCACGCCAACCGCGCCGAGGCGATGCAGATGCTCAAGGCCCGGCTCTATGAGCGCGAGCTGCGCATCCGCGAGGAGAAAGCGACGGCGCTGAATTCGCAAAAAACCGATAATGCCTGGGGCCACCAAATCCGTTCGTATGTTTTGCATCCCTACCAGATGGTCAAAGACCTGCGCACCGAGGTGGAAACCAGCGACTCGCAAGGCGTGCTCGACGGCGACCTCGATAAATTCATGAGCGCCGCGCTGGCCGATAGGGTAAAGGGGAAGGGGGAATGATTGTCATGCCGCATTCATTGCGGCATCTCCTTGCGGGATGATGGAGACCCCGCAATCCCCCTTCGCCAAGGCTTCGGCGGACAGGCAAGTGCGGGATGACAGAAAATTTGCTATCGGCGGCCTATTTCTTGGGCGGGTTCATCGAGGCCAGTTAACTGTTCGAAACGCCTGCGGGCCGGGCCTTGTGCCATATCTGTCGCTATCGCTTCGGCGGCGGCATGAAAATATACATCCACCAGAATATTTACATTCTGTTGGCCACCTACATCTGCAACCGCCTCGGTATTACTCATAATCGTGGCAATGGCCAGAGGTTTTATCATTGATATCGGTATGAGACTGTCAGGGTTATCCGCCTTTTCAAGGAGCGCTAAAGCGATATCCTGCAATGCAGACACAATCACTTTTGGCAAACCATCCTTACCGCGTTGCTCACTTAGGATTACAGCAGCGCTCTTTAGAGCATGTATGTGTATCTTGCCCTCTCTTGAATCTGGTTCGATTGCATTTGCCGCTTCTGGAGTAATCACGATATTCCTCATCATTTATTGACTGACTGGTCTAAATTTTACTGGTAATGCGACGGTTTAGCAAACCGGCAATCATGAAGGTTTTGTGACAGCAGAATCGCATATATTTCTTGACGTTTCATGATATTTCATGATAATGTGGAGGTTAAGGAGAAATATTATGCAAAAAGAAAAGTTTGCGTCTCAAGCGGATTCGGAAGTTCTTGCGGCTCTAAGAGCGCTTGCGGAATCGGAAGGTCGGCAATTTCAGTCGCTGCTCGACGAAGCGTTGCGTGATTTTATTGAAAAAAAACGTAACGATAAGCCGCGTGCGCATGTGATGGCCGCGTTTGAGAAAATTTCCAGAAAGCGTAATTGGCTTTACACGCAGTTAGCAAAGTAATCGCGTGACCGATTATTTGACGCTGGCCGATGTGCTTGCCCTGCATGAGCTGTTAATTGAGCGATATGGCGGTGCGCATGGCGTTCGCGATATGGGTGCTGTGGAAGCCGCTGTTTTTCGCCCGCAAAGCGGTTACTATGAAGATATAATCGCCGAAGCGGCGGCGCTTATGGAAAGTTTAGCCATGAATCACCCATTCATCGACGGCAATAAACGCATTGCAGCCGCTGCAATGGAAACATTTTTAGAGATTAACGGCTATAACATTCAGCAGGACGAACAGGCCATTTATAAACAGATGATGAGTTTTTTTGAAGAAAACAAATTTGAGTTTTCGGCCTTAGAGCCGTGGCTTAGAAAAATTACGATTAAAGAACCATGAACTCCCTTGGCTTCGATAAACCGGAAAAAGATACGCGCGTGGTGGTGGCATGTCAGGCGGGGTGGATTCGTCTGCCGTGGCGGCGCTTTTGCACAGCCAGGGCTATGAGGTGATCGGCATCACGCTGCAGCTTTACGATCACGGCGCGATGGTGAATAAAAAAGGCGCCTGCTGCGCCGGGCAGGATATTCACGACGCGCGGCGCGTGGCGGAGACGCTCGGCATTGCGCATTATGTGCTCAATTACGAGAACCGCTTCAAGGAAAGCGTGATGGACGATTTCGTCGATAGCTACCTGGCCGGCGAAACGCCGATTCCCTGCGTGAAATGCAACCAGTCGGTCAAATTCAAGGACCTGCTGCAAACCGCGCGCGACCTGGGCGCCGATTGTATGGCGACCGGCCATTATGTGCAGCGCAAGCAGCTAAACGGCCATGCCGAGATGCACAAAGCCGCCGATCCTTCGCGCGACCAGAGCTATTTTTTGTTTGCCACGACACGCGAACAGCTCGATTTCCTGCGTTTTCCACTTGGCCCTTTGAAGAGCAAAGAAGAAACCCGCGCGCTGGCGTCGCGTTTTGGCTTGCAGGTAGCCGATAAGCCCGACAGCCAGGATATTTGTTTCGTGCCTACCGGCGGCTATGCTAAAATCATTGAAAAACTGCGTCCCGGCGCGCTTGAGCCAGGCGAGATCGTGCATATCGACGGCACGATGATGGGCGCGCATGAAGGCATCATCAACTATACGGTCGGCCAGCGCAAAGGGCTGGGCATCGGCGGCAATGAGGAGCCGCTGTTCGTGGTGAAGCTAGATGCGGCGAAGAAGCAGGTGATCGTTGGGCCGAAAGAAGCGCTATTGACCAAGAGTTTTGTTATTAGGGATTGTAATTGGTTAAGCGCGCCGTCATCCTGCGTTGCACGGAGTGCAAGCGCAGGATCTCGTGATAATCAAAGAGATCCTATGCAACTGCTTCGCAGTTCACAGGATGACGTGGTAACCGTAAAACTCCGCTCGGCCCATCCCGGCGCGGCAGCGACGATTGCGCCGCTGGAAGCCGGGCGCGCGCTTGTTACTTTGCATGAGCCGCAAGGAGCGGTTTCACCGGGGCAAGCCTGCGTGATCTATGACAGCGAGCGATTGCTCGGCGGCGGGTGGATTACGAACGCGTAGGATTATTTAGGTGTGAAAGATAACCACAATCTTACCACATTTGCATCGCTACTACGCAAAAGGGGACCATAGCCGGTTTCTGCACCCGGATCCGGCCAGGGGTTCATGCCGTTTATCGAGGTATAATCAATCCCCTGTATTTGTGCGATGGTATATCCCCATGGGCTCCACGATTGCACGGAGCCGGACCGCATCAATGCATCGTCCACTTTCGAATCGATGGAATAAGCTTGCCAAGGAGTAACGGCCGGGTGGGTGACATAACTGTTGTCTATACTTATTCGCTTGATATTGGTAATGGAAAAACATACGCCCTTGGGGCAAATACTTTCCTGCAGAGCAAAGCCGGAGCTATCGCCAAAAGCCGCGATGTAATTGCTTCCCAGCACCGCGTGCGGTAAATGTTCCGGCAGGCTTTCCATTGGAATTTCAGGATTATCCTCTAAATTTTGCGAGAACCGTCCCTCAACCAATTCCGCAAAACCTAAATCGTTCCAATAAAGCGATGTTTCGCAACTAAAATAGAAATGGGAACCATCGACATTGACATCCCCCACCGAGTTGCATGCTTCCAGTACCCCGTCCCCATCGCCATGTCCGTCCGCTCCTGTCCT
>JAGVLW010000040.1 GCA_020054105.1 Alphaproteobacteria bacterium | reverse complement strand
GACGCTGATCTCGCCGATCGCGATGGAAGAAGGCCTGCGCTTCGCCATCCGCGAGGGCGGCCGCACCATCGGCGCCGGCGTCGTTGCGAAGATTGTGGAATGATGAGTTGTGAGTCGTTAGTCGTGAGTAGGTATGGCTATCGACTAAAGACTAAGGACTAAGGACTAAAGACTAAAGGCCGGCTTGTGCCGGCCTTTTTTATTGGCTAGATTTGCTGGCATATGAGCATGGTACGGGCAATACAGAGTTTCGCGCGCCGTCGGTGGGTGGAGCTGGCCAATATCGATTTGCGCACGCTGGCATTATTCAGGGTAGGGCTGGCGATCACCGTGCTGGCCGACCTGATTACCTTCCTGCCGCATTTTTCCATTCACTTGACCGATGCCGGGCTGTTCCCGCGCTCGCTGGTGCTGTGGGAGCGGTCGTGGGATGCGTTTTCCATTTTTTTCATCAGCGGCCGCTACGACATGACGGCGCTGCTCTTTGCGCTCACGGCGCTGGCTGCCATCGCCTTGCTGTTTGGTTACCGCACGCGCCTGGCGATCGTGCTGTGCTGGTTTATGATCGTCTCGCTCAATGTGCGCGCCAACGTGTTTTTAAGCTCCGCCGACATTCAGCTGGCGGTGTTGCTGTTTTGGGCGATGTTCCTGCCGCTGGGCGCGCGCTTCTCCATCGACCATGCTCTTTCCCGTAAACCCACCCGCGATACGCAATATGCGACGCTGGCCGGTCTGGCGGTGCTGCTGCAGGAAACCTACCTGTATGTGATGGGCGCGCTGCTGAAAACCGGCGAGCCCTGGCGGGTGCAATTCACTGCGGTGGAATCGGCGGTCAGCAACGTGCAGCTGAAAACCTATTTCTCGGATTTCCTGCTGCAATGGCCGGAAGTGATGAAATGGCTGACCATTTATGTCTATCATCTCGAGCTTTATTGCGTCCTGTTCCTGTTTTTCCCGTTTTTCACCGCCCGGCTGCGGCTGTTGATGTTCGTGCTGCTGGCGTCGATGCATGTAGGATTTTATATCTTCCTCGATATCAGCTTTTTCCCGCTCATCAGCATCGTCGGGCTGACCGTATTTATTCCCGGATTCGTCTGGGATTGGCTGGGGCCGAAAATGGAATCATGGGCGGACGCCGCCCGCCTGGTCATCTATTACGACGAGGAGTGCGCATTCTGCAGAAAAACCTGCCTGATTTTTCGCGAGCTGAGCATCGTGCGATCCGCCGCCATCGTCCCGGCGCAGAGCGACCGCGAGATCCACGCCCTCATGCAAAAGGAAAATAGCTGGGTGGTCAAAACGCCGGAAGGCGGGCTTTTGCTGCATTGGGACGCGGTGGCCTATCTGTGGCGCCGCTCGCCGATTCTATGGCCGCTGGGCGCATTGTTCCTGCCCGTTTTCATGCGGCCGCTGGGCAGGCGCATCTATCGCTTCATCGCCAGAAACCGTGGACGTTTCGGGAAATTTTCAGCAGAATTTCTGCGCGAGCGCGAGTGCGTAAAAACCCGGCTGCATCCGCTTATCGCCATCGCGTTGCTGCCGCTTATGGCAATTACCTTCTTCTGGAATATTCATAATATGCCGACTTATAAAAACCTCTATGTTCCGCCCGGCCTGTTGCTGGCGATGAACTATACCGGCCTGTGGCAGGAATGGCGGATGTTCGCCCCGCGCCCGACGGTCAGCAGCAAATGGGTGGTGGTGGAGGGAAAACTCGCCGATGGGCGCCTCGTCGATCTGCTTTTCGACCGCGATACTGCGCCTTCGCACCAAAAACCAAACCTGGGCAATAAAGCGTTGCCGACGCGCCGCTGGCAGAAATTCTTTGAATTTTTTAGATGGGAAAATGGCAGGAATGTTTTCGGCAGAGTATTTTGCAGGCGTTGGGCCGAGCGCGGCGGGCCGGTAAGGCTGGAGCGGGTCACCGTCTATGAATATACCCAGCAAAATAATATCGGCATGCCCGGCGCCGACTGGCCGGTCGTCAAAACTATTCCGGTAGATTATGCGTGCCATGTGCCGCCGCCTACCCCCAGGCCGAAAAAATAAGGTTTGCAGCCCCTTGGCCTTGTAGTATAACGCCAGCCTTGGAAATCCGTCGTCGCCCGAATTGCCGTCAGGCAATTCTAGGGCGATCCAGGCTATGGACTTTTCTGGGTTCCCCTAGAATTCGCTACGCGAATTCGGGGAATGACGATGCATAGATGACTATTATTAGGGGTGTAGCTCAGCTGGTAGAGCGGCGGTCTCCAAAACCGCAGGTCGCAGGTTCGAACCCTGTCGCCCCTGCCACCCTACGCCCTGCGGGCTTCGGGTGGCGTAGCCACCTGAAGAGCCGCATCTTGGGCGTGGGAGTGTCGCCCGAAGCTCCGCTTGGAGCGTAGGGGGACTAGCGCAAACAAACGCTTGCATTCCTGACTTTTTTGGTTATAACCGCGTCTTCCCCCATTTAACGCTTACAGAGAATCGACGACCGATGGCCAGCATCAATCCCGCAAAATTCGTCCGCGAAGTCCGCCAGGAAATCGGCAAAGTGACCTGGCCGACGCGCAAGGAAGCCACCATCTCGACTATGATGGTATTGGCATTGGTCGCTATCTCGGCGACGTTTTTCGTATTCATCGATTGGATCATCAGCACGCTGGTGCGCGCCCTGATCGGCATTTAAGACATTTAGGAGAGCTAACATTATGGCAATGCGCTGGTACATCGTTCACGCCCATTCCGGCTTCGAAAAGAAAGTCGCCCAATCGATCAAGGAGCAGGCTGCCCAGAAAGGCATCTCCGATAAAATCGAGGAAGTCGTCGTGCCGGTCGAGGAAGTGGTGGAAGTGCGCCGTGGCAAGAAAGTCGCCGCCGAGCGTAAATTCTTCCCCGGCTACGTCATGGTCAAGATGGAGCTTTCCGACGAAACCTGGCACATGGTGAAAAACACCGCCAAAGTCACCGGGTTCTTAGGCGGCGGCGGCAAAGGCAAGCCGGTGCCCATTACCGAAAAAGAAGCCGACGCCATTTTCGCGCAGGTGCGCGACGGCATCGAGCACCCGAAATCGACCATCACTTTCGAGATCGGCGAAAACGTCAAGATCACCGAAGGGCCGTTCGAATCCTTCGTCGGGCTGGTCGAAAGCGTCGACGACGAGAAGAACCGCGTCAAAGTCTCGGTGTCGATCTTCGGCCGCGCCACGCCGGTCGATCTCGAATTCGCGCAGGTCGAAAAGGTCGCTTGATTTCATACGGTTAATTTATGACATCGGCACAATGGATGTCATAAAATCTTAATATATCTATACACCTTAGCTGCTATAATGGCCGTATAGCAGGAGACAAATACCCATGATTACCGCACAAGAATACGCCAAATCGGGCAAAGTCGATCAGGCCACCGCCATCGGCATTTTGCTGGCGACCGCGCAAACCGGCGAGGCATGGGGCAAGCTGCCGGCGGCCGAGAAAACCTACGAAAAAGCCCAGGAACTTATCGAATCCGCTCCCCTGCGCCCCGACAATAATTTTCTGGAAGCGGCGGGAACGCGCGAGCTTGCCGTAAATTATTCCCGCAATCTTATCGGGCGCTCGGCCAAGCTCGACGAAGAGCAAAAACTGGCCAAAGGCACGAACCTGCTTGCCTATATGGATAAGGCGGCAAGCGCCATTGAAGGCGTCGATATCGAAAAAGCCAAGATGGGGTTGGTTCCCAAAGAAAAGCTTCAGGCGGTGCGCGAGAAATTCGCCGAAGCGTCGAGGGCGAATCTGGGTACGAAAGAAGTGCTCGAAAAAGATTTCATTCATGCGCTGCAGACGGATCCCGAAATTTCAAAAGATAAAGACGGCAAGCCAATCACCGTTGAGCCAAAGGAAATGGGCGGCGGGTTCATGGAAATGCTGCTTAAGCTGATCGGCATGCTGCTGGGCATCGACCTGGCCGGCCTCTTCGCAGGGCCACAACCCAGTCCCGAAGCGCGCGGCGCAGCGGAAAGGGAAGGCGTGGCGCTTACCCATAAAGACACCGAGGAAAAGCTCAATGCGCTTATTCCAGCGGCGAAGGCATTGCGTAGCGGGGAAAATATCGAAGCCAATACCGCCACGGTGAAAAGCCTGGTTGTAGAGCTGGGCGGTACTGTCGATGAAAACCGCTTTGCTAACCTCACTAAAGAACAAGCCGGCAAACTGGGCCAGGAAGTGCTGGACGACGTGACGAAAATACGCACCGGCCAGATGAAGCCCGAAGAGTTAGGGGCGCAATTGTCGCAGTCGCTCGCTTCTGCGGAAAAACCTAAAGAAAATACGCTTCCCGCCTTCGAAGGCTTGTCGCAGGGCGTGCTGGCGAGCGTGGCAATGGTTGGCCGCGCCGTTTTTCCGGTGATTTCGTCCGTTGCGCATGTGGCGACAGAGGCGGCGGGATTGTTGTCGGCCGATACTAAAAACGCCAAGGGCGGTAAAACCAACGAGCGATCGTAATTTCGTAGAATAATTCATTTATAATCATGGAAAATATATGACCGCTGATTCAGCTGCACCGAAAACCCCAACCTTTGGCAGTACAGCCAATGCGACGATCAGGTTAGTTGCCGATGGCGTAAATGAGCATATTCCCAAGGATAAAAAAAAGGAAACTCAAGAATCTGTTGCTGCGTTTGCTAGCATAACGCAGGATATTGAACATTTGACGGCCTACTACATGCTCAATAGTTTGGGGCATGGAGACGGCGATCTTCTCGCTGCAAAAACCTTTCTGGCAGCTGAGATGCCGGGGAAAATCGCTGATTTCATGGCAAAATTAACCAGTAAACAACCGGAAGATTATAGTACGCTGGCCGCACAAATAAGCCGCGATGCGATAAAGAGCATCACCGATAAATTTCCCCAGCCCGGCAGAGGGCCGGGCGGGTAACGTACAAAATAATTCTCCTATTTTAAACTCGCGCCATGACAAAATCCCCCGATCAGCTCTATGACGCGGCGATGGCGCTGGCGACGGCGGACTATAAAACGCCGGATGAAATGGGCATTTCCCCGGCGCAAGGGGTGGATATAAGCCTGGAATCGGCGGGCCTTACCTATGCCGGGAGCAAATATCCGGCGATTGGCACGTCCAGTCTGCAATGCTGTCTGAGCACTATAGTTTATTGCCCGCATGAGCGCCTGGCCATCTGCTCGCACGATAATAACGGACAATATACGCAAGGCTTGGAGCGCCTTATAGGGCTGCTGGCTAAAATCCGCCCGCAGGCAGTAGAGATACATGCCATTGGCTCGGTTCATGATCTACAAGAGGATTTTAATGAAGCAAAAGAAGATCTTAAGCGTTACCTGGCGTTGTGCGAAACCATCCCCGAGCGCACCGGAGCGGCCTATAGCTTAAAAACGTTCGATGTCATGCATAAGCCGCACCCTACGGCCGTCGGCATCGATAGCCGAACCGGCCGGCTTCTGCGCGCATCCGACATGTTGACCGAAGCGCAATGCTCGCCGCCTCTGCGTAAACACGATCACGAAATGGAATTGGACGATGGCAGCCTGGAGGGCATAGCACTCTTTGAAACCTTCCGCGATCTCGGCTGGGCAAGCAGGCCCGAGGATAAGGCCATAAACGACCCCTATCTCGACTTCGACGGCCGCAAATTCCCGGCGGGAAGCCCGGATGTGCCCTGGGGCCGGGGAAAAGATCGTTAAACCGCATCTTTTTAGTTGCATCTAGGGAAAAACCCCACTATAAGTCCGCCTCCCTTCTGTAAAAAGGGACGTTTGTTTTTGGGAGTCCGTGCGGTTATTTTGGACGAGCAACGCGAGGACTAGCGCCGTTGAGGCGCGCAGCCCGCGCGGCGCCAAGAGCAGAAACAGAAACCACGTTTTTGTTTCTGCTTGAGCGCAAGTTTGAAATTTCCAGTTGCGGACGTTAACACCACTTCGGAAAGAGATTTATGGCTAAGAAAATCGTCGGCTATATCAAGCTGCAAATACCGGCCGGAAAAGCTAACCCGTCGCCGCCGGTAGGCCCGGCGCTCGGTCAGCGCGGCCTCAACATCATGGAATTCTGCAAGGCGTTCAACGCCGCGACCCAGAAAATGGAGCCGGGCGCTCCGATTCCGGTCGTCATCACCGCCTATCAGGATCGTACCTTCACCTTCATCACCCGCCTGTCGCCGGTGTCGTTTTACCTGAAGAAGGCCGCGAAAATCCAGTCCGGCTCGCAGACTCCCGGCAAGGGCGCGACCTGCGGCAAGATCACCATGACGCAGATCCGCGAGATCGCCAAAGAGAAGATGAAAGACTTAAACGCCCACGACGTCGAAGCCGCCGCCCGCATGATTAAGGGCTCGGCGCAGTCGATGGGCTTAGAGATCGTGGAGGCAGCCTAGAACCTATATGATGGGAGTTTGCACAATTACGACAGAGCTATTTTTATCAAGCGCTAGGAAAAAAGCGCAAAAAATAGCGGAATCTATTTTTAAACTTTTTGACAACGCGCTTGATAAAAAGAGCCTGTCCCTTCGGGTTGCGTTCTGGCGACCATCTGTTGCGTCAAGCCGCTTGCAGGTAGTTCCGGCTACCGGCGGCGCGGCTTTCCTTGCATCTGGTTCGCCAGAACAGCAACGGAATTATGTAAACTCCCGTCATATAGGTTCTTAGTATGCCAAGAATCGCAAAACGCCGCAAAGCCCTGCTTTCGACCATCGATACCGGCAAGCGCTACAAGCTCGCCGAGGCGGTCAAGCTGGTGAAATCCTCCGCCAACACCAAATTCGACGAGACGGTCGACGTCGTCATCAATACCGGCATCGACCCCACCCAGTCGGACCAGCTCATTCGCGGCATGGTCGCCATGCCTAACGGCACCGGCAAAACCATCCGCATCGCCGTATTTGCCCGCGGCGACAAAGCCGCCGACGCCCAGAAGGCCGGCGCGGATTTCGTCGGCGCCGAAGACCTCGCCGATAAAATAGGCGGCGGCTTCACCGAATTCGACCGCGTCATCGCGTCTCCCGACATGATGGCGGTGGTCGGCAAGCTCGGCAAGGTGCTCGGCCCCAAAGGCCTGATGCCCAACCCCAAGCTCGGCACCGTTACCCCCAACATCGCCGATGCGGTCAAGGCTGCCAAATCCGGCCAGGTGGAATTCCGCCTCGACAAGGCGGCGATCATCCATGCCGGCGTCGGCAAGGCGAGCTTCTCGGAAGAGGCACTGCTGCAAAACATCAAGGCGTTTCTCGATGCCGTGACCAAGGCCAAGCCGCAAGGCGTCAAAGGCAACTACATCAAGAAAATCGGCATTTCCTCGTCGATGGGTCTCGGCCTCAAGATCGATCTTGCAGATATAGCGGCGTAAGGAGCAAACATATGCCAATGACAAGAGCACAAAAAACCGCGCAGATCGAGCAAGTCAACGCCACGCTTAAAGACGCGGGCATCGCGCTGGTCGTCCATAATAACGGTCTGACCGTCGCCCAGATGTCGGAGCTGCGCCGCAAGATGCGCGAAGCCGGCGCCGATTTCAAAGTGTCGAAAAACCGCCTGGCCAAGCTTGCCGCCAAGGATACGCAATACGAAGCCATCTCCGACCTGTTTAAAGGCCCGTCGGCGATTGCGACCTCGAAAGACCCGGTCTCGGTGTCAAAAGGCCTGGTCGATTTCGCCAAGACCAACGAAAAGCTGGTCATCATCGGCGGCGCCTACGGCGATAAGAAACTCGATCTCAAGGCGATCGAAGCCCTGTCGAAACTGCCGTCGCTGAATGAATTGCGCGGCAAGATCGTGGGCATGCTGGTGACGCCGGCGACGCGCATTGCCTGCGTGCTTTCGGCTCCGGCCGGCGGCCTGGCGCGCGTGATCGCGGCGAAGTCGAGGAAAGAAGGATAAGTTATTGGTCATCCCAAGGAGCCGTGGTTGGCTCTGAAGGATCTCCGGCCGGAAGTGATGCGCCAGCCGCTGTTGGGATGATAAAAGAGGTTCTTTGATAGAGGGTGTTGTAAAATTTTTTGTTTAATTAGGAGTTTTTTATGTCTGCTAACCTTGCACAAATCGTAGACCAGCTCTCGGCACTGTCGGTGCTCGAGGCTGCTGAATTGTCGAAAATGCTCGAAGAAAAGTGGGGCGTATCCGCCGCCGCTCCGGTTGCGGTTGCCGCTGCCGGCGCTGCTCCGGCTGCCGCCGCTGAAGCGCAAACCGAGTTCAACGTGATTCTTACCTCGGCGCCTGCCGACAAGAAAATCGGCATCATCAAAGTGGTGCGCGAAATCACCGGCCTGGGCCTCAAAGAAGCCAAGGACCTCGTCGAAGCTGCGCCGAAACACGTTAAAGACGGCGTCAGCAAAGACGATGCCGAGAAGTTCAAAAAAGCCCTCGCTGAAGCCGGCGCTGGCGTTGAAGTTAAGTAGTATACTCGCATACTGACATTATCGGGGCGCTGCCGTTGCGGCGCTCCGATTTTGACGTTTTAAATTTAGGATCTCGAATCCTGTAACCAGAGGTTACCCTGCATGTCTCAAGCTGTCGCAAAGTCCGGCCTGTCGTTTACCGCCCGCAAACGCATCCGCAAGAGTTTCGGTCGCATCGAAACCACGACGATGATGCCCAACCTCATTGAGGTGCAGAAGAATTCCTACGACCATTTCCTGCAAATCAACATTCCTGCCGAGAAGCGCACCAACACCGGCCTGCACGCCGTGTTCAAATCGGTCTTCCCGATCAAGGATTTTGCCGAAACCTCGACGCTGGAATTCGTGCGCTTCAATTTCGACGCCCCGAAATACGACGTCGATGAATGCCGTTCGCGCGGCATCAATTTCTCGGCCCCCCTGCGCGTGACGCTGCGCCTGATCGTGTGGATCGTCGACGAGGATACCGGCGCGCGCGAGATCAAGGACATCAAGGAACAAGACGTCTATATGGGCGATATTCCGCTCATGACCGATAACGGCACCTTCATCATCAACGGCACCGAGCGCGTCATCGTCTCGCAGATGCATCGCAGCCCGGGCGTGTTCTTCGACCACGATAAAGGCAAGACGCACAGCTCCGGCAAATTCCTCTATTCCGCGCGCATCATCCCGTATCGCGGCTCGTGGCTCGATTTCGAATTCGACGCCAAGGATCTCGTCAACGCCCGCATCGACCGCCGCCGCAAAGTGCCGGTCACCACGCTGCTGCGCGCGCTCGGCATGGATAACGACACCATCCTGCGTACCTTCTACAGCAAGACCCCCTACAAAAAACTCAAGAATGGCTGGGCGGCGAAATTCAATCCGGAGCAGTGGAAAGGCATCAAGCTTACCTATGATCTCATCGACGCGAAAACCGGCAAGGTTGTCGCCGAAACCGGCAAGAAGCTTAACGTCCGCGCCGCCAAAAAGCTCGCTGAAGACGGGCTGAAAGAATATCTGGTCAGCAACGAGCAGCTCGCCGGCAAATTCATCGGCAGCGACATCATCAACGAGAAAACCGGCGAAATCTACATCGAAGCCGGCGAAGAAATCACCAAAGCCTCTGTCGCCCAGCTCGAAGAGTCCGGCGCCAAAGACATCGACGTGCTCGACATCGACCATATCAATGTCGGCCCGTACATCAGAAACACGCTGATCGCCGATAAGAACACCACCAAGGAAGAGGCGCTCATCGACATTTACCGCGTGATGCGTCCCGGCGAACCGACCACCGCCGAAGCCGCCGAAGTGCTGTTCAAGTCGCTGTTCTTCGAACCGGAACGCTACGACCTTTCCGCCGTCGGCCGCGTGAAAATGAACGCCCGCCTCGGCCTCAACTCCGCCGAAGAGGTGGGAATTCTCACCAATGACGACATCGTCCATGTCGTGAAACTGCTCGTCGGCCTCAAGGACGGCATCGGCGAAATCGACGATATCGACCATCTCGGCAACCGCCGCGTACGCTCGGTCGGCGAATTGATGGAAAACCAGTTCCGCATCGGCCTGCTGCGCATGGAGCGTTCGATCGTCGAGCGCATGTCGTCGGTCGATATCGACACCGTCATGCCGCACGATCTGGTCAACGCCAAGCCCGTGGCCGCCGCCATCCGCGAATTTTTCGGCAGCTCGCAGCTTTCGCAATTCATGGACCAGACCAATCCGCTGTCCGAAATCACCCATAAGCGCCGCCTGTCGGCCCTTGGGCCGGGCGGCCTGACCCGCGAACGCGCCGGTTTCGAAGTGCGCGACGTGCACCCGACCCATTACGGCCGCATCTGTCCGATCGAGACGCCCGAAG
The DNA here is from genome assembly GCA_020054105.1 of Alphaproteobacteria bacterium. Taxonomy (GTDB): domain Bacteria; phylum Pseudomonadota; class Alphaproteobacteria; order Rickettsiales; family SXRF01; genus JAGVLW01. The sequence goes on along the minus strand of JAGVLW010000040.1, from coordinate 20,488 downwards.
GCCCGAATATCGGCCTCATCAACTCGATGGCGACCTATGCGCGCGTCAATAAATACGGCTTCATCGAAAGCCCGTACCGCAAGCTGGTCAATCATCGCGTGACCGACGAGGTGGTCTATCTCTCGGCCATCGAGGAAGGCAAATACACCATCGCCCAGGCCAATTCCGCCATGGACGAAAAAGGCAAGTTCACCGGCGATCTCGTATCGTGCCGCCGCAACGGCGATTTCGTGCTATCGGCGCCCGACGCGATCGACTATATCGACGTCGCGCCCAAGCAGCTCGTATCGGTTGCTGCCGCGCTCATTCCGTTCCTGGAAAACGACGACGCCAACCGCGCGCTGATGGGCTCCAACATGCAACGCCAGGCTGTGCCGCTGCTGCGCTCGGAAGCGCCGCTGGTGGGCACCGGCATGGAAGAAGTCGTTGCCAAGGATTCCGGCGTGACCACTGTTGCGCGCCGCGCCGGCACGGTCGACCAGGTCGACGCGACCCGCATCGTGATTCGCACCAGCGAATCCACCGCCGACGGCAGCCCGGGCGTTGACATCTACAACCTGATGAAATTCACTCGCTCCAACCAGAATACCTGCCTCAACCAGCGCCCGCTCATCAAGGTCGGCGACGTGGTGAAAGCTGGCGACATTCTGGCGGACGGCCCGTCGACGGACCTCGGCGAATTGGCGCTGGGCCGCAACGTGCTCGTCGCCTTCATGCCTTGGAACGGCTATAATTTCGAGGATTCGATCCTGATCTCCGAGCGCATCGTCAGCGAAGACGTGTTCACCTCCATCCACATCGAGGAATTCGAAGTGATGGCGCGCGACACCAAACTCGGCGCCGAGGAAATCACCCGCGACATCCCCAATGTCGGCGAAGAAGCCTTGCGCAACATCGACGAAATCGGCGTCGTGCATATCGGCGCCGAAGTGAAGCCGGGCGACATTCTCGTCGGCAAAGTCACGCCGAAATCGGAAAGCCCGATGACGCCGGAAGAAAAACTGCTGCGCGCCATCTTCGGCGAAAAAGCCTCTGACGTGCGCGACTCCAGCCTGCGCCTGCCTCCGGGCGTGGCCGGGACGGTCGTCGGCGTGCGTATTTTCAGCCGCCGCGGCATCGAAAAAGACGAGCGCGCGCTTTCCATCGAGAAGGCGGAAATCGAACGCCTCGCCAAAGACCGCGACGACGAGCGCGCCATCATCGAGCGTTTCGTTTATAGCCGCATGCGCGAATTGCTGCTCGGCCGCAAGCCGTCGGCAGGCCCGAAAGGCTTCAAGGCCGGCTCGCAGGTTAGCGAAAAAACCTTCGACGATTACAGCAAGGGCCAATGGTGGCAGTTCGTCGTCAAAGACGATAAGGCGATGAACGAGATCGAGGCGCTCAAGAAACAGCTCGATTCCGCCGTCTCGCGCATCAACCATAAGTTCGAGGAAAAAGTCGGCAAGGTGCAGGCCGGCGACGATTTGATGCCGGGCGTACTCAAGATGGTCAAAGTGTTCGTCGCGGTGAAGCGCAAGCTGCAGCCCGGCGACAAGATGGCCGGCCGTCACGGCAATAAAGGCGTGATCTCCAAGATCGTTCCGGTCGAGGACATGCCCTATCTCGAAGACGGCACGCCGGTCGACGTCGTGCTCAACCCACTGGGCGTGCCTTCGCGCATGAACGTGGGGCAGATCCTGGAAACTCACCTGGGCTGGGCGTCTGCGGGCATCGGCAAGCAGATCCGCGACATGCTCGAAGAGGTGCAGGAACAAAACACCAAGGCAGCGTCGGTCAAAAAACTGCGCGAGTTCCTGGAAGTCACCTACGAGGACAAGGACAATAAAAAAGAAATCCACGGCATGAATGACGGCGAAGTGCTGGAGCTGGCGGGCAACCTGAAAAAAGGCGTGCCGTTTGCGACTCCCGTGTTCGACGGCGCCAAGGAAGAGGACATCGTCGTCTGGCTCAAAAAAGCCGGGCATGATTCCTCCGGCCAGGTGCAGTTGCACGATGGCCGCTCCGGCGAGCCGTTCGACCGCAAGGTGACGGTTGGGTATATCTAAATGCTCAAGCTCCACCACCTCGTCGACGACAAGATCCATGCGCGCTCGATCGGGCCGTATTCGCTTGTCACGCAGCAGCCTCTGGGCGGCAAGTCGCAGTTCGGCGGCCAGCGTTTCGGGGAAATGGAGTGCTGGGCATTGCAGGCCTACGGCGCCGCTTACACGCTGCAGGAAATGCTGACGGTGAAATCGGACGACGTGGCCGGCCGCTCGAAAATCTACGAGTCGATCGTGCGCGGCGACAACAGCTTCGAATCCGGCATCCCGGAATCGTTCCACGTCATGGTCAAGGAATTGCGCTCGCTCGGCCTGAATGTCGAGCTGACGGAGAAGGAAACTTAGAGTCGAGTGGCTAGAGTCGAGAGTCGAGTGAAAATAGGTAATCATAACGAGGCAGATGCAGAGAAGATTGGATGAGAGAAGGTGGTGATATACACTCGACTCTCGACTCTCGACTCTCATCACTAGGAGAAAAAATGGCAAATGAAGTGATGAGTTTTTTTGGTCAGCAATTAACCGCGACCAAACAGTTCGACGAAATCAAGATCTCGATTGCTTCGCCGGAGAAGATTCACTCCTGGTCGTTCGGCGAGGTCAAGAAGCCGGAAACCATCAACTACCGCACCTTCAAGCCCGAGCGCGACGGCCTCTTCTGCGCGCGCATTTTCGGCCCGATCAAGGATTACGAGTGCCTGTGCGGCAAATATAAGCGCATGAAATATCGCGGCATCGTCTGCGAGAAATGCGGCGTCGAAGTCACCACCAGCAAAGTGCGCCGCGAGCGCATGGGCCATATCCAGCTTGCTTCGCCGGTCGCGCATATTTGGTTCCTCAAGTCGCTGCCCTCGCGCATCGGCATCCTGCTCGACATGACGCTCAAAGACCTCGAGAAGATTCTCTATTTCGAATCCTATTGCGTGGTCGAGCCGGGCCTGACGCCGTTTACCGTCGGCGAATTGCTCTCGGAAGAGCAATATTACGACGCTTATGAGAAATACGGCGACGGCACGTTTACCGCCCAGATCGGCGCCGAAGCGATCAAAACGCTGCTTTCCGCTCTCGACCTGCCCAAGGAAAAAGAAACGCTGCGCGCCGATCTCGCCGAAACCACCTCGGAAGCCAAGCGCAAGAAAATCGTCAAAAGGCTGAAGCTGGTCGAAGCCTTCCTCGGCTCCGAAAACAAGCCGCAATGGATGGTGCTCGACGTCGTGCCGGTGATTCCGCCGGAGCTGCGCCCGTTGGTGCCGCTCGATGGCGGCCGCTTCGCGACCTCCGATCTCAACGACCTTTATCGCCGCGTCATCAACCGCAATAACCGCTTAAAGCGCCTGCTCGAATTGCGCGCGCCCGACATCATCGTGCGCAACGAAAAACGCATGCTGCAGGAAGCCGTCGATGCGCTGTTCGATAACGGCCGCCGCGGCCGCGTCATCACCGGCGCCAACAAGCGCCCGCTCAAATCGCTCTCCGATATGCTCAAAGGCAAGCAAGGCCGTTTCCGCCAGAATTTGCTTGGCAAGCGCGTCGATTATTCCGGCCGTTCGGTCATCGTCGTCGGCCCGGAATTGAAACTGCATCAATGCGGCCTGCCCAAGAAAATGGCGCTCGAATTGTTCAAGCCGTTCATCTACGCCAAACTCGAGATTTACGGCATCGCCACCACCATCAAAGCCGCCAAGCGCATGGTCGAATCCGAGCGCCCGGAAGTATGGGATATTTTGGAAGAGGTAATCCGCGAGCATCCGGTATTGCTCAACCGTGCGCCGACGCTGCATCGCCTGGGCATCCAGGCGTTCGAGCCTGTGCTCATTGAAGGCAAGGCCATCCAGCTGCATCCGCTGGTCTGCACGGCGTTTAACGCCGATTTCGACGGCGACCAGATGGCCGTGCACGTGCCGCTTTCCATCGAAGCGCAGCTCGAATCGCGCGTGCTGATGATGTCGACCAACAACATCCTCTCGCCCGCCAACGGCAAGCCGATCATCGTGCCGTCGCAAGATATCGTGCTCGGGCTTTATTACATCTCGCTCGAATCCGACGGCGAAGTCGGCGAGGGCATGGTGTTTTCCGACCTCAACGAGATCTACCACGCGCTCGACTCCAAGCAGGCGACGCTGCATAGCAAGATCAAATGCCGCTACAAGACCGTCGACGAGAAGGGCCAGCCGATCACGCAGCTGGTCGCCACCAGCTGCGGACGCATGCTGATCGCCGACATTCTGCCGCGCCATCCCAAGCTGCCGTTTTCGGTGGTCAACAAGCTGATGACCAAAAAGGAAATCAGCAATTTGATCTACGAAGTCTACCGCCATTGCGGTCAGAAAGAGACGGTGATTTTCGCCGACCGCCTGATGGGCCTGGGCTTCCGCCATGCGGCGAAGGCCGGTATTTCCTTCGGCAAGGACGACATGATCGTGCCCGCCACCAAGGAAAAGCATCTCGCCCATACGTTCGGCGAAGTGAAGCAGTTCGAGCAGCAATACACGGACGGCCTCATCACCATGGGCGAGAAATACAACAAGGTGATCGACGCCTGGTCGAAATGCTCGGAGCTCGTCGCCGACGACATGATGAAGCAGATTTCCTCGGTCGGCAAAGACAAGGACGGCAAATTCCGCGCCAAGAACGTCAACTCCATCTACATGATGGCCAACTCCGGCGCGCGCGGCTCGGCCGCCCAGATCAAGCAGCTCGCCGGTATGCGCGGGCTGATGGCCAAGCCGTCGGGCGAGATCATCGAAACGCCGATCATCTCGAACTTCAAAGAAGGGTTGTCGGTACTTGAGTATTTCAACAGCTCGCACGGCGCCCGCAAGGGTCTTGCCGATACGGCGCTGAAAACCGCCAACTCCGGTTACCTGACGCGCCGCCTCGTCGACGTGGCGCAGGATTGCATTGTCACCGAGCGCGATTGCGGCACTACCCGCGGCATCGTCGCCAAGGCGGTGATCGAAGGCGGCGACATTATCGTCGCGCTCGCCGACCAGATATTGGGCCGCGTTTCTTCGCGCGAAGTCCATCATCCGGTCAATGATTCCATGATCGTGTCGGCCGGCCAGCTCATCGATGAGCTGGTTGTCGACAAGATCGACGAAGCCGGCATCGAAGCCGTGATGGTGCGCTCGGTGCTGACCTGCGAAAGCAAGGTCGGCGTCTGCGCGCATTGCTACGGCCGCGACCTGGCGCGCGGCACCGAAGTCAATATCGGCGAAGCGGTCGGCGTTATCGCCGCCCAGTCGATCGGCGAGCCGGGCACCCAGCTGACCATGCGCACCTTCCATATCGGCGGCGCAGCGCAGCGCGGCGCCGAGCAGAGCAGCGTCGAATCGTCGCACGACTCTACGCTGACGCTTAGCAACAAAAACATCGTCACCGATTCCGGCGGCCGCCTCGTTGTCATGAGCCGCACCTGCGAAATCGTGCTGCGCGATGAGAATAACCGCGAGCGCGCCCGCTACAAAGTGCCTTACGGCGCCCGGCTGCTCGCCAAGGAAAACGAGAAGGTCAAGAAAGGCCAGAAGCTCGCCGATTGGGATCCGTACACGCTTCCCATCATCACCGAGCGTTCCGGGTTCGCCCATTACCGCGACTTGGTGGAAGGCGTATCGCTTCGCGAAGTGCTCGACGAATCGACCGGTATCTCCAACAAAACGGTGACCGACTGGCGCCAGCAAACCCGCGGCGCCGATTTGAAGCCGCGCGTGGCATTGCGCGACAAGAAAGGCGAGATCATCACGCTCGCCAACGGGCTGGAAGCACGTTACTTCCTGCCGGTCGGCGCGATTCTTTCCGTGACCGACGGCCAGGAAGTGCATGCCGGCGACGTGCTGGCGCGCATCCCGCGCGAATCGACCAAGACCCACGACATCACCGGCGGTCTGCCGCGTGTCGCCGAGCTGTTCGAGGCGCGCAAGCCGAAGGACCATGCCATCATCTCCGAAATCGAGGGCGTGGTGGAGTTCGGCAAGGACTATAAGAACAAGCGCCGCGTCATCGTGCGCTCGAAGGACGCGTCCGCCGAGCCGGTGGAATATATGATTCCCAAAGGCAAGCATATCACCGTGCAGGAAGGCGACTTCGTGCAAAAGGGCGATCTGTTGATGGACGGCAATCCCGTGCCGCACGACATCTTGAAAGTCATGGGCGTCGAAGCGCTCGCCCGCTACATGGTCGGCGAAGTGCAGCAGGTCTATCGCTTGCAGGGCGTGCTTATCAACGACAAGCATATCGAGGTGATCGTTCGCCAGATGCTCCAGAAAGTCGAGATCGACAATGCCGGCGAGACGACCTTCCTCGCAGGCGAGCAGGTCGACCGCGAGGAGTTCGATCTGGTCAACGAGAAAACGATTGCCGAGGGCTACAAGCCGGCGACCGCTTCGCCGGTGCTGCAAGGCATCACGAAAGCCAGCCTGCAGACGCATTCGTTCATCTCGGCGGCGTCGTTCCAGGAAACCACCCGCGTGCTTACCGAAGCGGCGGTTTCCGGCAAGATCGACGAGCTTTCCGGCCTCAAGGAAAACGTCATCGTCGGCCGCCTGATTCCGGCCGGCACGGGTGCTGCGGTCATGCGCCTGCGCAAGGTGGCGACCGAGCGCGAGAAAGAAGCGATCGCCCAGGCCGAAGCCAGCAACGACAATCCCGAGGCGCTGGCATCGACGGGAACCGACAGTTAATGGTGACTCGTGACTCGCGACGCGTGACGCGTGGAGATAATTTACGAGCCACAAGTCACGAGTCACGCGTCACGCTTTTCATTTACGGCAAGCACGCGGCGACTGCCGCGCTGGCCAATTCCATGCGCAAGGTCAAGCGCGTGCTGGTGACCAAGAACGCGCAGGCCGAGCTTTTTTCTTTTCCCTCCCCCTTGAGGGGGGAGGGTCAGGGAGGGGGTGATTGGCTCAAGAAAGCGCAAATTGTAGATTCTCAGAAAATCGACGCGATGCTGCCGCCGGGCAGTGTGCATCAGGGCATCGCGGTCGAATGCGAGCCGCTGGCCCAGCCCGGGCTGCAGGAATGGCTATCTGAAGAACACCCCCACCCAACTACCCTCCACCCCCACCCTAACCCTCCCCCCTCAAGGGGGAGGGGAATAATAATGCTCGACCAGGTGACTGACCCGCATAATGTCGGGGCGATTTTGCGCACGGCGGCGGCATTCGGCATTGGCGCGGTGGTTACGCTCGAGCGCAGCGCGGCGCAGGAATCCGGCGTCATGGCCAAGGCCGCTAGCGGCGCGCTGGAGCTGGTGCCGCTGATTTCAGTCGGTAATCTCGCCCAGGCCATCGCCATCTTGAAAAAAGCCGGCTACTGGATCTACGGGCTCGACGGCGAGGCGAAAGCATCTCTCTGCGAAACCAAATTCGACGCCAAAACCGCACTGATCCTTGGCGCCGAGGGCAGGGGGCTTCGCAGGCTCACCGCCGAGCATTGCGATTTCCTGGTCAAGATTCCCATGAGCGGACAGATGGAGAGCCTCAACGTTTCCAACGCGGCGGCGGTGGCGTTGTATGCGCTCACGCGCGGATAACAGATGACGGATGACAGGTAACAGATAGGTCGTATAGACTACCATCTGTTACCTGTTACCTGTTACCTGCTATCTGTTACCTTTATGACCTACTCCTCCCTGCGCGATTTCATTGCCGATCTTGAAAAACACGGGCAGCTCGTGCGCGTGCAAGAGCCGGTATCGCCGCATCTGGAGATGACCGAGATTGGCACGCGGTTGATTGCCGAAAAAGGCCCGGCAGTGCTCTTTGAGCAGGTGACAGGAGACAGGAAACAGGTAACGGATACAAAGAAGAATAATTCTGTTACCTGTCACCCGTTACCCGTTACCTATACTATGCCCGTCCTCATCAACCTCTTCGGCACCGTCGAGCGCATTGCTTTTGCCTTGGGCAAGAAGCCACACGAATTACGCGCCATCGGCGAGATGCTGGCGTTCCTCAAGCAGCCCGAGCCGCCCGAAGGCTGGAAAGAGACGCTTTCCATGCTGCCGCTGCTCAAAACCGCGATGGCGATGAAACCAAAGACGGTAAGCCGTGCGCCTTGCCAGGAAGTGGTGCTGACCGGCGACGACATTGATCTGGGCATGCTGCCCATCCAGGGCTGCTGGCCGGGTGAGCCAGCGCCGCTGATTACCTGGCCGTTGATTGTGACCAAAGGCCCGGGCGCTGCCAAGGAGGATAATTACAATCTCGGCATCTACCGCCTGTAAGTGTTGGGCAAGAACAAAACACTGATGCGCTGGCTCAAGCATCGCGGCGGGGCGCAGCACCATGCGCGCTGGAAGCAGGAAAGACCCGATCCGCTGCCGGCGGCGGCGGTGATTGGCTGCGACCCGGCGACGATATTGGCGGCGGTCACGCCGGTGCCCGATACGCTCTCCGAATATCAGTTCGCCGGACTCCTGCGCGACGCCAAGACCGAGCTGGTCGATTGCAAGACCGTTCCGCTGAAAGTGCCCGCCAATGCCGAGATCGTGCTCGAGGGTTTTGTAAGCCTCGATGAGTATGGCGACGAGGGGCCGTATGGCGACCATACCGGCTATTATAATTCGGTGGAGCAATTCCCGGTCTTTACCGTCACCGCCATCACCATGCGCAAACACCCGATTTACCTGACGACCTATACCGGTAAGCCGCCCGACGAGCCGTCGGTGCTGGGCGAGGCGCTAAACGAAATATTCATTCCGCTGCTGCAACAGCAATTTCCCGAGATCGTCGATTTTTGGCTGCCGCCGGAAGGCTGTTCCTACCGCGTGGCGGTGGTGTCGATCAAAAAAGCCTATCCCGGCCACGCCAAGCGCATCATGATGGGCGTATGGTCGTTTTTGCGCCAGTTTATTTATACAAAATGGATAATCATCGTCGATGATGATATTAACTGCCGCGACTGGAAAGAGGTGATCTGGGCAATATCGACGCGCATGGACCCGGTGCGCGACATCACCATGGTCGAAAACACCCCGATCGACTATCTCGATTTCGCCAGCCCCGTATCCGGGCTGGGCGGCAAGGTCGGCCTGGACGCGACCAATAAGCTCCCCCCGGAAACCAGCCGGGAATGGGGCAGAAAAATACATATGGAGCAAGAGGTTATCGATAAAGTAACCGTCATGTGGAAGAAAATGGGACTGCCAGGCGACGGCAAGCCGGTCGGATGAGGAATTCTTTAACCTGTTGCTGTTAAAATAACCCTTCCTTGCATCCAGCGATTCCTATGACAGATCTAGAACTTAGCGAGCATTCCATTTCCAAGCGCGCCTTTGCGTTCATGGAAAAACATAAAGTCGCCCCCAGCCCGGAAAATTACGCGCTGTGGTATCATTACGCGTTCGGTAAAAATACCGATTTGATACGCGAAATCGATAATGTCATCGCCAATCACCTGGAGTTCAACGACGAAACGTCGGGCTATCTGTATAATAAATTTATCATCGCCAATCGCGGCCAGAAAATGGTCGACGATGCGGCAAACGACGCGCAAAAATTGCTGCAGGACATTCTCAAGCAGGTCAGCGAGTTTTCCGGCGAAACCAGCAATTACCACAAGGACGTCAACCAGAGCCTGGAAACGATGACGCGCTCGCTGGAGGAAACCGACGTCAAGAACGTCGTCAGAAACCTGATCCAGGCCACCACTACGCTCAAGCAAAGCAGCGAGCAGATGGGCCGCAAGCTCGAAGAATCGAAGCAGGAAATCAACAGCCTGCGCAAAAACCTCCAGCAAGTCACCATCGAGTCGCAGCGCGATTTCCTGACCGGCGCCTATAACCGCAAAACCTTCGAGAAATTTTTCGACGAATATGTCGATACGGCGCGGCAGAATAAAGCCGAGCTTTCCATGCTCATCATCGACATCGATCATTTCAAGCAGTTCAACGACAAGTTCGGCCATTTGATCGGCGACGAGGTGCTAAAAATCGTCGCGCGCACGCTCATCGACAGCCTCAAGGGCCGCGACATCGTCGCCCGCTTCGGCGGCGAGGAATTCATCGTGCTGCTGCCGGAAACCCCGATCGACGTGGCGGTACGCGTGGCCGACGTCGTGCGCGGCGCCATCGCCGGCAAGGAGCTCAAGCGCAAGGATACCGGCGAAAATTACGGGACGATCACCGTCTCGATGGGGGTTGCGCGCCTACGCGGCGACAACGACACGCTGCCCAGCATGACCAAGCGCGCCGACGATGCCCTGTACCGCTCGAAAAACGCCGGCCGCAACCGGGTGAGCAAGGAAGCCTGATTTTACGCCTTCCGGCCGAAAATGGCGGTTATCGCGCCTGTAAACCCATTGACTTTTGCCCGCATCCACCCTAAAACCTACCCTCTTTTCGGTAGTATGCCGCAAAGGGCTCGTAGCTCAGGTGGTTAGAGCGCACGCCTGATAAGCGTGAGGTCGGAAGTTCAACTCTTCCCGGGCCCACCATTCTTACATGAATCGCCGCAGGTTCTGAATTGGCCTTATTTGCGGGGTTCGGAAAATGGCAATTTAAATGGTGGGAAAATTTAATCCACTGTATATTCTATAATTATTAGGTTCCAATCTACTAAGGGTGGGAGACACCATGAAACATGTTTATTCACCTTCTGGAAGTGCTGAAGCGCACATGCTTGCTCACATGTTGGAACAAGCAGGCATCAAAACCGATATTCATGGCGAAGCATTACTTGGCGCCGTCGGTGAATTACCCACGAGCGGTCTTGTAAAACTCGCCGTTGCCGATGAAGATTACGACAAGGCAAGGAAACTTATTTTAGAATGGGAAAAGAAAAATCCTCCTGAGCCACCTTCCAAAGGCGCGCCGAAGACATCTAAATCTGTCTTGGTAATTGTACTGTTGGTTGGAGCAGCCTTAGGATGGCTGGCGAATGAACAAGGTTTAGTAGTAAACCCCTCAGAAGCAATTGACCAAAATAAAGATGGAAAGCCCGATTTGATTTGGCATTACAAAAATAAAAATGCGAGCACTCCTGAAAGCTCAGAAAATGATACAAATTTTGACGGCAAATTTGATGTGATCACGCAATTTGATTCTCAAGGCATGGCTGTATCGGATAGAGCCGACAATGATTTTAATGGCACATTTGAAACTACCACTACCTATAAGAATGGCGCTCCTGCAAAATCAGAAGTGGATACGGATGGCGATGGAAAAGCAGATATAGTGAATCTTTTTGAGCATGGCGTTTTAACTCAAACCAAAATTATGAATCCAAAGACAGGAAAGGTAGTCCGCATTAATTACTATGGAAACTCGATGCTACAATCCGCTGATTTCGATAGCGATGGAGATGGCATTTTAGAAACGCATTATACGTATGATCGCTATGAGCAAATAGTCAGTACAGAGAAAAAAACGAATTAGGCGGCGGCTTTCCTAAAAGGCAATGACCTGTAATATAACTCTAAAACATTCTTCCTCGTTTTATCACAGGTTCTGAATGTATCTACCAGGCCCCACCACCCTACGCCTTCGGCTTCGGGTGGCTTACGCCTCTTGCGTAAGGCGCGCGAAGGCGACCTTAGGCGTAGGAGTGCGCTACGAAGCTCCCGTAGGGAGCGAAGGAGGGCTGGTGCAAGTGTATACTGGCTTCTTGGCCTGCACCCCCGGCCCAGGCGCGCGCGGCCTAAATAACGCTTGACTAAATCCGGCATCTGACTAACTTTTCGCTCTCGCTTTTCGCGGGGTATGGGGCTTAGGCCCTGGCCCAAGCGACTAGTCCTCCGAAGCTTTAGCGAAGGAGGAAGGCGATAGCCGAAGCGTCTTGTTTTTACTAAAGCAGACGCCGGTCGATGAATATGGGGGCGTAGCTCAGTTGGTAGAGCGTCTGCTTTGCAAGCAGAATGTCGCGGGTTCGATTCCTGTCGCCTCCACCAATAAAAAGACCCGCTTCAGGCGGGGTTTTTTATTGCCGCCAGGCGCATATTGTCATTAAATCTTAATATAACTTTAGAATTGCACTGCTACAATCGGGGGGATTTTATGCACCATAAAGATTGTTATGCACGATACTACGCACCCACACGATGAATTGCCGCTTTTCGACCGTGCTAAGCGCGTCATTCACTATCTTCGCCAAGCTGCAGATCGGGGCGAGTGGCAAGAAGTACATCCGTCGCCAACAGTGCAGGATCTTTTACCCGCAGAAAAAGCCGATTTGCCCGAAGACCATGCCGGTGAAGCCGCCACCCGCTTCGGCTATGCGCTGACGATACCTTTTGCATCCGCTTATCGTTTTGGCCAGAGCGGCCATCGGCATAAGGATATAGAGGAGATTCTCACGCAAGCCGCTGCTTATCGCGATACGCGCCCGGGCAGAGCCCAAACGCCGGAAGGCGGCCCGATAAGGGAAGTCAAGATCGCAGGAAAAATAAAGCTGGCCTACGGCGATTGCGGCAAGCCGGGAAACGAGGCGGGCGGATTTACTTTATACACCAACCATCCGAAGGTTTTTCCTTTCCGGGCGTTGGAAGAAAAGCTCGACCGTTTTCGCGAAGAAATGGGCAAAGATTGGGAAATGAAAGACGGCAAACTGGTCAGGGAATTCAATCCTATCGGCCGCGATTTTTTAACGGCGGAGCATATTCTTCATCGCATGATGGGAATACATATGTGGAAATTTCCCGAGATCGAATTCGTCAAGAATGGGCAGGTGGTTCACAACCCTTATCCGCTGATTCACCGGAAGGACGGCACGCCGAACTGCGCCAGCGTCTTTGAGTCGTTGATGCGAAATATCTGCGGCATTAACGACATGTCGGAGCTTCCCTGGGAAGATGGAATGCAGGCTCTTAAATTCGTCATGGCGATGGAACCTGATTCCCGCATTCCCGATGACGTTGCCAGCCGGCTGATGACAAAGATTTTTGCCGTGGCCGAGCAAAAAGGCGTGTCGGCGCGCATCACGATTGCCGATCCCGACGACATCGTGCGATTCGGTAAGGAAGTCGGTCGCGATTTTACCGGCAAGGACAGAAGCGTGTCTGGCGCATAAGCGCCGCAGCTTTACCGATGCATATAATAAATCCCCGAGCCGAAGCGCGGGCCGTAATAGCCGTCATAATGATAGTCATAGGCGCGCTGCTCGCGGGCGATTCGCAGCTGCAGCAGGCAGTTGCGGAAACCGTCGCTTCGCGGCCGGAAGCCGTAGGAGCGGCAGGTCTCGACATCCTCCTGCGCCTGCTGCTGGCGCGCCGCCTCGCGCTGTTCGGGAGTCGAGCAGGCGCAAAGCAGGCATAAAGCGAACAGGGCAGCGTATTTCATATTAACATCATAGAACGCCGCAAATAAAGAAACCATTATATTCACACCGGCAAAGCCATAGATCGCGGCTTGCAACCTTGGATAGATTCTGTATATCGAAGCGATGTCCGCCCGCCCTAACTTCACCGCCTGGTTTGTGCTGCAAGGAACGATCGCGGCCATGCGCGAGCCGGCATTTCGCGATGCGCGCAATGACGCCACCTTGGCCCTGTATGACGCGCTCGCCGCCGCCAGCGCCAAAACCAGCGCGCTTTGCAATCTCATTCACCGCCTGCCGTGGCGCTGGCAATACCGCATCGGCGGACTCGTTACCCATCCCGGCCGCCTGCGGCATTATTATTTGCGCAAAAACGCCATTGCCGCGCAGGCGCGCGAATTGCTGCGCCGGGGCGATATCGGGCAGGTGATCATACTCGGCGCCGGGCTCGACGTGCTGGCGCTCAAGCTGGCCAGCGAATTCCGCGATGTGCGCTGCATCGAGATCGACATTCCGGCTTCGCAAACCTTCAAGCAGGCCGCGCTTGCCCAGGCGCATATCGCCATTCCCGCCAATCTCGATTTTATCGGCGGCGATTTGCGCGAGCCGCTCGCGGGCATTGTCGGCGCATCGCGCCTATATGCGCCGCAATCGAAAACCCTGTGGATCGCCGAAGGGTTGTTCATGTTCATCCCCGAAGACGGCGTGGTGCGCCTGTTTACCTCGATGAAATCGCTTTGCGCCGCCGGCTCGCAGGTGATTTTCACCAGCCTGCCGGTCAAGCATCAGGAATCGCTGCTGGGGCGGTTGCTGCAGCCGATCTTCCTCTATAAGGAAGACAGCCGGATTTTCTGGGCGATGCCGCGCGCCGACATGCCGGATTTTTTGCACAGGCTGGGTTATGAAATCGAGCATCATACTGACTACCATGAGTTGCATAAAAACCACATTTCTCAAAAATCCAATATTAACAAGGACGTTGGCGAAGACATACACAGGGCGAGAATGTTAAACCCATAGTTGATAATAGCGGAAAATAGCAGTTGAAATATCCGCAACTATGTGTATAACTATATTTTAGTGCAACGGCTCAGTGTTCGATATGGCGAAGCCCACCTTATATAGCGACAACTCCAAGCCGCAGAATTTTCTCGAGGTCTTGCAGTCCGCGATCATCAATCGCCTGTCCAAGCCATACGGCGGCAACGAGCCGATTATCTATGAATTCACCCATGACCGTGCCCTGCTGCACCAATATTATCGCCTGCGCGAACTCATGTACCGCAAGGTGCACCATCTCGACCAGTTCAGCGCGCAAGAGGATGTCTATGACAAGCTGAGCCATGTGCTCATCGCCCGTCGCGGCAGGCTGTGCCTGGGCGGCTGCCGGCTTACCATCCGCGAGCCGGACGAAATGTGGCCGCTGCCGGCGGAAACGGAAACGTTCAGTTTCCGCGGCGCCTTTCCGCAGCTTGCGTTGGAGAAAGAATCGCACGCCGAAATCTCGCGCTTCGCCGTCATGGAAGATAGCGGCGACGAGAATATTTTTTACGGCCTGTGCAAGGTCATGTTCGATAAGGTGATCGATTCGAAGATACGTTACCTGTTTGCGAAATCACCCTATACGCTGGCGCGCAACTGGCGGCTGGTCGCCCATAAGCTCGGCGTCAAAAACACCCGCATATGCGACGAGATCGACGTGCCGGAAGATCCGCATCTGCCGGAATTCGAATGGCACATTATTTATTCCGACCTGCTGCCCTATTGGCGTTCCGATGATCGCACCGTCGCTACGTCCGAGCGCGCCGACGACGAAACTTTTGCCGAAGCCGAGAAGCCGCATTTATCTCTGGCGGAGTAAAACGCTTTTCGTTTTCGTTTATTATCGCCGCCATTTTATCCGTTACGCAGGGCGGCGCGTATTAATGTTTTTTTAAGCATATTGCTCTAATGGCTTAGGTAGGTCTTTGACCAACCCATTGGGGAGCTGCATGTTGTTATCGCGTCCGCGCGCTTTTTCCATTGCCACCATCTGTGCCGCAGCTCCACTTGCTGTCCTTATCGCACCGAATGCCGAAGCGGCCAGCAATATCGAAGCCTCGGAACTGGTCAATTTGTCGCTCGAGGAATTATCCAACGTTTCCGTAACCTCGGTTTCCAAGCGGCCGGAGAAGGAAACGGAAGCGGCGGCGGCGATTTATGTCATCACCCAAGAAGATATACGGCGCTCGGGCGCTACCGCCATCCCAGAGTTGCTGCGCATGGCGCCGGGCCTTACGGTGACCCGCTCGGGAGCAAGAGATTGGACCGTCACTTCGCGCGGGTTCAACGGCCAGTTTTCCAATAAGCTGCTGGTGCTGATGGATGGTCGCACGGTGTATTCGCCGCTCTTTTCCGGTGTTATTTGGGATTTGCAAGACACGATACTCGAAGACATCGAGCGCATCGAGGTGATTCGCGGCCCCGGCGCGACTTTATGGGGCGCCAACGCCGTAAACGGTGTGATCAACATCATCACCAAGAACGCCAAGGATACGCAAGGCGGCCTGGCCACGGCCCTGGCCGGCACGCAGATTGACGGCATTGCCGGGCTGCGTTACGGCGGCAAGACCGGCGACGACAGCTATTTGCGCGCCTATGCCAAGCGCACCGCCTATGCTTCGGAGACGGCATTTAGCGGCAATACCGCCGGCGATGCCTGGAAAAAAAGCCAGGCGGGTTTCCGCAGCGATTCCAAATTATCGGATTCCGGCAAGCTGACCTTCCAGGGCGATGTTTACTCGCTCGATGCCAATACCGATTATGTCTTCCCCGATATTAATTCGGGAACGCTTGCCAATAATTCCGAGGGATTAAAGGCCAAGGGCGGCAACCTATTGGCCCGCTGGGAAAATAAGCTGAGCACGGATTCGGAAACGTCGGTGCAGGTTTATTTTGACAACACCTCACGCGAATCACTATTTTTCCACGACGAAAACAATACCGTGGATCTCGACTTCCAGCATCTATGGACGCGCTGGAAAGGCAATGAGATCGTCTGGGGCGCCGGTTACCGCTTCATTAACAGCAAAAACGATCCCACCTCCCAGCAATACGCGCTTTCGCCGCAAAAAAGGAACGACAACCTGTTCAACGCCTTCGTGCAGGACAAGATTACGCTCAATCCCGACGATCTGTTCCTGACGCTGGGATCGAAATTCGAGGATAACGACTATACCGGCATCGAGATCCAGCCCAGCGCCCGCCTGACCTGGCTGCCTTCCGATACGCAAACGGTCTGGGCTTCGGTCTCACGCGCCGTGCATACGCCCAGCCGCGTGAATTCGGACGGGCAATATTCGATCGCGGCGGCGCCGGCCTTCGCGGTTGATCCCCTGATCGGCATCCCGACCTTGATCGTCGCCGGCGGCAACCGCGACCTCGAATCCGAGGAGTTGATCGCCTACGAACTCGGCTATCGCATCCAGCCGACGAAATCCGTGGCGCTGGATGCTACCGCCTTTTACAACGATTACAGCAAGCTGTTTAACGGCGCTTATGGCGCCGGCACGGTCATCGGCGGCGGCGCCTATTATTTATTGCCGATCATCGGCAATAACCTGAATTCCGGCTATTCCACCGGCATTGAATTGGCCGCCACTGCGGAAATGATGGATAACTGGAAGCTCGAAGGGGCCTATAGCTATCTCAATTTGAAATTCGACCGCCAGTTCATCACCGGCTTCTCCTTTAGCGAGACGCAGCCGCGCCATCAATTCAACGTCCGCTCGACCTATCTGCTGCCCCATAATATCGAGATGAATAACGCCTTGTATTTCGTGGATAATCTTTACGGGGTCGGCGTTCGCAATTATTTCCGCTTCGATACCATGTTGTCTTACGAAATCCTAAAAGGGGTCAATGTCAGCCTGGTCGGGCAAAATCTCCTCGACGACCGCCATCAGGAATTCTCGCCGTTCCTCTATCAAAGCTCCGCCGAGATCGGTCGCAGCGTCTTTGCCAGCGTCGCCTTTAAATTTTAGCTGTTTTCCCCAAGCGTAAATCATCATATAATTATCGCCTGGAAATACAGGTATTAGTTGTATGGACAATCTATCCGGCAATGGTTCGGCGGAAGAGCGAAGAAGCGGCGGCGATTTTTCGCGCCTGCTCTCCAAGGAAGACGTCAAAATCCTGTCGCAGATTGACAACCGCAAATTCATCGCTGCCTTGCTGCAGGAAATCGCGACCATCGCCCTTACCATCGTCGTCAGCGCATATGCGGCGCATCCGCTGGTCTATGTCCTTGCCGTATTTATTCTCGGCAGCCGGTTCCAGGCCATGGGCATATTGATGCACGACGCCGCCCATTACCGCGCCCATACGCATCGCAGCCTCAATGAAGTCCTTGGCGAGATCGCCTCGTTCGCCACGCCGTTTAGCATGCAGGGCTACCGCGTCAACCACCTGACCCATCACCGCGAGCTCAATACCGACAAGGATCCCGACTGGGTGCGCACCGACCATGCCGATTATAAATTTCCCAAAACCGCCTCCGAGATTTTTCTCCTGCTGGGTAAATATGTGTCGGGCGCCCGGTCGTTTCGCGAGCTCAAAGGCATCCTCACCGATAAATACCTAAACGACTACCCCGCCCGCCTGAAGCTGCTGCGCGCCTCGCTGGTGCTTTTCCTGGTGACCGCCGCGGTGACGATGGGATTTTGGAAAGGGCTGCTGCTTTACTGGCTGCTGCCCTCGCTCACGGCGCTGGCGTTTTTTTCGTATGTTCGCGGCGTTGCCGAGCATTACGGGCTGGAATATGAGCACGATCTCAACGCCTCGCGCACGGTGATTGCGCCGGCATGGGAGCTGTGGCTATTCGCTCCGCACGGCACCAACTACCATCTCGACCATCATCTCTATCCGAGCGTGCCGTTTTACCGTTTGAAGGAGCTGCATCACCGGCTGATGGCCAATCCCGCCTATGCCGGCTCCGCTCATATCACCCACGGCTACATCACGGGCCTATGGCGCGAATGCCGCGCTTGCCGGCCTATGGCGCCGCGCAACGCCTGAGCTCGGCCCTAAGCGGCTGCGCGGGCTTTAGCGAAATGCCGCCCTGCGGCCCGTTTAGCGCGCTGTTGAGAATCAGCGCATCGAAGAGCGGCAGTAATTTTGCAAACACGATTTTCGCTTCCATTTCCGTCAATTTATTACCGCTGCATTTGCGCGGGCCGTGCGAGAACGGAAAGAAAATCCCCGCATCGTAAGCGACGTCGGCAAGCGGCAGGAAACGCTCGGGAATGAGCGCGTTCGGGTCTTTCCAGTAGCGTGGATGGCGATGCATGGCAAAATGCGGCAATACAATCACCGTGCCTTTTTTAACGCGATAATCCCCCAGCCAATCGTCGTTGATCGGCTGCCTGCCGGTAATCCAAAAGGGTGGGTAGAGCCGCGTCGATTCGTGGAAAAACGCCGTGAGATAATCCATCCTGCTCAAATCCTGATGGCAAAATTCCCCGCCTGCCTGCGCAAACAGATAGGGCGCATGCTGGCGAATGTCTTGGCGAATTTTTTCCTTCACGTCCGGCCGCTCGTCGAGCGCCTTCCACATCCACTGCATGAGAATGGAAGTGCTTTCAAAACCGGCGAAAATTACGGTGAAGCATTGGTCGAGAATATCCTCGTCGGTGAAATGCTCCGGGTCGCTTTTTTGCGCTTCCACCAGCAGCGCCATCATGTTGAGCCGATCTTCCTGCCCGCCTTTCTTGCAGCGCGTAAGCAGCTCGGTAAAGAGCGTTTTCATGCCGGCCAGCTCCCGGCTGAACACGCCGTAGCTGGGCATGCGAAACGCCTTGCGCAAATCAAGGGTCGGAAACAGCCGGACGTTTTTCAAATAATCCATGAACACGTCGTAAGCATGGTGGATGTCGGCGACCATCTGGTCGGTAATGTGGTGGCGGCCGAACACCAGCTTGGCGACGATCTCGAGCGTAATGTCCGCCATCTCGCTGGTGATGTTGATGCGCCCGTCGCCGGCGGCGATCAACCCAAACCAGCGTCGCTTGAACTTCTCGACGATCTCGTCCATCACGTCGAAATAATAGCCTTCCAGCTGTTCGCGCTTGAACATGGGCTGGATTTTCTGCTGGTCGCGGCGCCATTTCTCGCCCTCGCTGGTAAACAACCCCTTGCCCAGCACCGACTCGAATCGAATATAAGGGCTGCTTTTTTTGTAGTTCTTATGGTTATCCACCAGCACATAGCGGATCAGGTCGGGATGGTTGAGCTGGATGACGCGCTGGCCCATCACCGTCAGCGGAATGATGTCGCCGTAATTCTGCGAGAGCTCGAGGGTCATTTGCAGCGGCGATTGCAGCGCCTGTTTCGCAAAGCCGATGAAGGGCAGCCCCTTGGGACCGCTGACGCTGTAGCGCTTACCTTCCATCGAGGTAATCGCGCGGCGCCGCCGCAAGCGCATGATAGAGATGCGTCATCAGGGCGATGCCGAAAAACGGCGCGAACAAATTGAGGATGGGAAGGGTTGCCAGCACCGTAAGCACTATTCCGCCCACCCAGATAATGCCGCGATGCCGCCGGCGCAGCGCGCCGATAGCGTCCAGCGTCCAGCGGCGCTTGGCGACGGTGGTAAAAAATTCGCGGCCGAGCAGATAGCCGTTAAGCCCGTAAAATACGACGGGAAACAGCGGCGGGAACATATAAAGCGGCAGCGCCAGTATATTCAGCGTGATGGCGCTGAGGCTGAAGAGCGCGTCATGGCGCAGCTCCGGCCAGAATGGCGGCTCCATCGCCGGCGGCAATGTTCTGTAGTGATGGGCTTCGATCAGCCCGACAATGCGCTGGTCGAAGAAATTGACTATCACCGGCATGATGCCGGGGAACAAAAACCACGCGATCATGATGGCGCCGAACGAGCCGAGCATTCCGGCGGTGAGGCTTTCCGACAGCAGCGCCGTAAGCCAGCCCGCGCACAGGACGAATCCCATCAGCGCGCCGATGGTGATGACGATCGACCACACGAATATGCCGAACATGCCCGGCGCGAACGCCGAGGTGATGGCGCGAAAAATACAGGTGAACAGGGTCGACATCATTTGTGAACCTATCCCGGTAATATTTTTGCGACGCGATGCGTTCCGGAAATGGCCGGAATACTAGGAAAAGCCCGCAGCCCATAGCCTGCGTCTACGGGCAAGG
>JAGVLW010000014.1 GCA_020054105.1 Alphaproteobacteria bacterium | reverse complement strand
GCGCCGATGCTGGTGGGCCGCCAGAAGCCCGACAGCGAGAAGCTCTCGGCCTATGAGTGCGGCTTCGAGGCGTTCGGCGACGCGCGTGGCAAGTTCGACGTGCGGTTTTATTTGGTGGCCATCTTGTTTATTATCTTCGATCTGGAAGTGGCGTTTTTATTCCCTTGGGCGATTTCGCTGGAAACTATCGGCGTCGCCGGTTTCTGGTCGATGATGGCGTTTCTCGGGCTGCTGACCGTCGGCTTTATCTATGAGTGGAAGAAAGGCGCGTTGGAATGGGAATAATACAGTCGCCAGTCGCCGGTCGCCAGTCGCCAGCAGTAAGCCAGGACGCGCTGCTTGGCCAGGTAGTGAGCGAATTCAACGATAAGGGCTTTGTCGTCGCCAAATTCGACCATCTCGTCAACTGGGCGCGCACCGGCTCGATGTGGCCGATGACGTTCGGGCTGGCCTGCTGCGCGGTCGAGATGATGCAGGCGGCGGCCTCGCGCTACGACATGGACCGGCTCGGCGTCGTGTTTCGCCCCAGCCCGCGCCAGGCCGACGTGATGATCGTCGCCGGGACGCTGTGCAACAAGATGGCGCCGGCGTTGCGCAAAGTCTATGACCAGATGGCCGAGCCGCGCTATGTGATTTCGATGGGTTCCTGCGCCAATGGCGGCGGCTATTACCATTATTCCTATTCGGTGGTGCGCGGCTGCGACCGCATCGTGCCGGTCGATATTTACGTTCCCGGCTGCCCGCCGACCGCCGAGGCGCTGATGTACGGCATCCTGCAGCTCCAGAAAAAAATCCGGCGCACCGGGACGGTCGTAAGGTAGGGACTCTTATGCCTGCACCGGTAATCATTGAGTTGGAAGACTCTTCCAAAGAATTTCTGGAATGCATACGCGTCGGTCTTGGGCGGATGGGCGAGCTTGATCGAACCCTGGGGATAGCTAAAGCAGATGCGGGTAAAGCCAGGCGCGAGGCGGAAATCATGCTGCGGAAACTGATCGGGGAAAGCAAGAGTGGGCCGGGCGGCCCCGAATTTTTAAAGCCTTCTGGCTTTGCCGACTTGGCGGAGGCGACGCAGGCCTTGGCCGCGGTGCGCGACGGTTTTCGCAAGGATAAGCCTGCCGATGCAATGGCGGTGATGATTTATGCGGTGGGCAGGTTTCTTGCCCGCAGCATGGAGGGGTTGCCGCCCGGTCAGAAAACGGCCTGCGCCAAAGATATAGAGCGCGTCGCAAACACGCTGGGTATTGTATTTACACCGCCGGCGCGCGCGGCTTCCGAGGCGGCCCGATGACTCCGGAGCCTGCCGAAAAAACCGCCGGCCCCGACGCCATCGCCGACCGCATCGCCCGCACGCATCGCTACACGGCCGAGCAGGATACGGTCAAAAACATCGCAGCCGCCAGGCTTGCCCACCATCTGCTCGACGACATCCTGGCGAAGCTCCGGCCTGGCATGCGCGAAAGCGAAGTGAAGGACTATGCGCTGGCCTGCTTTGCCCGCCACGGCATCGAGAAAACCTGGCATCCGCCCTATGTGCGCTTCGGCGAACACACGCTGCTGACCTTCATGGATAAGGCCAAGGAAGATCGGGTACTGGAAGCCGATGACATCGCGTTTATCGATATCGGCATCGTCTATGAAGGGATCGAAGGCGATGCCGGCAGGACGGTCGTGTTTGGCCAAGACAAAACCAAGCAGGTATTGCAGCAGGCCGGCGAAACGGTGTTTCGCGCCGCCCGCGAGTTCTGGAAAACCGGCAATCCCAGCGGCATCGCGCTGTATGAATTCATCCACGCGCAGGCGCGAACGATGCAGCTTGAATTCTGCCTCGACCCGGCCGGGCATCTGATCGGCGAATTCCCGCATCGGGGCTGGAAACGCGGCATAAACCACTTTCCCGAAACCATAGAAGCGGCTAAATGGATATTGGAGATACAGCTTCGCCACCCGACGCTGCCGCTGGGCAGTTTTTACGAGAATCTTTTATATTGAGCATCGCATGGAAAAACTACTCGATTATCTCAGGACGACCTACCCTTCGCATATCGAAGACACGCAGCTGATTCACGGCGAAGGGGTCGTCTGGGCCGAGCTCTCGCACCTGCCGTCGCTGTTGGAATTCCTGCGCGACAATACGCACTGCCTGTTTACGCAGTTGATCGATATTGCCGGCGTCGATTATCCGCAGCGCCCCAAGCGGTTCGAGGTGGTCTATCAGTTGCTAAGCCTCAAGCGCAACATGCGCCTGCGCGTCAAAGTCGCCACCGACGACGCCACGCCGGTGCCGTCCGCGGTCGGGGTATATTCGGCGGCCGGCTGGTTCGAGCGCGAAGTATGGGACATGTACGGCGTGTTGTTTTCCGGCAACCCCGATTTGCGGCGCATCCTCACCGATTACGGCTTTGACGGCCATCCGCAGCGCAAAGATTTCCCGCTGACCGGCTATGTCGAACTGCGCTACGACGTCGAGCAAAAACGCGTGGTTTACGAGCCGGTCAAACTCAACCAGGCCTATCGCAGCTTCGATTTCCTAAGCCCGTGGGAAGGTTCGCCGGCTTATGTGTTGCCGGGAGATGAGAAGAAGAGTGGTTAGTGCCTCGTGCTTCGTGCCTAGTAATTCATTTTTCCATGTGTAGAGTATGAGTACTGCTAAAAACAAAGCACGAGGCACGAGGCACAAGGCACAATTCACTATCCGCCCCGCCCGCCTCGAGGATTTCGAGGAGATTTACGATATTTTCTGCCAGGTGCTCGACGAAGGCAAAACCTACTCCTACACGCACGAGGAAATGACCCCCGACCGCTCGCTGGCTTACTGGATTTCGGCGCCGGGCACGCATTGCGTGGTAGCGGACATCAACGGCAAGGTGGCAGGCGTCGCTTCCGTCCGTCCGAACCGCACGGGCAGGGCGGGGCATGTCGCCAACGCGTCGTTCATGGTCCATTCCGATTTCCGCCGCCGCGGCATCGCCCGCGCGCTTGGCGAGCATGCGCTGAAACTGGCCAAGAAGCAGGGCTACAAGGCCATGCAGTATAATTTCGTCGTCAGCGTCAACAAAGTTGCCGTGGCGCTTTGGCTATCGCTCGGATTTAAGATTGTCGGCACCTTGCCCAAAGGTTTCGACCATGCCACGAAAGGGCTGGTCGATGTCTATGTGATGCACCGGTTTTTAAAGTAAGCAAATTTATGGAATATTCATAAATCCCTACTAGAAAATAACGTAGGAAACGTTAAAACTAACTTATGACCCGTCCCGTCGACATCAAGAACCTCACGCTCAATTTCGGCCCGCAGCATCCGGCGGCGCACGGGGTGCTCAGGCTGGTGCTGGAAATGGACGGCGAGGTGGTCGAGCGCGCCGACCCGCATATCGGCCTGCTGCATCGCGGTACCGAAAAACTCATCGAGCATAAAACCTACCTGCAGGCCTTGCCTTATTTCGACCGGCTCGATTACGTCTCGCCGATGAATCAGGAGCATTGCTTCTCGCTGGCGGTGGAAAAACTGCTGGGCTGCGAAGTTCCTATTCGCGCGCAATATCTGCGGGTGATCTTCAGCGAGCTGACGCGCATCTTAAACCATACTCTCAACGTCACGACGCAAGCCCTTGACGTCGGAGCGATGACCCCGCTGCTGTGGATGTTCGAGGAACGCGAAAAAATCCTCGAATTTTACGAGCGTGCCTCGGGCGCGCGCTTCCATTCCGCCTATATCCGTCCTGGCGGCGTCCATCAGGATATTCCCGCCGGCATGGAAGACGATATCGCCGCTTTCGCAAAAGGCTTCACCCAAATCATCGACGATGTCGACAGCCTGCTCACCGACAACCGCATCTTCAAGCAGCGGCTGGTCGATATCGGCGTCGTGTCGGCGAAAGAAGCGCTCGATTGGGGCTTTTCCGGGCCGATGCTGCGCGGCAGTGGTATGGCGTGGGATTTGCGCAAAAGCCAGCCTTACGAAATTTACGATCAACTCGATTTCGACATTCCCATCGGCAAGAACGGCGATTCCTGGGACCGCTACCTCGTGCGCATGGAAGAAATGCGCCAGTCGCTGCGGATCATCATGCAATGCCTCGAAAAAATGCCCAAAGGCCCGGTGGTCACCGGCGATCCCAAGATCGCGCCGCCGCGGCGCGAGGTGATGAAACAGTCGATGGAGGCGATCATCCATCATTTCAAGCTCTACACCGAGGGCTATCATGTGCCGGCCGGCGAAACCTACACGGCGGTGGAAGCGCCCAAAGGCGAATTCGGCGTGTACCTGGTCGCCGACGGCAGTAACAAGCCCTACCGCTGCAAGATCCGCGCGCCGGGATTTGCGCATCTGCAGGCGCTCGACTTCATGACCAAAGGCCACATGCTCGCCGACGTGGTGGCGGTGATCGGCACGATGGACATCGTATTCGGGGAGATCGACCGATGAAAACTGGTTTTTGTGTGGCATGGATGCTTTTGGCTAGCGCGGTCTTCGCGCAAGATGTTCCCGCGATTGCCGTCCCTGAGACGGCAGCTGCGCCAGCGTCTGCGTCCGCGCCCGACGACGATAAGATTTCCGCGGTTGTCCCTAAGCCGCCCGAGGAGCCGGCGGCGGCGATACCCCCTGTACAGGTTACGCCGCCCGTTGCGAGCTATTTCCCGGCGCTGCCGCCGTCGCGGCCGTGCAAGCGGCTGGACATTACCGGCATATGGGTCTTGGAAAAGGTCTATGAAAATCCCGCCGGGCAGGAGGCGCAAAATTTTGCCAGGGAACCATTCCAATACGCGTTTTTTCGCCTTACCAGCGAGTATCGCGAATTGAAACAGCCGCGCGCGGAAAATTCCGTCGATGCCTTATGGCCTCAGCTCACGGTGCCCAAAACTAAGGACATGCAGCAGTTTGTCGTGCATGAATCGGGTATCGTCTATTTTTACAAGGACAGCGTTGCCGATGGCGCGATGGCGTGTTTTATCGTCGCCAACGCCCAAGAGCCCTTCCAAACGGGGCAGATGCTGCTGATGCCACCGGTCAATGCCGATGGAAGCCTGCCGGCAACGCGCATGGTGAAAGTGTATCGCCAGCTGCTCAAGCTACCGAAGCAAAATTCCGGAGCAAATAAGAATCGCAAGAAAAAACCCCAAAGAAAAGTAAGAGCGCCCTAATCCCATGACCGGAAAACTCCACTACCAACATACTCCCCAACCCGAGAGATTTGCGTTCACTCGCGAAAATCTTGCGAAAGCGCAAGCCATCGTCGCCCGCTACCCGCAAGGACGCCAGCAAAGCGCGGTGATGCCGCTGCTTACGCTGGCGCAGAAGCAGCACGATAACTGGCTGCCCAAGGCGGCGATGGACGTGGTGGCGCAGATGCTCGGCATGGCGCCGGTGCGCGTTTATGAGGTGGCAAGCTTCTACACAATGTATAACCTCGAGCCGGTCGGCAAATACCTGATCGAGGTCTGCACGACGACGCCGTGCTGGCTGCGCGGGTCGGAGGCCATCGTCGCGGCGTGCGAAAAGAAGCTGGGCATCGGCATCGGCGAAACCACGCCCGACGGGCAATTCACGCTGCGCGAGGTCGAATGCCTCGCCGCCTGCGTGAACGCGCCGATGTGCCAGATCGGCGAAAATTATTACGAAGATTTGACTCCCGAAAGCATGACGCGCATTCTCGAGGTGTTCTCGCATAACGGCACGGTAAAACCCGGCCCGCAGAGCGGGCGCAAAAGCAGCGAACCGGCCAAATGAAGATCGACAGAACAACGCAGGAAGCATTGATGTATTTTTTAGATATGCCGAGAGATGTGGTATTGAATAACGGTGATATTATGCCCATGAAGCCGCATTATTTCTTATGCAGTTTCGATCGATGGTACGGGCCTTTCCCGCAGCAGCAGGCGTTGACCGATTTAGGGAATGCATTATACCAGCTTGCTTACCGGGGGGAGGTCGGCGCATTATCGGAACCTATCATGAACGGGAGCGCCGCGCTGTTGGAGGCGATGGCGGTCCATGCCTCCACGGTCAAGGATAGCCAAAAAGAAAGCGTAGCGGCATATATCGCGGAGTTGCGCGCGCAGCTTGACAGTTTGCAGATAACAGAAAGGGCGGTTCATGCTCGCTGACAAAGACCGCATATTCACCAACCTCTACGGCTTCGAAGACTGGACGCTGAAAGGCGCGCGAGCGCGTGGCGACTGGGACAATACCAAGGCGCTGCTGGCCAAGGGGCAGGAGGCGATCATCGAGGAAGTGAAGGCGTCCGGCCTGCGCGGGCGCGGCGGCGCCGGTTTCCCGACCGGCACGAAATGGTCGTTCATGCCCAAACAGTCCGACGGCAGGCCGAGCTATCTCGTAGTCAATGCCGATGAGGGCGAGCCGGGCACCTGCAAGGATCGCGATATGATGCGCCACGATCCGCACAAGCTGATCGAGGGTTGTCTGATTGCCTGCTTCGCCATGCGGGCGGTGGCGGCGTATATCTATATTCGCGGTGAGCTCATCGAGGAAATCAAGCGCGTGCAACATGCGATCAACGAAGCCTACGAGGCTGGGCTGATCGGCAAGAATGCCTGCGGCTCCGGCTATGACTGCGATATTTTTGTGCATGAGGGCGCCGGCGCCTATATTTGCGGCGAGGAAACCGCGCTCATCGAATCGCTCGAAGGCAAGAAAGGCCAGCCGCGCCTGAAGCCGCCTTTTCCCGCCGCCATGGGCGTATGGGGTTGCCCGACGACGGTCAACAACGTCGAGTCCATCGCCGTCGTGCCGACGATTCTGCGTCGCGGCCCGGCCTGGTTCGCCAGCATCGGCCGCCCGAACAATACCGGCACGAAAGTATTCTGCATCTCCGGTCATGTGAACAAGCCCTGCAACGTCGAGGACGCGATGGGCATTCCGATGCGTGAGTTGATCGATAAACATGCGGGCGGCGTGCGCGGCGGCTGGGATAATCTGCTGGCGGTGATTCCCGGCGGCTCGTCGGTGCCGCTGATTCCCAAATCGATCTGCGACACGGTGCTGATGGATTTCGATTCGCTGAAGGAAGTGAAATCGGGCCTGGGCACGGCGGCGGTAATCGTGATGGATAAATCGACCGACATCGTGCGCGCCATCGCCCGCCTGTCGAAATTCTACATGCATGAATCGTGCGGTCAATGCACGCCTTGCCGCGAAGGCAGCGGCTGGCTATGGCGGATGATGGAGCGCATGGCGGTCGGCAACGCCAAGCTCGAGGAAATCGACCACATGCTCGATGTCGCCGGCCGCATCGAAGGCCACACCATCTGCGCGTTCGGCGACGCGGCGGCCTGGCCGATACAAGGGCTGGTGCGGCATTTCCGCCCGGAAATCGAGCGGCGGATTCAGGAATTCACCCGGAGGGCGGCGTAGATATGGGCAAGCTCATCATGCATGTGGACGGGATGGACGGGCAGATCGACCTGCTGCCTGACCGCGTGATTATTTATCGCAAGGGCCTGTGGAACTCGATGAAATACGGGATGCATGCCAAGCGCGAGATTCCGCTGGGCGCGATCTCGGAGATCGGCTTTAAGGACGCTTCGGTGATCTCGTTCGGCGAGATCGAGTTCGTGCGTTCGGGCCGCAGCACCGAGGAGCGGATGAAATCCAACAGCAATGCGGTGAAATTTCCTAAGAAGAAACAGCGCGAGTTCGAGCGCCTGAAAGAAAAGATTTTTGAGATACTCGAATATCTCGCCCGCCAGAAACAATAACGGACAGCTCATGCCAAAACTAACCATCGACGGACATGCAATAGAAGTAGAGCCAGGCACGGCGATCATCCAGGCCTGCGAGCGGCTCGGCATCGAGATTCCGCGCTTTTGCTACCATGAGCGCCTGGCGATCGCCGGCAATTGCCGCATGTGCCTGGTCGAGGTTTCGCCCGGTCCGCCCAAGCCGCAGGCGAGCTGCGCGCTGCCGTGCGCGGAAGGCATGACGGTCAAAACCAATACGCCGATGGTGAAAAAAGCCCGCGAAGGGGTGATGGAATTTTTGCTCATCAACCATCCGCTCGACTGCCCGATCTGCGACCAGGGCGGCGAATGCGACCTGCAGGACCAGGCGCTGTTTTACGGCGTCGGCACCAGCCGTTACAAAGAGCCCAA
This sequence comes from Alphaproteobacteria bacterium, assembly GCA_020054105.1. Lineage (GTDB taxonomy): Bacteria > Pseudomonadota > Alphaproteobacteria > Rickettsiales > SXRF01 > JAGVLW01. The sequence goes on along the minus strand of JAGVLW010000014.1, from coordinate 14,883 downwards.
GCGCGGCGTCGAAGACAAATATATGGGCCCGCTGATTAAAACCCAGATGACCCGCTGCATTCATTGCACGCGCTGCGTACGTTTCGCAACGCAAGTGGCGGGCGTGCCGGAGCTGGGCGCGTTCGGCCGCGGCGAGCATATGGAAATTGGCACCTATATTGAAAAAACGCTGACCTCCGAGCTTTCCGGCAACATGGTCGATCTCTGCCCGGTCGGCGCGCTGACTTCCAAGCCATACGCGTTTGCGGCAAGGCCGTGGGAGCTGAACCACACCGAATCGATCGACGTGCTCGACGCGGTGGGCAGCAACATCGTCATCGACAGCCGCGGCGAGGCGGTGCTGCGCATTTTGCCGCGCGTGCACGAAGAGATCAACGAAGAATGGATTTCCGACAAAACCCGCCATGCCTGCGACGGGCTGCGGCTGCAGCGCCTCGACCGGCCCTATATCCGCGGCGAAGACGGCAGGCTGCACGAGGCAAGCTGGCAAGACGCGCTGGCCGTGGTCGCCGAGCGCATGGGCCATACGCCCGCGCCCAAAATCGCCATGCTGGCGGGCAACCTTGCCTGCGCCGAGAGCGTTGCGGCGCTGGGCGATCTCGCCGATCTGCTGGGCATCGCCAGCCGCGATTGCCGCCAGGAAGGCGCGGCCATCAGCGCAACAAACCGGGGCGATTATCTTTTCAATACGACGATTGCCGGCATCGAGGAGGCGGATGTGTGTCTGCTCATCGGCGTCAATCCGCGCCTGGAAGCGCCGCTGGTCAATGCCCGTATCCGCAAGACCTGGCTGTGCGGAAAGCTGCGCGTGTTCAGCCTGGGCAACCAGGACGACCTGACTTACGGCTACGAATCGATCGGCAACGATCCCAAAACGCTTGCCGCCATCGCGCAGGGCCAGCATCCGCTCGCGAAATTATTAGCCGAGGCCAAGAACCCGATGCTGATTCTCGGCTCGGCGGCGCTCGCGCGCCTCGACGGCGCCGAGATTTTTTCCGCTGCAAAAGTGATCGCCCAGCGCTGCGGCCTGGTCAAGGACGGCTGGAACGGCTTCAACGTGCTGCATCACGCGGCCGGCCGGGTAGGGGCGCTCGATCTCGGTTTCGTGCCCAAGCCCGGCGGCAAGGACATCGCCGAGATTTTTAACGGCTGCAAAACCGGCGACATCGCTCTGGTCTATCTGCTCGGCGCCGACGAATTCGACATGAACCTGCTCGGCAAAGCCTTCGTGGTCTATCAGGGGCATCACGGCGATGACGGGGCGCACCGCGCCGACGTCATTTTGCCCGGCGCCGCCTATACGGAAAAAGACGCGACCTATGTCAACCTCGAAGGCCGCACCCAGCGCACGAAACGCGCCGTGTTCCCGCCGGGCCAGGCAAAGGAAGACTGGGCGATTCTGCGTGCGCTGTCGGATGCGCTGGGCCGCAAGCTGCCTTACGATTCGCTGGCGCAATTGCGCGCCCGCATGGAGAAAACCGTTCCCGGCTTCGCGCATATCGATGAGATTGTCCCGGCCGCGTGGGAAGCCATGCCGGAGCGCGCGCAATCTTTTAAGATCAACAGCGCGCCGTTCGATGCGTTCGTCACCAATTTCTACATGACCGACCCGATTTCGCGCGCCTCTAAAACCATGGCGCAGTGCACCCGCGAAATCGCCGCGCAGATGAAAAAGGCGGCGGCATGAGCATGGCGGAATTCATGGAAATGCTCTGGCCGCTCCTGGTGATCGTCGGGAAAATCCTGCTGGTCGCCGTGCCGCTGATGATCTGCATGGCAATGCTGACCTATGTCGAGCGCAAGGTAATTGCGGCGATGCAGCTGCGCAAAGGCCCGAACGTCGTCGGCTTCTGGGGGCTGCTGCAACCGTTCGCCGACGGGCTAAAATTGCTGCTCAAGGAAACGATCATCCCGTCGCAGGCAAGCAAAATCGTCTTCCTGATGGCGCCGATGATTACCTTCATGCTGGCGCTGCTCGGCTGGGCGGTGATCCCGCTGTCCGAGGAATTCGTCATCGCCGACATCAATGTCGGGATTTTGTACCTGTTCGCCATCTCCAGCCTGGGCGTTTACGGCATCATCATGGCCGGTTGGGCGAGCAACTCAAAATACGCTTTCCTGGGCGCGATCCGCTCTTCGGCGCAGATGGTAAGCTACGAGGTTTCAATAGGATTTGTCATTATCACGGTGCTTTTGTTAGTTGGCTCACTTAATCTTGGCGACGTGGTGCGCGCCCAGGCCGGCGGCATGACACACTGGTTTGCCTTCAATATCCTCTCCGGCCAGTTCATGCTGTTTCCGATGTTCGTGGTATTTTTCATCTCGGCGCTGGCCGAAACCAACCGTCATCCGTTCGACCTGCCGGAAGCCGAGGCCGAGCTGGTGTCGGGCTATAACGTCGAATACTCGTCGATGACCTTCGCGCTGTTTTTCCTCGGCGAATATATGAACATGATCCTGATGAGCGGCATGACGACCATCTTGTTCCTGGGCGGCTGGTATGCGCCGTTCGACATCGCGCCCTTTACTTATGTGCCCGGCGTGATCTGGTTTGCGCTGAAAATTTCTTTCGTGCTATTCGTATTCATCTGGGCGCGCGCGACCCTGCCGCGCTACCGCTACGATCAGCTGATGCGCCTGGGCTGGAAAATATTCTTGCCGCTGTCGCTGCTGTGGGTGGCGCTGACGGCGGGCTATGTGGTCTATGTGCAGCAGCCGGCGATGGCGGGCGGCGGCCTATGATCGAGCAGGCGATAGAATGGCTGGTCGATTTCGTGCATCATTTCGGCTATGCGGGAATTTTCATCATGACCGCGCTGGAAAGCACGTTCGTGCCGGTGCCCAGCGAAGTGACGATGGTGCCCGCCGGCTATCTGGTGCAGCAGGGGCTGATGGATTTCTGGGCGGTATGGCTGGCCAGCGTGACCGGTACGCTTGCCGGCTCGCTGCTGAATTACTGGATCGCCCGCCATTACGGCCGCCGCTTTTTGCTCGCTTACGGCAAATACATGCTCTTCGGCCGCGACAAGATGGAAAAGCTCGATCGTTTCTTCGCCCGCCACGGCGAAATCTCCATCTTTACCGCGCGGCTTATTCCCGGCGTGCGCCACGTCATTTCCTTTCCGGCGGGCCTGGCCCATATGGATGTGAAGAAATTTTCCTTATATACCACGCTTGGCGGCGCCATTTGGATGACCACGCTGATGATCGTCGGCTATATTATCGGCGATAATAAAGCATTGGTTAAACATTATATGCCTTACATCATATCGGTTTTCTTGTTCGCGGTGGTGGTACTGGTGAGTTGGTATATATACCGTCACCGCCGCAACACTAAAGGAGCGCTGCATGGCATTGTTGGATAAGACTGCGCGATCGTTTCTGCTGATCGAGCTGGTGGCGGGGTTTTGGCTCACGCTTAAATACATGTTCAAGCGACCGGTGACGATAAATTATCCCTACGAAAAAGGCCCGCTCTCCCCGCGCTTTCGCGGCGAGCACGCGCTGCGCCGCTACCCCAACGGCGAGGAACGCTGCATCGCCTGCAAGCTGTGCGAGGCGATCTGCCCGGCGCAGGCCATCACCATCGAGGCCGAGGAGCGCGAGGACGGCAGCCGGCGCACCACCCGCTACGACATCGACATGACCAAATGCATCTATTGCGGCTTCTGCCAGGAAGCCTGCCCGGTCGATGCCATCGTCGAAGGCCCGAACTTCGAATATGCCGCCGAAACGCGCGAGGAATTATTTTACAACAAGGAAAAATTGCTGGCCAACGGCGAGCGCTGGGAAGCAGCCATCGCCGCCAACCTGGTCGCCGATGCGGGGTATCGATGATTGGTATTTCATCTGTCATGCCAGCGAAGGCTGGTATCCACGCTAAGCCGGATACTCGTTGCCTGCCGTGGATCCCTGCCTTCGCAGGGATGACAAATATCTATGCGGGGTATCGATGAGTATGCCGTCATGGTGGGTAATTGGGTTTATAGTAATAGCCGTGGCAATTATGGCGCGACTTTTTATGGCGCGGTGGAGAAATATTCGTAACGGCACTGAGAACAAGGGTGGCGACGGTGGCGATGCTATTGTAGGCGGCCGCGCTTGCGGCGATTCTCATGTCGGCGCAGGTGATTGTGGCGGCGACGGAGGCGGTGATTAGCTATGGCTGAAACCCTCGCAACCGTCATTTTTTATGCCTTCGCGCTGGTGACGATCGGCTCGGCGGTGATGGTGATCGCGTCGAAAAACCCGGTGCATTCGGTGTTTTTCCTGATACTGGCGTTTTTCAGCTCGGCCGGTTTATTCGTGCTGATCGGCGCCGAATATATCGCGATGACGCTGGTGATCGTCTATGTCGGCGCGGTGGCGGTACTGTTCTTGTTCGTGGTGATGATGCTCGACATTAATTTCGCCGAACTGCGCCAGGGCTTCCTCAAATACCTGCCGATGGGCGCGCTGACCGCCGGCCTCGTACTGTTCATGCTGCTGTTTGCCTATTATGTCTCGCTGCAATCGCTGGCCGGGCTGATGTCGCCGCGCCATCCAATGCCGTCTGCCGAAGACGTCACCAACACGCACGCCATCGGCAAGCTGATATATACCTACTATCTCTATCCGTTCCAACTCGCCGGCGTTATCCTGCTGGTGGCGATGATCGGCGCGATCGTGCTCACGCTACGCGCGCGCGTCGGCGTGCGCAAGCAAAGCGTCGGCGCGCAGCTGGCGCGCACGCGCGAACAGAGCATGGCGATAATAAAAGTGAAATCGGGAGAGGGGCTATGACCGACCATATTTTCTTCGGCTCCATCGGCATCATGAATTACCTGGTGGTCTCCAGCCTGCTCTTTACGCTGGGCATTTGCGGCATTTTCCTCAACCGCAAGAACATCATCACCATTCTCATGTCCATCGAGCTGATCCTGCTTGCGGTCAATATCAATTTCGTGGCGTTCTCGGTCATGCTCGCCGACATGACCGGCCAGATCTTCGCCATGTTCGTGCTCACCGTCGCCGCCGCCGAAGCGGCCATCGGCCTTGCCATCCTCGTCATCTACTTCCGTAATCGCGGTTCGATTGCGGTCGAAGACGTCAATATGATGAAGGGGTAGGGATGATCGCGCTTATCGTATTCCTGCCGCTTCTCGCCTCGCTCATCGTCGGGCTTGGCGTGCGCACGATTACGCCCAGGCTGGCGCATTGGCTGACCTGCGGCGCGATGGTGCTGTCGGCGGTGCTGTCGGGCGTGGTGTTCCTGGAATTCGCGTCCATCGCCATGTCGCACGAAGGCTGGCGCGACCTGATCGGCGAGGCCGGGCGGGTGCATAAAGTCAATATCGGCGACTGGATAAGCTCGGGCGATTTCGCCGCCAACTGGATGCTGCGGGTGGACGCGCTGACCGCCGTAATGCTGGTGGTGGTGACCTGGGTGTCGTCGGTGGTGCATCTTTATTCGGTCGGCTATATGAGCCACGACCACCATCAGCCGCGCTTCATGGCCTATCTCTCGCTGTTCACGTTTTTCATGCTGATGCTGGTGACGTCCGACAATCTGGTGCAGCTGTTCCTCGGCTGGGAAGGGGTGGGGCTGTGCTCGTACCTGCTGATCGGTTTCTGGTTCAAAAAACCCGAGGCGAACGCGGCGGCGATCAAAGCGTTTCTGGTCAACCGCGTCGGCGATTTCGGCTTTGCGCTGGGCATCTTCGCGGTGTTCGTATTGTTCGGCAGCATCCAGTTCGATGCGATTTTTGCCGCCGCCGCCGGCAAGGCCGATGCGACGATGACATTCCTCGGTATAGAATTCCACGCACTCACACTCATTTGCATTTTGCTGTTCATCGGCGCGATGGGCAAGTCGGCGCAGATCGGGCTGCATACCTGGCTGCCCGACGCGATGGAGGGCCCGACGCCGGTTTCCGCGCTCATCCACGCGGCGACGATGGTGACGGCCGGCGTGTTCATGGTAGCGCGTTGCTCGCCTTTATTCGAGCAATCGGCGGCGGCGCTCAATTTCGTGTGCCTGATCGGCGGGCTGACCGCTTTCTTCGCGGCGACGGTCGGACTCGTGCAAAACGACATCAAGCGCGTGATTGCCTATTCGACCTGCTCGCAATTGGGCTATATGTTTTTCGCCTGCGGCGTCGGCGCCTATGGCGCGGCGATTTTCCATTTGATGACGCACGCCTTCTTCAAGGCTCTGCTGTTTCTCGGCGCCGGTTCGGTGATTCACGGCATGTCGGGCGAGCAGGACATGCGGCGCATGGGCGGCATCTGGAAGCAGATGCCTATAACCTACGCTTATATGTGGATCGGTTCGCTGGCGCTGGCGGGCATTCCCTGGTTCGCCGGGTTTTATTCCAAGGATTTGATCCTGGAAGCGGCGTTCGCCGGCGGCGCTGCGGGCAAATTCGCCTTCGCGCTGGGCACGGCGGCGGCGTTCATGACCGCCTTTTATTCCTGGCGGCTGCTGTTCATGACGTTCCACGGCAAGCCGCGCGCCTCCGCCGACGTGATGAAGCATGTGCATGAATCGCCGCCCATCATGCTGCGCCCGCTGTTGCTGCTGGCGCTGGGCGCGATGGTCTCCGGCGCAATCGGCTATCATATGCTTGGCATGGCGTCGCCCGACGGCGCCTTCTGGCAGGCGGCGATCGCGCCGAATGATGCGCTGGAAAAAGCCCACCATGTGCCCGGCTGGGTGATGGCGCTGCCGCTGCTCATGGCGTTTTCCGGCATTTTCATTGCCTGGTATTGCTACATCATCAACCCGGCCTTGCCGCCGTCCTTGGCGAAACGCTTCCCCGATTTGTATCAGTTCTTGCTGAATAAATGGTATTTCGACGATCTGTACGATGCGATGTTCGTGCGGCCCGCCAAGCGGCTGGGACATTATCTGTGGAAATTCTGGGACGAGGCGATCATCGACGGGCTGGGGCCCAACGGCGCGGCGCTGCTGACGCACCTTTCCGCCGGCCGCCTGAGCTTGCTGCAAACCGGCTATGTCTATCATTACGCGTTTGCCATGCTGCTGGGATTCATGGCCATCGTCGGCTGGGTGGTGTTGAGGTGATATGTTGACCATTCTCATCTTGCTTCCCCTCCTTGGCGCGCTGGTGATTTTACTCGCCGGGCGCGATGAACAAAATGCCGCCGGCGACGCGCGCCTCATCGCCTTGTTTACGACGCTGATCACTTTCTTCGTCTCGCTTATCTTGTGGATAGGATTCGATGCGAAAACCGCCGATTTCCAGTTCGTCGAAACCCATGAATGGTTCGCAGGGCTCGGCATTTCCTATACGCTGGGCATCGACGGCATCTCGCTGTTCATGGTGCTATTGACGACGTTTCTGATGCCGGTTTGCATCCTGTGCAGCTGGGAAGCCATCGAGACGCGCGTGCGCGCCTTCATGGTCAATTTCCTGATTCTGGAAGCGATGGTGATCGGCGTGTTTTGCGCGCTCGACGTGGTGGTGTTCTATATTTTCTTCGAGGGCATGCTGATTCCGATGTATCTCATCATCGGCATCTGGGGCGGCAACCGGCGCATCTACGCCGCCTATAAATTCTTTCTCTATACGCTCGCCGGCTCGGTGCTGTTTCTGGTTGCCATCCTCTATCTCTACTTCCAATTCGGCACGACGAACATCCCCGACCTCATGAAGCAGTCGCCGTCGCTGGCGCTTGGCGTGCAGCAATATCTGTGGCTGGCGATGTTCGCGTCGTTCGCGGTGAAAGTGCCGATGTGGCCGGTCCATACCTGGCTGCCCGACGCGCATGTGCAAGCGCCCACCGCCGGCTCGGTGATACTGGCCGGTATCCTGCTGAAGATGGGTGCATACGGCTTCCTGCGTTTTTCGCTGCCGATGCTGCCCGACGCGTCGCATTATTTCGCGCCGATGATGTTCGGCCTGAGCCTGGTCGCCGTCATCTATACCTCGCTGGTGGCGCTGATGCAGCAGGACATGAAAAAGCTGATCGCCTATAGTTCGGTTGCACATATGGGCTTCGTCACCATCGGCATTTTCAGTTTCAACATGCAGGGATTGCAGGGCGCGATGATCCAGATGATCAGCCACGGCCTGGTGTCGGGCGCGTTGTTTCTTTGCGTCGGCGTCGTCTATGACCGGATGCATACGCGCGAGATCAACCGCTATGGCGGCGTCGTAAACGTCATGCCGAAATACGCGCTGGTCTTCATGATTTTTACCATGGCGTCGGTCGGGCTGCCTGCCACGTCGGGTTTCGTCGGCGAGTTTCTGGTGTTGCTTGGCGCGTTTAAAGCCAGCAGCTGGGTGGCGTTTCTGGCCGCCACCGGCGTGGTGCTCGGCGCTGCTTACATGCTGTGGCTCTATCGCCGGGTAGTGTTCGGGCCAATCGCCAACGAGGAGGTCAGGCGCATGCTCGACCTTAGCAAGCGCGAGCTGGTAATCTTCGTGCCGATCGTGGCTTTGGTGCTGTGGATCGGCATCTACCCGAAACCGTACCTGCACGCGATGGAGGCCTCGATGGGCCATCTGATAACGCAGGTGACACCTGCGGATGGGAAGCGATAATATGGGACAGGTCATGGGTGATATCAAACTGGTCAGCCTGTTTTCGGTGTTGCCGGAGCTGTACCTGGCGCTGGCGACGATCTTCCTGCTTCTCTACGGCGTCTACCGCGTGAAAACGGTGACGACCTCGCTGATAATGTGGACGCTGCTGATTCTCGTTTTTACCGCCGGCGTGGTGCTTAGCGGCGACATGCTGGAGAATGTCAGCATGAACGGCATGTTTCTCACCAACCGCTTCACCGCATTTGCCAAGGTGCTGATCCTCGCCTCGGCGGCGATGGTGCTGCTGCTTTCGTCGGATTGGCTGCAGGAAGGCAAGCGGCCCTTCGAATTTATCATACTGCTGCTGCTGGCCACGCTCGGCCTGATGCTCATGGTCTCGGCCAACGATTTGCTCACGCTTTATATGGCGCTGGAGCTTTCGAGCCTGTCGTTGTATGTGCTGGCCTCCTTTTCGCGCGACCACGCCAAGTCCAGCGAGGCGGGGCTGAAATATTTCGTGCTCGGCGCGCTGGCTTCCGGCATGATGCTGTTCGGCATGTCGCTGATTTACGGTTTCTCCGGCACCACCGGGTTCGACGGGCTGCAGCAGTTTTTCGCTGCCACCCACGGGCCCGCTGCCAAGGCGCTGGTCGTCGGGCTGGTGCTGGTGATGGTCGGGTTCTGCTTCAAGCTTTCGGCCGTGCCTTTCCATATGTGGACGCCCGACGTCTATGAAGGCGCGCCGACGCCGGTGACGGCGTTTTTCGCCACCGCCCCGAAAGTGGCGGCGCTGGCGCTGTTTTCGCGCTTCCTGCTCGAGCCGTTCGCCTCGGCGCTCGATCAGTGGCAGCAGGTGGTGGTCGCGGTTTCGCTGCTGTCGATGATCGTGGGCGCGCTGGCGGCGATCATGCAGACAAATATCAAGCGCCTGCTCGCCTACAGCTCGATCGGCCATGTCGGCTTCATGCTGATGGGCCTGGCGGCGGGCAACCAGGCCGGCGTGCAGGCGATGCTGATTTATCTCAGTCTCTATATTTTCATGAATGCCGGCATGTTCGGCTGCGTGCTGCTGATGAAGCGCCACGGCCATGCGGTCGAGGAGATCAAGGATCTGGCCGGCCTGTCGCGCGGCCGCCCGATGATGGCCGTCGCCATCGCCGCCTTCATGTTTTCGATGGCGGGCATTCCGCCGCTGGCCGGGTTTTTCGGCAAATTCTACGTGATTCTGGCGGCGCTCAATGCCGGGCTCATATGGCTGGCAGTGGCCGGTGTGTTGACCAGCGTCATCGGCGCTTACTACTATATCAAAATCGTCAAGGTGATGTATTTCGACGAGCCGGCGGCGGCGTTCGACGACGGTTCGCCCTTGTCGCTTCGTATTGTAACGGCGCTCGGCGCGACGGTGACGTTCTTGTTTTTCCTGATACCGTCGCCGCTGGTGAACGCGGCGAAAATCGCCGCACAGGCGTTAGTGAGGTAGTATGGCTATAGCGAAGAAAAAGCCGGTGTCCGATTTGCTCAACGACTACCATCTGTTGTCGTTCGACGTGCTGGACTCGACCAACGAGGAAGCCAAGCGCCTGGCGAAAGCCGGCGGCGGGCACGGCGCGTTTATCTGGGCCAAGCGGCAAATGGCGGGCAAGGGCCGCATGGGCCGCGAATGGGTGTCGCAGGAAGGCAATTTGTTCGTGTCGGTGCTGCTGCAACCCCAAAAGCCGTTGGCGGAATTCGCCCAGCTTTCCTTCATGGCGGCGGTGGCGGCCATCGAGTCGCTGGCGCCGCTGCTGCCCAAAGGCAGCAAGCTCGCCTGCAAATGGCCCAACGACATTCTGCTCGACGATAAAAAACTCGGCGGCATCCTGCTCGAATCTTTCCAGACGCCGGAAGCCGGCGCCTGGCTGGTGGTGGGCGTGGGCATCAACGTCGAAAGCTTCCCGCCGCGCACGCAATTTCCGGCCACTTGCCTGAAGGATGCCGGCGTCGAGCTGGTGTCGGCCAAAATCATTTTGTCGCGCTTCATCCACCATTTCATCGAAGGCTATAATAGCTGGCACAAAAAAGGCTTCGCGCCGGTGCGCAAAAGCTGGACCGGCCATGCCTGGGGCCTGGGCGAGCGCCTGTGCGCCCATTTGCCGGACGAGGAAATCGAGGGCATCGCGCAGGGCATCGACGCCGACGGCAGCCTGACCTTGCTGCTCGATGACGGCAGCAAACATTCGGTTCTTGCGGCGGATATTTTCCCCGCCGAAATTTCAAAATATTCTTCCCCCTGTAAGGGGGAGGATTAAGGTGGGGGTCTGGATATGAGAGCAAGAATTGACCCCCATCCCGCCTTCCCCCTTGCAGGGGGAAGGAGAGTATAGCCATGCTGCTAGCCATTGACGCAGGAAATACCAATGTCGTGTTCGCCGTATTCGACGGCCAGGCGCTGCTCGGCCAATGGCGCATCTCGACCGACGCCAAACGCACCGCCGACGAATATGGCGTGTGGCTGATGCAGCTGCTGGAGCGCGCGGATATCAAGGCTAGTAAAATAAATGGCGCGGTGCTTTCGAGCGTCGTGCCGCAGGCGATCTTCGATTTGCGGATGCTGGCGCGGCGCTATTTCAACGTCGAGCTGATGGTCATCGGCGACCCGCGCCTGAACCTTAAAACCGGGCTCGGCGTCAAGGTCGATAACCCGCTGGAAGTCGGCGCCGACCGGCTGGTCAATGCGTTCGCGGCATGGAAACGCTTCAATCAGGCCCTGATCGTCGTCGATTTCGGCACCGCCACCACTTTCGACGTCGTCAGCGGCAAAGGCGAATATATAGGCGGCGTGATCGCACCGGGCGTGAATTTGTCGCTCGACGCGCTGCACCGCGCTGCCGCCAAACTGCCCAATATCGGCATCCAGCGGCCCGATAAGACCATCGGCACCAACACGATCGGCGCCATGCAGTCGGGCATTTACTATGGCTATGCCGGGCTGGTGGAATCGATTGCCACGCGCATCAAAGCCGAGTACGGTGCGCCGATGAAAGTGATAGCCACCGGCGGTTTGGCCTCGCTCTATGCGAAAGCCTGCCCGGTGATCGAGCAGACCGAGCCCGATTTGACCATTCACGGATTGAAAGAGTTGTATGAGATGAATAGTCATTAGTCGACAGTCGTTAGTCGATAGTATATGACCGCTAACGACTTACGACTCACCACTCACGACTGATACTAATCAACATGACCTTCGACTTCAAAAAACATAAAGACGACTTGCTATTCGTGCCGCTGGGCGGCTCGAACGAAGTGGGCATGAACCTCAACCTCTACACGATCGGCGGCAAATGGCTGATGGTCGATTGCGGCATCGGCTTTTCCGGCGACTGGCTGCCGGGCGTCGACATTATCGTGCCCGACATTTCCTTCATCATGGAACATAAAAAAGACCTGCTCGGCCTGGTCGTCACCCACGCGCACGAGGACCATCTCGGCGCCGTGCCATATTTATGGCGCGACCTCGAATGCCCGATTTACGCCACGCCGTTCACTGCGGCATTTCTCAAGCATAAAGTCAATGACATGGGGCCGGGCAAAAAGCCGGTGATCAGCGAGATCAAGCCGGGCAGCCGCTTCGAGCTGGGGCCGTTTGCCATCGAGCTTATCGACCTGACCCATTCCATCCCGGAAATGCAAGCGGTGGCGATCACCACTTCCAACGGTGTCATCATGCATACCGGCGACTGGAAATTCGACGCGGCGCCGATGATCGGCCCGGTATCGAATACCGATGCGCTGGAAACCTACGGCAATGGCAATTTGCTGGCGCTGGTGTGCGATTCGACCAACGTGTTCGTCGAAGGCGAATCCGGCTCGGAAGGCGAGGTGCGCGAGCATCTGGTGAAACTCATCGCCGAGTGCCCGCAGCGCGTCGCGGTGGTGACGTTCGCCTCCAACCTTGCGCGCGTCGCTTCGCTCATATTGGCGGCGCACGAGGCGGGCAGGGTGGTAGCACTCGCCGGCCGCTCGCTGCATCGCGTCGTCGAGGCGGCGAGGCAAAGCGGCTATCTCAGCGACGGCATCGAGTTCGTCGACGAAAAAGAAGTGATGAACCTGCCGCGCAAGGACGTGATGGTGATCGCCACCGGCGGGCAGGGCGAACCGCGCGCAGCACTCCCGCGCATCGCCCGCGGCGAGCATCCCAACATCAAATTGCAAAAAGACGATACGGTGATTTTTTCCTCGCGCAAAATTCCCGGCAACGAAACGAAGATCAATCGTGTCATCAACCAGCTCGTCCAAAAAGGCGTCGAGGTGATTACCGACCGCAATTTCTTCATCCATGTCTCCGGCCATCCGGCGCGCGCCGAGCTTACGCGCATGTATGAGTTGGTGCGTCCGCAGATCGCCGTGCCGACGCATGGCGAGTCGCGGCATCTGCACGAGCATGCCAAGCTCGCACGCTCGCTCGGCGTAAAAGAGGCGGTGGAAGCGTTCAACGGCGCGGTGATTTTGCTGGAGCCGGGCGCGGCCGGCGTGGTCGGCAAGGTGGAGGCGGGCTACGTCGCCATCGACGGCAACTCGATGATTCCCGCCGACGGCGATATCATGCGCACCCGCCGCAAGCTGCGCGATGAGGGCGTGGTGTTCGTCAGCCTGTGCATCGGCAGCGACGGCGAGCCGGCAAGCCTGCAATTTTCGGCACCGGGCGTGCTCGACGATAATCAGGACGGCGAGCTGATCGAAGAATGCATCGCGGAAGTGGAAGCCGCAGTTGCGAATATGAAAAAACGCGCGGCCGATACCGCCGTGATCGAAGTCATTCGCACGACGCTACGCAAGCGCCTGAGAATCGAGCTGGATAAAAAGCCGATGATCGAAGTGCACGTTGTTCGGGCTTGAGATTAATGCACCAGTTGGCTTTGCGCCGCCGCGGCGCGGCGTTGGTTTTCGCGCTCGACGAAGCTTGGCCCCGCCTGTTCCTGCTGCTGTTGCTGGGCGATGTTATGGCCGACGGCAACGCCCTGCGCGAACGACATTTTCGCGACACCGACAATATCCTGCGCCGAAGGTTGCGCCGCTTCGCGCGAGCGCACGACTTCGGTCATCGCGCCGGCAAGTCCGCCGAGACTACCCAAGGCGCTGGCGCCGGCTAGCGCGGTGCCAATGACGGTTATCGTTGCTGCGCCCAGGCTGGCGGTTTCGGCGGTGGTGAGAGCAAATACCTCTGCACCCGCGACCGGATTGATCAGCGCAACCACACCGCCAATGACGGCGCCGGCGATGAGCCCGATGACGCCGCCGGCGATCGCGCCTTTTACCCAGCCCTTGATGCCGCTCATCATCGAGCTTAAAAAGCCGGGCTTTGCGTCCTGTGTTGCCATAAAAATTCTCCTGTGCGTCAGTGCACCAGATGCGATGCGATTTTCGCCGTGTTGACCAAATGTTCGCTGAGCGCCGGTGTCGGCGGCGGCGTCAGCGGCTCTGCATATTCCGTATATTGCTGCCGTTCAGGCGTGCATGTGCGGCCGCGCGAAAGTGCTGCCTGCTGCTGCGCCATCGCGGTCTCATTTTGCTTGATGGCCGCCGCCACGCCTTTATAGGCCTCGATGCCCCCGGTCAGCACGCTGCCGATGGCCATCGTGGTGAGCAATTTGGTGGCCACTGCACCCGCTCCGGCGTTGAAAGCCTGAGTCACGCCCAGCAGCCCAAAGCCGGTCATTGCCTCAAGCACCGCCGAGCCGCCGAACAACACGGCGCTGATCATCAGTCCCTTGGGAATATAGCTGACGGCGGCTTTAAAAAAGCTTTTCACGCCCGTCTTGATTTTGCTCCACAGGGAAAGCGGCTGGACGAGGGCGGTGTGATCGTTTTCCATACCTATCCGCCGACGCTTATTTGTTGCTGTTCTTTGACGCGCCGTTCGAGCTCGCGGGCGCAATGGCCGCATTCGGGAATGGAATCGGCCATGCTGCCCTTGTTGTTGGCGACGACAGGCGGCGCTTTAACCTCGGGCACCGGCGGCGCATTGCGCACGACCTCCAGGTTTTTGGCGGCGCTGAGATCGCGCGCCAGCGTAAAATCCTGCGCCTGTTGCCGCGCCATTTCGGCGGTAATCGCATTCTGCCGACGGTGCGTATCCGCAACGGCTCCCAGCGTGCCGCCGATAGCAAGCGTTGCCAGCCCCAGGCCGCTGCCGAAAAACTGGAATGCCGTGGCCAGGCCGCGCATGATGCCTGTCTCGGAGGGAAGGTTTTTTGCGAAATCACTGTAGCCCATACTCACTGCGAGTGCGACCGTTACCACGGCGAGCGTAATCAATATGCCTTTACCGAAGCCGCTGGCCGCCACTTGCAACATGCCGCGCCATATTTTTTTT